>NZ_JBSFRK010000074.1:0-23758 GCF_053589195.1 Streptomyces sp. NPDC003379 | reverse complement strand
GTCGGCGGGGCTGCGAGGCGCGGGACCCCGGCTCCGCCGCATTCGGCGGAGCCGGGGACCAGGGCGAGGGGGCGTTCCACGGCGTAGCGGGGGCGGTCCCGCGTCAGGGCAGGCCGCCGTCAGGTGTTCGGTTGCCCGGGGCCGCCCGCCTGCTCGCGCACCTCATGGACGGTGTCCCCGCCCACCTCGCGCAGCCCCTGCGCGGTGTCCTGTCCGGCGTGCTGGGCCTGCTCCTTGGTGGTCCGGGCCGCGTCCTGTGCCGTGGACTTGACCGCTTGCACCGCTTCGGCGGCCGGTTGGCGCAGCTCTTCCTTGACGTCCTGCGCTGCCTGGACGGCTTGTTGCTTCACCGGTTCGAGCAGGTCATCGGCGTGCTCGCGCAGTTGCTGACCCGCTTGCTCCTCCGCCTTGCTGGTCGGCAGCAGCGCGGCCGTCAGCATGCCGGCGCCGAAGGCGATGAGGCCGGCCGCGAGCGGGCTGCCCTGCGTCTGCTGTTTGACCTGCGAGGGTGCCTGCTGGACGGCGTCACCGATCTGTCGGGTCGTGTCCTTGGCGGTATCGGCGAGGCTTCCTGCCGCCTGACTGGCGGAGTCCGCGAAACCGTGCGCGGTGTCCGCGACGTTCCCGACGGTGTCGCTGGTCGTACCCATCACACGCTCCTTGATGCCGGTCAGCCGGCCCCGGGCCGCGCCGACCTTGCGCTGGGCCACCCTGCGTGGGGTCACCTTGTCCGCCAGAAGGTCGACATTGCGGGCCAGATGGGCACGCCGGTACTCCACGTCGGTCCTCAGCTCGTCGGGTGTCGTGCCCATTGGGCGTCCTCCTTCAGGGTTTCCACGGTCTGTTCGGGCTTGAGGTTCACGGTGCGCAGGCGCTTGCGGCCCGTGCTGTACAGCACCGCTGCGACCACCGCCCACACGGCGGTGACGATCAGTGCCGCCCAGGCGATGTCCATGACATTGGCGAGGGCGAAGATCACGGTCAGGCTGCCCAGGAGCAGGACGAGGTGACCGGCGTAACCTGCCCCGCCCAGCATGCCGAAGGCCTTGCCGGCCTTGGTCGACTCCTGCTTGATCTCCGCTTTGGCCAGCTCTATCTCGTCGCGGACCAGCTGCGACAGATCGGTGCTGATTTCGCTGAGCAGGTCACCGATCGACGGCTCGTCCGGCTTGGCGGAGCGCGGGGCCGTCGGGTGCTGGGCGTCGGTGCCGACGGATTCCGGGAACTGTGTGGCCACCGCTCAGCTCCCCTGGTTCGGCCCCGGCCGGCCCGGGTAGGGCGGCGAAGGCGGTGGCGGAGGGGGAGGCGCGGCCGTAGCGGGCCCCGCAGGCGTGGGCGGCTGTCCGTATCCCGGTGCGACGGGCGGCGGCTGGATCTGACCGGGGGTTTCTGGGGGACTCTGGTACCCGGCTCGGGGGGTACCGGCACCCGTCACCGGAGGCCGGGAAGGGCTACCCGGGCTTGAGGGAGCCCGGTGCTGCTCACTCTCAGCGCCCGAACCGGGCGTAGCGGACGAGCCGGCGGCGCTGATTCCCTTGCCGGCCCGCGCCACGGCGAAGCCCGCCAGCGCCGCGCCCGCCAGGAACACACCCGGGCGGCGCCGCGCGAAGTCCTGCAGATCACTGACGAGGCCATCCGGCCCGCGCTGCTCCAAGCGGGAAGCCACCTGATGACCGCCGTCGGCTATCTGGCGCACCACTCCCGCGGCGCTCGAATCGGGCTTGCCGCTCGCGCTCATGTCCCGCAGCTCATCCGCCAACCGGCGTACGTTCTCCGCCAGGCGCTGCGTCTGGGACTGGGCCTGGTCCTGGAGCTGACCACGCAGCTCTCCCACCACGTCACGCGCCTGGGCCGTGGCCTCGTGAGCCACTCCTGCCGCTTGTTCCTTCGCGGTCCCGGCCACCTCGGCGGCCTCCTCGCCCACCAGCCCGGCGCCTTCCGTCGCCTTGTCCTGAGCTGTCTTTGCCACCGCCGCCGGCCTGCTCTGGTCCGGGCGGCTCGTGCCCTGGAAGTCGCTCAAAGCTCCTCCTGGTCAATCGAAGCGATCGGTTGTCTGGCACCCGTCGCGTACCCCTATCGCAGCCACGTACCGCTCGTCTTTGGGGGGCACTGACGCCATGGCCGGTTACCCCGGCCCGGGCTCGTACGCGTCGGCGGGGCTTCGGCTGCATTCCAGTCCCCACGCTGCCCCAAGCAGGCCACCTCCGCATGTCGGGCCGAGGGCTACGAACGTCAGGGCGAGCGCGGCTGCGGGGCCGTGCGGGGTGAGGCAGGCTGGACGCATGGACGGTTCCGATGCGCCCGGGGCGAGATCGCGACGGTTTCCACCGACACCGCGAAGCGTGGCGTCAGCCCGGCGTTTCGTCGGGACCGTGCTGGACGAAGCCCCGTCGGACCTGATCAGTACCGCTCAGCTTCTGGTCAGCGAGCTGGTGACGAACGCGGTTCTGCACGCGCGCACCGAGGTCGAGGTGTCGGTCAGGCCCCTTGGAGGCGGGGCGGCCGTGAAAGTGACTGATCGCTGCGCGTCACGCGGCCTGGTGCCTCGCGGCGGCCGTCCATACGCCGGTACGGGGCACGGGCTTGGCATCTTCGAGGAACTCGCGTCCCGCCGCGGAGTGGATGTCAACGGGGAGCGCAAGACAGTGTGGTTCGAACTGTCGCCCGATAATGCGCCGATTGCGCCACCGTCACCGTCACCGTCACCGTCACCGTCACCGTCACCGTCACCGTCACCGTCACCGCCAGGATGGAACGCCGCGGCGCCGCCCGCCGGTCCTCGTACGACCGTGACCCTGATGGACATGCCGCGCGACCTCTGCGCGGCATCCGAGCAGCACCGGCACGCGCTGTTGCGTGAACTCGTGTTCGCCGCGACAGCCCGGGACAGTCTCGGTGTGCGATCGGAGGACCTGGCCACCGCTCACGACATGAACAACCTGCTCACCGCGGGCCTGCGGGTCGCGCTGGGGGAGCACCACCCCCAGACGAACATCCTCTCCCTGACGCTGTCGGTCCCGGCCGACGCGGCCGTCGCGGTGACGACGCTGCGCAGCGTCCTCGGCCAGGCCGAAGACGCGGCTCGCGAGGAGCGCCTCCTCACCCTGCCCTCCCTCCCGCTCAACCGGCTCTTCCGCAAGTGGCTGCTCGATCAGGTCATCGGCCAGCTCGACGGCGGCTCCGCCGCCCCGTGGTCCTTGCTGACGGTTCCCACGGAGCCGGGTCTCAGCCCCTCGGAGCTGGTGCCGTGGGACGTGGGCCATCTGCGGGCCAGCAGGGTTCCGACCATCGCCGCCGATGACTCGAACCGCATCGTCGCGGCGAACGGACCGGCGGCGGACATGCTCGGCTGGGACGCCGACGCGTTGATCGGACAGAGGCTGACCGCGCTCATCCCCGAGCACCTGCGGGCGCGTCACCTCGCGGCGTTCAGCTCATTGCTGCTCACCGGTGAGGCGCGCATTCTGGGCCGCTCGGTGCCATTGCCCGCGCAGCACCATGACGGCCACATGATCCCCGTACGCCTGACCATCCGGACTCAGGAGCTGGCCGACGGCCGCACCGTGTTCGTGGCGCACCTCGTTCCCAGGGGCGCCGCACCCGTCCACTCCGGGCGGAACCAGCTCGCGGTGGCGCAGAAATTCACCGAACCGCAGCTGCCCCCGGCACCGGAACGCCACAGACCGGTGAACGGTACGCGCACGGACATGTCGGCCCTTGAGCGGCTCTCCCTGATGGCCAACACCAGCAGTGCGCTGAGCGACACCTTGGATCTCGGTGCGGGGCTGCAGCGGGCGGGACAGATCATGACAGAACGCCTTGCCGACTGGTGCACGGTGGACCTGTTCGACGACGCCACGCGAATGGACCGGGTCTGCGTCGTCCACCGCGATCCGCCCGCGGGACTGCGCCCGGAGGCGTACGAGGGCAGACTCCCCCCGCTGGCGGAGGGCGCGCGGGGTCCGCTCGCCCGTGTGCTGCGCGGCGCGGGGCCGTTGCTGCTCGACGGGGTTCCCCCGGCGAGTCCGGGCGGGAGCCCGCTGGACACCCAGTACGCGGAGCTGTTCGAGCGGATGGGCACGACGAGCGCCGTCGTCGCTCCGCTGCGAGCGCGCCGGGAGGTCTTCGGCGCCTTGACGGTCGGCCGCACCATCTGGAGTCACCCGTTCACCGAAGAGGATCTGTCCCTGGTCGACGACCTGGTCCGCACCCTCGCTCTGGGAGTGGACAGCGCCCGCCTCCACCAGGACACCCACAACGTCGCCGAACGTCTGCAGCGGGCTCTCCTGCCCAGGCTGCCGGAGGTGGAGTGCTTCCAGCTGGCCGCCCGGTACGCGCCTTCCTCCACCACCGCGCAGGTCGGCGGCGACTGGTACGACAGCTTCGTCGTGTCCCACGGAACCGCGCTGGTCATCGGAGACGTCACGGGACACAATCTCGACGCGGCCATCGCCATGAGCCAGCTGCGCAGCATGCTCCGCGGTATCGCCGTCGACCGCCAAGAGCCGCCTGAAGCGGTCCTGCGCCGCCTGGACGTGGCCAACCACAGCCTGTACGAGGAAGCCACTGCCACCTGCTTCTACGGTCTGGTCAAGGGCCCCTCCGGTGGGCCCTGGCAACTGCACTACTCCTCCGCCGGGCATCCACCGCCGCTGCTGACAACCGCTGAGGGCGCCACTCACTTCCTCGACGAAGGCGCGGGCCTGCTGCTCGGAGTGGACCCCGACATACCCCGCCCCGAAGCGACCGTCACGCTCCCCGCCCACTCGACGCTGTTGCTCTACACCGACGGCCTCATCGAACGCCGGGACGAAACCCTCGACGACTCCATGATGCGGCTCGCCCGGCACACCGCCGACCTGGCGCGTGAACCCCTGGACGCGTTCTGCGACGAACTCCTCATCCGTCTGGGCGCCGACAGCCCCGATGACCTCGCCGTCCTCGCCGTCCGCCTCACGCCGCCCTACCGCCGACAGGTCTGCGACTAGGAGCAGTTCGGGGCCGCCGGACGCCCCGCGAACCGGTCCGCGAGGTAGGTCATGGCCTCCGCGTTCGCCGCCTGGATCGGCCAGAGGTGGTCGGCGACCGGTGGGCGGCCCGTGGTGTCGTACGTCTTCCAGGTCAGCGGCACGCCCTGGGTGCAGTACTGCTGGTGCAGGGCGTCGGCCTGGTTCGGTTCGACGAGGGCGTCCTGGGTGGCGTGGTACTGGAACACCGGCACCTTGATCGTCGTAGTGGCGCCGAGGGTGTTCTCCGTGTAGCGGGCGACCCAGGGCGCGTCGACGAGCGGACTGCGCGTGACGTACGTGGAGAGCGGCTTGTTGCCGTACTTGTTGATCATTTCGAGGGCGCAGCCGCCCGCTTCGAGGTCGGCGACCATGGCGCGTCCCGCGTCATTGAGCACGTCGCCGAAGTTGAGTTCCGGGTAGGCGTTGTCGAGGCCTATCAGGGCGTAGAAGAGGAAGCCGGAACCGGGCCGGCCGTTGAGCGGCAGGGCGACCTCCATGAGGCTGCCGGGGACGCCGCCCGCGACGATGCCCTTGAGCTTGAGCTCGGGCGCGTAGTCCGGCTGGAACTCACCCGCCCACAGCGCGGCGCCGCCGCCCTGCGAGTAGCCGCGGAAGGCGACCGGCGCGTCGGCGGAGAGCCCGGTGGCGGGCAGGCGCTGGGCGGCGCGGACGGCGTCGATGAGGGCGGGGCCAAGGGATTTGCCGACCATGTAGGTGGTCCTCGGTCCGGGCCGGTAGCCCTCGTAGTCGGGGATGGCGACCGCGTAACCCGCCCTGAGCATGGCATTGATGACCCACTGTTCGTACAGGGCGCCCTTGGTGATCATCCGGGACGGGGCGCAGCGGAAGGCGGGGCCCTGGGTGCCGGGTCCCCAGCCGACGATGGGCCGTGCGGCGGGGGTGCCGCCCGTGGGGACCAGGACGGTGGCGGTCACCGCGTGCGGCCTGCCGAGCGCGTCGGTGGACCGGTACATCACCTGCCAGGTGTCGGCCAGGGCGCGGGGCGTAGGAGTGCCGGGGTCGACCTTGCGGGAGCGGATCACGTCGCCGGGCCTCCCGTCGGGCAGGGCGGATGGCGGTAGGTAGAAGCCGTCCGGCGGCAGCGCCGCGGCGGCCCCCGTGGAGGGGGCCCGGCGGGGTTCTCCGCCCGCCGGGCTCGCGGAGAGGGTGCAGGCCGCGAGGATCAGGGCGAGGACGGCGGTGAGCCGACCCGCCCGGCGGGATACCGGTCTGGGCATGTCACTTCCCTTGGCTGTAGGTCGCGCGGCTGTAGATCTGGTGGCTATCGATCGCGTGGCTATAGGTCGCGGCGGGCGATCACTCGGTAGGCGTTGCTCAGCGAGGTCCGCCGCAGGACGGGAGCGAGCAGCAGGTCGAGGCCGTACGCGGCGAGGACAAGCGGCAGCGCGGCGAGCGCCACCGTCCAGCGGGCGGCCACCGCGACCCGTCCCGGCCGCTTCGCCAGCCAGGGCGCGTCCTCCTCCGGCATGGCGCGGGCCGCCCAGAACCAGGTGGCGCAGGCGAGGTCGGCCGGGATGTGCTGGTTGCCGCGGCGGTGGGCGGACACGACGGTGAAGCCGATGCGTTCCAGTTCGCGGCAGAGGTTTCCGATGGGCACGAAGTGCAGGTGCTGGGGCTGGAACCAGGGTATCCAGCGCCCGCGAAGCAGCCTGCCCAGGGGGGATTCGGGGTTGGGGACCTCGATGAGGAGGTGTCCGCCAGGCCGCAGTGCGGTGCGGGCGGCGGCGAGTTCGTCGCGCGGGTGCGGGGTGTGCTCCAGGTAGTGGAACATGCTCACCGCGTCGTAGCGACCCGCCATATCGTCGGCGAGATCGATGAGTTGCCCCCGGTAGGCGGCCGCGATCCGCCCCTCCTTCATGGCGCGCTCGACGCTCTCGCCCATGTCGAGGCCGTCGAACTCGGTGTCCTGGAGCTCCTCCTTGGCCGTCACGCAGAAGTGGCCGTGCGAGGTACCGACGTCCAGCCAGCGTCGCGGGCTCGCATGGGTGCGCAGGGCGCGGGCGCTGTGCCGGAAGCGCTTCGCGCTGCCGCGTCCGGCGAACATCTTGGCCGTGGCCTCCTCGCCCAGGCCGTCGTAGAAGTCCCCGTAGTAGAAGTCGAGGCCCTCGGCGGTCAGCCGCGGGTTCTGGAAGATGTGCCCGCAGTCGCGGCACTCGTCGAGGACGAAGGTGCCCGGCTTGTTCTGCACATGGTCCCGGCTGCGCAGCCTGTGGCGGAGCCGACCGGAGGAGCACCAGGGGCAGGTGGTGCGCGGTGTCTGGAAGAACCGGCCCGTTCCCGCGGCCAGTTGGCGCTGGTAGTGGGGCCTGCGTTCGGCTATATCGGCAGTCCGTGCCATGGGTTCTCCTGCTCTTCGATGGCGAGCTGTTCGAGATGGGCGGCCGCGGTGGGCGCTCCGCCCGCCTCCCGGAAGGAGTGGCTGACGCGGCGGGCGGCCACCGCGAAGCGGGGCTGGTGCAGCACGGCCTCCAGGGCGGAGCCGACCGCCTTGGCGTCGGCCCGCCCGAACCGCACCCGCACGCCCGCGCCCACGGCGGTGACCTGGGCGGCGACCACGGGCTGGTCGTCGCGGATCGGGGCGACCACCAGGGGGACGCCGTGC
Organism: Streptomyces sp. NPDC003379; assembly: GCF_053589195.1. NCBI lineage: Bacteria > Bacillati > Actinomycetota > Actinomycetes > Kitasatosporales > Streptomycetaceae > Streptomyces > Streptomyces sp. NPDC003379. The sequence goes on along the minus strand of NZ_JBSFRK010000074.1, from coordinate 16,126 downwards.
CACAGGGCCTCGGTGACGGTGTTGTGCCCGGCGTGGCAGACGACGGCGTCCGTGCGGGCGAGGAGGGCGAGTTGGGGCACTGCGGGGCGGATCAGGACGTCGTCGTCGGCGCGCGGCGGACCGAGGACCCCGCCGGGGTCGACGACCACCGCGCGCAGTTGGCGTGAGCGGGAGCGTACGGCGTCGACGCACTGGGTGAGGAAGCGGGCGCCCAGCGCGGTGTTGGCGGTGCCGAGGGAGATCAGGGCCAGGGACCGGCCGTCGCCGCCGTCGACCCACTCCCAGGGGAAGTCGGCGGCTTCTTCGCGCGGGCCGAGGGCCGGGCCGACGAAGGACACCGGGCCGCGGTCCGGCGGCCGTGGACCGATGAGTTCGCTGGTGGAGAAGACCAGCGTGAGCCGGGGCGAGAAGCGTGGGTCGTAGCGGGCCGAGGGGTCGCCGAGGCGCAGCCGCAGGCCTTCAAGGAGGTCGGTGATCCACTGGTCGACCTTCGGGATGCCGACGAGGCTGCCGGACAGCTCCGCGGAGGTCGTCGAGGAGGTGACGTAGGGGACACCGAGCCGCTCCGCGACCAGGGCGCCCGCGACCGCCTGCTGGTCGACGACGAGCAGGTCGGGCCCGAACTCCATGACGGCGGTGGTCACTCCGGGCGCCATGGCATACGCGAGGGGTGCGAGGAATTCGTCCCACAGGAACTTCAGAGCGGCAACGCCGCGCAGGTCGCGGGGCCTGTCGTCGATGTTCGGCGCGCCGGCGCAGGGGAAGACGGGGCTGTCGGCGATGACCAGGTCCTCCAGAACGGCGGGCTGCCCGGCCCAGGCCACCTGGTGGCCCCGTCCCGCGAGTTCGGCGGCGACGGCCGAGGCCGGGTTGACGTGGCCGGCGAGCGGCGGCACCACGAAGAGGAACCGGCTCATCGGGCACCGCCCCCGCACAGCAGCCGCCGCACCGTCCAGTCCAGGGCGAGGGTGCCGACGCGTTCGGCGTCCTCGACCAGGACCGAGTGCTTCTGGCCGGGCACCACGACGGCATCGCAGTGCGGCAGCAGCTTCGCCAGCCGGGCGGACTCCTCGGCGACGAGGCCGTCCTGGCCGTTGACCAGCAACACCGGGCAGTCCAGGGCCCGCATTTGGTCGTCGGTGAGCGTACGGCCGCCCGGGATGTCCTCAACGATGGACGTGGTGGCGATCAGCCGCCCGGCCGCGCGGCCGAGGCGTGCGATGTGCGCGTCGTGCAGATCGTCGCCCTGCCGGGTGGAGGCGAGCGCCCCGTACTCGGCGACGAACCAGGCGAGCGCCTCCTCCTCGGACCGCGCCCCGGTCACCTGGTGCAGCGCCCCGCTCATGGTCGCGGACCAGCCGTGCGTCGCGGGCCCCGACTCGACGACGGTGACGCAGGACGTACGCGCCGGATGGTGCACGGCGAAGTCCAGGGCCACGGTGCCGCCGAAGGAGTTGCCGAGCAGATGCACGGGCTCGTGGATGCCGAGGACGTCGAGGAGGGCGGCGAGGTCGTCGCTGAAGTCCTCCAACGTGTAGCCGCTGGGCGGGCGTTCGCTGCGGCCGTGCCCGCGCAGGTCGTACATGAGGACGTCGAATCCGGCGTCCGCGAACTGCGGACCGAGGGTGAAGTAGAAGCTGGCGAGGCTGTCGATGAAGGCGCCGTGCACGAAGACGACGGTGGGCGCGTGCCCGTCCGCCGTCATGGCGCGCGGTCGCGGTCCGGGCCGGTGAGGCAGCTGCTGCACATGGTGGTCGAGGCCGTTGGCCCGAACCCTGGCCACGGTCAGTCTCCCGCGCCGGGCCGCAGGGCGCGGCAGATGTACGCGACGAGATCGCCCACGGTCAGGGAGATGATCTCGTCGAGTTCCAGACTCGCCAGGTAGGAAGCGAAGTTGGCGTCCGGTCCGTACCACTCGGCGAGCAGCCCGGCGAGGGTCACCAGGTCGATGCTCTCCATCTCCAGGTCGTCGCCGAAGCGGGTGTACATGCCGATCGACGCGGGGTCCGGGGCGTAGTCGCCGAGCACCGTCGTGATCATCTCGGTGATCTCGACGAGCACGTGGCGCTCGTCGGGCGGAGCGGTCGTCTTCACAGGCCGTTCTCCTTCACAGGTCGCTGTCCTTCCAGAGGTCGCTGTCCTTCACAGGTCGCTGTCGTTCACAGGTCCTTGTCCTTCACTGTCCAGGCCACGACGTAGTCCTTGCTGGGGCTGGGTGATCCGGGCGGCGTGGGCGCCGGGACGTGTTCGCAGCGCACGTGGTGGCGCTGCCGCTCCGTCTCGACGATCAGTCCGTACGGGCGTACCGCGCGGACGGCGAACCTGCGCGGTCCGCCGCGCAGGCCGACGCCCTCGGCCTTGGCCGCGGCTTCCTTGGCCGCCCAGAAGCGGGTGAACCAGAGGGCCTCGTGCTCCCCGCCGGCCGTGCTGAGCCCGGCGAGCAGGGCGTGTTCCCGTTCGTCCAGAGCGAGGGGATAGGTACTCTCGGCCCGCTCGGCGACGACCTCGACGTCGATGCCCACGCCCGTGCCCGGGTGCTCCCGTTCGGCACACGGCCGTACGAGGGCGACGGCGGTCTCCGCCCGGTGGGCAAGGGAGAGATCCAGGGCGGGCAGCTCCCGGCCGTGCAGGCCGACGGCGTACGGCCGTCCCTCGGCGTCGTTGCGGACGGCGATCTCGGCGGGGTACACCGCTTGTTCGCCCTGCTGCCACAGCCAGTGCCGCACCGCGTCCTTCGCGGCGATCCTGCCGAGCAGCCACTGGCGGCGGCCGCGCGGCGGACGCGTCTCGTACGCGGCCCGCTCGGCGGCGCCCAGCTGGGTGCGCATGACGAGGTCGCGCGAGGCCAGATCGGGCCAGGCGTCGGTGAGCAGCGTCCAGCCGCCGGGCCTGGCCTCGGACAGGGCGCGGCGCTCGGGGTAACCGCCGGGGCGGTCGGCGCCGGGCACGTCGAAACGGCGGTCCTGCCAGCCGGTGATCTCGGCCAGGACCGTGCCCCCGGTAACCAGTTGGACGTCGGCGGTGAGGGCGGGGGCGGTGAGGGAGGTGACCTTGACGTGACACTCGACGGGGGTACCGGGCGCCGGGTGCGGGCCGAAGAAGCGGAAGGTGTGCATCCGTACGGGGAAGACGACATTGCGCTCGCTGCGTTCGGCCAGGATCCAGTGACCGAGCAGCTGGCCCACGTTGTCGAGCAGCGCTCCGGGGGCGGCCGGCGTGGTGATCGTGCCGCGGACGTGCCGGTCGCCGATGGCGGTCAGCTCGGTGACGCCCTGGAAGGCGGGGCCGTGGAACATCCACCGGTCCCGGTACAGCTCCTCGGCGGTGATCGCGCAGGGCCGCTCGTCCGCGTCCTGGCGCCAACGGGCGGGCGGGCGTCCGGGATAGCCGTCGGCGAGCTCCAGGACGGCTCTCGCGTACGGCCCGAACGTCACCCGCACCAGGCGCTCGTCGGGCTCGGAGGTGACGACGACCTCGACCCGGGTGGCGGGTTCGGCCCCCAGCCACTGCTCGAACCGCACGTCGTGCACCGCGACGACCCGCCGCCCGGGGCGGGCCCGCTCGGCGGCCTCGGTCATGTGGTGTACGACGGTGGTCGCGGGGACGACCGGATGCCGGTCGGCAAGCTCGGGCCAGCCGGGGCGCTGCGGGATGAAGCAGTGGTCGAGGAGGTGGGGCATGGCGGTGGTGCTGATGAGGAGTGGGGACCGGTGGAGGGGCGGCGTCAACTGCGCCGGGTCGGGGACCCCGGGGGGCTGAGCTGCCGGGGCGCGGGGCGCCGCCGCACCCGATGCGGGCATCGCCCCCGCACCGGCGGACTCAACTGCCGACGCGTCAGGCACCGCCGCCGCACCGGGGCGCGGGGCAGCCCCTCCCGTCGATGCCGGCCCCCGCGCGGCAGCGGCAGCCGGTGGCCGCGTGCGGGTGGTGTGCCCGGCGGGCGGAGACGGGGCCTCCTGGGCAGCCGTCGTCCGGCCGACGAGGGGGGCGGGGGCGTCGCGCGGCACGGGGGCGTTGCGGGGCGCGGAGGCACCGTCCGGCACGGAGGCATCGTCCGGCACGGGGGGCCGCGACGTCGATGCGGACCCTGCGAACAGCGCCACCGCCGTCTCGGCCGCGAGCGCAGGCGGGGTCCCCCGGGCCGTCGTCGCCCGGCCGACCGGGGGCGCGGGAGCATCGTGCGGCGCGGGAGCCCGCGACGCCCGTGCGGCCGCTGCGAACAGCGCCAACGCCGCGTCCGCCGTCTCGGCCGTCTCGGCCGCAGGCACAGGCCCGGACTCCCGGTCGGCCATCACCCAGCCGACCGGGGGCACGGAGGCATCGTCCGGCACGGGAGCCCGCGACGCCCGTGCAGCCCCTGCGAACAGCGCCACCGCCGTCTCGGCCGCAGGCGCAGGTCGGGCCCCCCGATCCGGCATCGCCCGGCCGACCGGGGGCGCGGGAGCATCGTCCGGCACGGGAGCCCGCGACGCCCGTGCGGCCCCTGCGAACAGCGCCACCGCCGTCTCGGCCGCAGGCGCAGGTCGGGCCCCCCGATCGGGCATCGCCCGGCCGACCACGGGCGCGGGAGCATCGCGCGGCGCAGGGGCCCGCGATGCCCGTGCAGCCCCTGCGAACAGCGCCACCGCCGCGTCCGCCGTCTCGGCCAGTGCGGCCCGTAGTTCGGCCGCAGCGGGGAAGCGGGTCGAGAGCGCGTCCAGGGGGGCCGGCGTGGCCGATGGGATTTGGTCCATCGCGGCCAGCAGGTCCGCACGCAGTTCCGCCCGTACGCCGGGCGGCAACGACACCGACGCGGCGCCGAGGTCGAGACGTACCGGCGTCCGGGCGGAGGAGTGATGGGGCGGCATCGCGCCCTCGGCCCGGCGGGTGGGGCTGCCTTCGGTCCACAGGGCGTTCACCACTCGGCGCAGTTGGGCGAGTCCGCCGCCGCGGGGCGTGTCTGCGGCGACGGTCAGGGCCTCACGGCCGGCCAGGGTGTCGTCGATCAGGGAGCTCAGGCGGCCGGTGCCCACCTGGACGAAGGCCCGGTATCCGGCCGCGTACATCGCGTCGATCAGCGGCCTGAACCGGACCGGCTCAAGAAGGTGGCGTACGAACAGGTCGCGGACGTCGTCCGCGGCCGAGGGGAAGGGTGCCGCGGTCGTGCCCGACCAGACGGGGACGCGGGGCGTGCGCACGGGCGCGCGGTGGACGCCGTCCGTCAGCGGGCGCAGATAGGGGGCGAGCATCGGTGTGTGGAAGCCGGAGCGGAACGGCAGGACCTGGGCGACGATCCGCTGCCCGCGGAAGTCGCGTACCAGCGCGTCGACCGCGTCCTTCGGGCCGCAGATCATGGACTGGGCCGGGGAGTTGTCGTGCGAGAGGACCACGTCGGTGCGGGAGCCGAGCGCTTGGAGGACCCGCTCGGCGGACGTGCCGAGCGCGGCGAAGGCGACGCCGGGGACGCGCAGCGAGTCGGGGTCGAAGTCCGCGAGCAGGGCGTCGGCGGTGGCGGCGTCGTACAGGCCGCCCGCGAGCATCGCGGACCATTCGCCGATGCTGTGTCCGGCCACCGCGTCGGGTTCGATGCCGAGGGCGCGCAGGGCTCCGTCCAGTACTCGGCCGACGGACAGTACGCCGATGCCGTGGCGCCCGACGTCGCCGACGACCGCCTCGTCTTCGGTCGGCAGAGGCAGCCCGAAGTGCCGGGCGACTTCGGCCACTTGGGGGGCGAACTCCGCCTCGAGGCCCGGGAAGACGAACGCGAGCTTGCCGCCCGCCTGCGCAGTGAGCAGGGGCTCCGGGGCGAACCACACGTCGCCCCGGCCCCGCCAGGCGCGCCCCTTGGCCACCGCGCGGCGGGCCAGGGCGAGGCGTCTGGCGTCGGGGGCGACGATCGCGAGGCGGACCCGGCCCGGGGGCGGTTCGGTGTCCGCGCGGGCGCGGGCGCGAAGCGCGGAGTCGGGCGCGGCCAGTTGGCCGGCGAGGAGCTCGGGGCTTTCGGCGGTGAGACGGAGTACCGGTTCCGGCTCACGGACGGACGGACGGGCCGGTGCGGCAGTGGGTCTCGGGGCCTGTTCGAGGACGACGTGGGCGTTGATCCCGCCGAAGCCGAAGGCGTTGACCGCGGCTCTGCGGACCTCGGCGTCCCAGGGCCGGGCCGCGCTGAGCGGCCGGAAGCGGGTGGCCGCCAGCGCGGGGTGCGGATCCTCGCAGTGCAGGGTCGGCAGCAGGGTCGCATGGTGCAGGGCCAGCGCGGCCTTCACCAGGCCGGCGACGCCGGCGGCCGGCATGGTGTGCCCGATCATCGACTTCACCGAGCCGATGACCCCGCGCGGCTCGCCGTCGGGTGGCCCGAACACCTCTGCCAGCGTGGCGAGTTCGGCCGCGTCCCCGGCCGGGGCCCCGGTGCCATGGGCTTCGAGCAGGCCGAGGGCGCCGGGTGCGCGCGGGTCGAGCCCGGCCGTACGCCAGGCCTGGCGTACGGCCCGGGCCTGGCCGCCCGGGTCGGGGCTTACCAGGCTCGCCGCGCGGCCGTCGGCGGCGACGCCCGTGCCGCGGATGACGGCGTAGATCCGGTCCCCGTCCCGGGTGGCCTCGGTGAGGCGCTTGAGGACGAGGATGCCGGTGCCCTCGCCGATGAGGATGCCGTCGGCCTTGGCATGGAAGGGGCGGCTCCGTTCGGAGGGGGACAGGGCGCCGAGGCGGGTGAAGACGCTCCACAGGGTGATGTCGTGGCAGTGATGGACACCGCCCGCCAGCATCATGTCGCAGCGCCCGGTGGCGAGTTCGGCCACCGCCTGGTCGACGGCGATGAGCGAGGAGGCGCAGGCCGCGTCCGTGGTGTACGCGGGTCCGCGCAGGTCGAGGCGGTTGGCGATGCGCGACGCGGCGAGGTTGGGGACGAGTCCGATGGCCGCCTCGGGCCGGTCGGGGCCGAGCTGCGCGGCGAAGGCGTCCTTGATGCGGGTGAGCCGCTCCGGGCCGAGCTCCGGAAGCAGCTCGCCCAGGGTGTGGGCGAGTTGACGTGCCGTGCGCACCCGCTGATCGTTGCGGGCCTGGGCCGGGGTGAGGTAGCCGCCGCGGCCGAGGACCACGCCGATGCGGTCGCGGTCCGGAAGGCGTTCCTCGCCGCCCGCGTCGGCGATGGCACGGGCCGCGACCTGGAGGGCGATCAGCTGATCGGGTTCGGTCCCGGGCACGGAGTCCGGCATCACGCCGAACCCGGCCGCGTCCACCGAGGCGTACTCGTCTACGAAGCCGCCGCGTCCGCAGTAGATCGGCTCCGGGTAGAGGGAGGCGTCCCAGCGGTGCCCGGGCACCTCGGAAATGGCGTCGGCCCCGGAGGTCAGGTTGCGCCAGTACGTGTCCAGGTCGGGGGCACCGGGCAGCAGAACCGCCATGCCGACGATGGCTACGTCCGTCATCGCGACCTCACCAACCCGACGCGGTCAGGACGACGGATGACGACGCCGGGTCGCCCCAGGCGAGTTCGCGGAGCAGGGCCAGCGCTCCCTCGTCGGGGTCGATCAGGTCGACGCCGCGGCGTGCGTAGTCGCGGGCCAGTTCCGGGGTGACCATGCCGGTGTGGCGGCCGGTGGGGGCCCAGGGGCCCCAGTGCACGGTGAGTGCGCGGTGCCCGGTGCGGGCGGACCAGTCGGCGCCGAGGCTCTCCAGGGCGTCGTTGGCGGCGGCGTAGTCGCACTGGCCGCGATTGCCGAGTACGGCGGCGACGCTGCCGAACAGCACGGCACGTAATGGGCTTTGTCCTTCGGTGAGTGCGGCCGCCGCGTCCAGGAGGTGGCGGGCGCCGTCGACCTTGGTGCCGTAGACGCGGCCGAACGACTCGGCGTCCTTGTCGGCCATCATCCGGTCCTCGATGACGCCCGCGCCGCCGACGACGGCATCGATCCGGCCGTGCTCGGCCATGACCTCCTTCAGGGCACGCTCGACGGCGTCCGCGTCGCGCAGATCGACGGTGTGATAGCGGGCGGGGCTGCGGAGTTGCTCCAGCTCGGCGAGGGTGGCGGCGACTTCGCGCTGGGCCAGGAACAGGCCGGCGGCCCGGTCGACCTCGGCCGGGGAGCGGCCGCCCTGCGCGGCGAGCGCCGCCCGCAGTCCGGCCCGGTCCCGCGCCGCGGCCGTGGCCGGGGCCTCGGGGACGCCGGGCAGCGGGGTGCGGCCCAGGAGTTCGACGCGGCAGCGTGCCGCCGCGGCCAGGGCCAGGGCGAAACGGGCCGTGATGCCGCGCCCGCCCCCGGCGAGGACCACGACCGACTCGGCGGTGAGACCACAGGCCGCGGCCTCGGCGGCGCCCTCTCCCGAGGGGACCTCTCCCGCGGGGACCGCGCCACGGTGCGCGGACCGGCCCAGGGGGGCCGGCCGTGGGCTTGGCGCGAAGCGGCCCTCGGGCGTGTGGTCGACCACGGGCTCGCGGTCGGGTGCCCCGAGCTCGGCCACCAGGGCACCCGCGAGTTCCGCGTCCTCGGGCCACTCGGCCAGGCGCACCAACCGGACCTCCGTATCCGGGTATTCGCGCGCCGCCGTACGGAACAGACCGGGCAGACCGGCCCCTGCCGTGCCGGACGCCGGGCAGGCCGCGATCAGCCAGGCGGGGCGGCGGGCGAGCGCGGCGGCGAGCCCCGCGAAGCCCGTGGGGAGGGCGGGCCCCGCGTCGTCCGCGAGCGCGCAGAGGTGGACGACACCGTCCAGCACTCCGAGGGCCTCCGTCAGCACCTGGTCGCGGCCGACCGGCACGGCGTCCGCCCCGCGCAGCCGCAGCTCGGCGACCACGCGGTCGGCCACCCGGCTCGCCCGATCGGCCCGCGGGGCGCCCTGATCCGCGCCCGCCGCCGCGGTGCGGCCCGCGGGCGCGTCGCCGAGCACCGCGAACCGCTTTCCGGTCAGGTCCACGTCCGCCGCCTCGGGCAACGGCCCCAGCGGCACCCGCGCGACCACATACCGCTTGGGGATCGAGCCGTGGAGGGCCGCCGACGTCACGGGCACGGAGGCGCCGGGCGGCCCGCCGTCGGCCTCGGGCGTGATGGGGACGCCGGTCGACTGGACCCTGCCGGGGCCCGGGACGGCTTCGCCGGGTACCGGAAGGGGACTTGGGGAGGCGGGGGAGGTACCACCACCGCTGTCGAACTCAGGGGACGTGCCGCCGCCGTGCCCCACGGACGAGAAGGAGCCCTGCCCGACGCCCACACCGTCGGGGTGGGCCTGCCGCTCCGTCAGCCACCGCGTGATCGCCCCCGCCGTGCGTGCCCGGGACAACTCCTCGAGCGACGCGTCGTCGAGACGTACCGCGTCCGCTCCCCCGCCGAGCAGGGCCGAGAGCTCCCCGGCGATCTCGGTGCGCTTGATGGAGTCGATGCTGAGGTCGGCCTCCAGGTCGAGGTCGGGCTCGATCATGTCCGCCGGGTAGCCGGTGCGGTCACTGATGATCTGCAGGACGGCGGCGAGCAGGTCCGCACCGGGCGCGGGCTCCTGCCATACGGGCACAGGTACGGGTTCCCGCTCCTGCCAGGCGGGACCCTGCTCCTGCCGAGCGGGCTCCGACTCCGTCTCCTCCACGTGGGCGCCCGGACCGCCGAAGCGGGCGAGCAGGACGTCCCGTTGGGCCGCCACCATCTCCCGGCTGCCCCGGAGGAACTCCATGAGCAGCGCGTCCCGGCCACCGTGGTCTCCCCTCACCTCGGGCACCTCGGTCACCCCGGCTTCCAGGGTGACGCGTCGGGCCGGTCGCAGTGCGCCGGGCAGGGGTTCGCCCGAGGCGTCCCGGACGAGGTGGCCGTCGACTGTCCAGGCGGCGGGCCGGGTGGGCGCGGGCGCTTCCAGGTCGACGGTGGGGCGGCCGTGGAAGAGCCACCCGGTGGCCACGGGCACACCCGCGACCGCGAGCCGGGCCAAGGCGCTGAGGAAGCCGGGCAGTCCGGCGCCGACCTGCGGTTCGGTTGGGATCGCCCGGTGCGGGCGGTCGCCGAGGATGTGCCCGACGAGTCCGGTCAGTACGCTGCCGGGGCCCGCCTCGACGAAGATCCGTGCCCCGGCCGCGTACATCGCCTCGATCTGCTCGGCGAACCGGACGGGCGCGGCGATCTGGGCGGCGAGCCCGGCGCGGATCGCGTCGGGTGAGGCCGGGTAGGGCGCGGCGGTGGCGTTCGCCCACACCGTGCACTCCGGTGTCCGTACGTCCACCTCGGCGAGGTGTTCGGCGAAGGCCGGTCCCGCACCCGCGACGAGCGGGCTGTGGAAGGCGCAGGCGACGGGCAGCGGCGTTGCGCTGTGCCCGGCGTCGCGCAGTGCGGTCACCGCGTCCCGTACCGCGTCGGTCGGGCCGGAGACGACGCTCTGGGCGGGGGTGTTGAGGTTGGCCAGGACCACCCGGTCGGCCAGGCCCGCGGACCGCAGGGCCCCCAGGGTCGGGGCCGCGCCCGCCGCGATCACGGCCATGGCGCCGGGGTCGTCGCCCGCGGCATCGAGGATGGCCTGTGCGCGGCGGCCGCTGAGCACGATCAGGTCGTCCGGCGCGAGGGCGCCCGCCGCGCACAGGGCGACGAGTTCGCCGTAGGAGTGCCCGGCGGCCATCTCCGGCCGCACTCCGGCGCGGGCGAGCAGATCGGCGGTGGCCAGCCCCGCAATGCCCAGGGCCGGTTGGGCATTGCGGGTGTCGGTGAGCCCGGCGCGCTGTCGTACCTCCGCGTCGGGGTCGAAGCCGGCGGGCGGGTAGAGCGCGGGAGCGCAGGCGGCGCCCACGCGGAGGTGCTGCTGCAATTGCGGGAAGGCGATGAGCAGTTCGCCTCCCATGCCGGGGCGTTGGCTGCCCTGGCCGGGGAAGAGGAAGGCGATCCGGCCACCGGGCGCGCTCTCATCGGCGCTCCCAGGGGCGCTCTCAGCGGCGCTCCCAGTGGCGCTCCCAGTCGCGCTCCCAGTCGCGCTCGCGAGGAAGACCCCGGCGGCCGGGTCGTGTTCCCCGGCCAGGGCTCGGTGCAGCAGTCCGGGCAGGCCCTGCGGGTCGGGGGCGACGACGGCGATGCGTACCGGTCCGGTGCACCGCGCGGCGCGCCGAGCGGTGGTGGCCGCGAGGTCCCGCAGGCGTGGGGTGGCCGGCTGTCGCTCGATCAGGTCGAGGAGCCGTCGCACTTCGTGGGCGGCGCCTTCTTGGTCGTGGCCGTGGAAGGTGAACAGTTCGGCGGGCCAGTGGGCGTGCCCGTGCGCGGGGGGTGCGCCGCCTTCGTGGGCGCGCAGGACCACATGGAAGTTGGTGCCGCCGAAACCGAAGGCGCTGACGCCCGCCCGGCGTTCGGCGGGTGCGGCCGCCCAGGGGCGGGCGCCCGTATGGAAGACGAAAGGGCTGGTGTCCTGGTCCCAGGCGGGGTTGGGGCGGGTGAGCTGCCGGGTGGGCGGCAGGACGCCGGTGTGCAGGGCCAGCGCCGTCTTGATGAGTCCGGCGAGTCCCGCGGCGCACTTGGTGTGCCCGATCTGGGACTTGACCGAGCCGAGCGCGCAGCCGCCGGTGGCGGCCCCGGCCTCGGTGAACACGTCGGTGAGCACGGCCAGTTCGGTGCGGTCGCCGACCACGGTGCCGGTGCCGTGCGCCTCGATGAGGCCGACCTCGGCCGGTGAGACGCGGGCCTGGAGGTAGGCGCGTTCGAGGGCGGCGCGCTGGCCCTCGGGGTGGGGTGCGGTCAGGCCGAGGGAGCGGCCGTCGCTGGAGCTGCCCACTCCGCTGATGACGGCGTAGACGCGGTCGCCGTCGCGTTCGGCGTCGGCGAGCCGCTTGAGTACCACGCAGGCGACGCCCTCGCCGAGCGCGATGCCGTCGGCACGGGCGTCGAAGGTGCGGCAGCGGCCGGTCGGGGACAGGGCGCCCACGGAGGCGAAGAGGAGATAGTCGTTGATGCCGTTGTGGAGGTCGGCACCGCCGCACAGCACCAGGTCGCTGGTGCCCTGGACGAGTTCCTTGCAGGCGACGTCGACGGCGGCGAGCGAGGAGGCGCAGGCCGCGTCGACCGTGTAGTTGGCACCGCCCAGGTCGAGGCGGTTGGCGATGCGGCCGGAGATGACGTTGGCGAGCATCCCGGGGAAGGAGTCCTCGGTGAGGCGGGGCAGCTGCCCGGACAGGGCCTCGGGCACGGCGTCGAGGTACGAGGGCAGGACGGTGCGCAGCGTGGTGGCGTTGGCGAGGTCGCTGCCCGCCTCGGCGCCGAACACGACCGAGGCGCGGGAGCGGTCGAAGGCGCGCTCCGCGTATCCGGCGTCGTCGAGTGCGCGGCGGGCCGCTTCGAGGGCGAGGAGCTGGACGGGCTCGATGGCGCCGAGCGACGCGGGCGGGATGCCGTACGACAGCGGGTCGAAGGGGATCCGGGGCAGGAAGCCGCCCCACCGCGAGGGTGTGCCGACCCCGTCGGCGTTGTGGTACACGGCCGGGTCCCAGCGGTCGGCGGGGACTTCGGTGACGGCGTCGGTCCCGTCGAGGATCTGGGCCCAATAGGCGTCGAGGCCGTCCGCCCGCGGGAACATGCAGGCCATGCCGACCACGGCGACATCCAGCGGTGCGGGTGCCTGGACGGCCTGTGGTGCGGGGAGGGGGAAGCGGGTGCGCAGGAGGGTGGCTCGTCGCGCCAGGAACTCCTCTGCTCCGCCGCCGACTTCGGTATGCAGGGCGCGGATCGTGGTCGCCCGCGTGCGCAGCAGGGACACCTGCCCGGCCATGAACATTCCGGCGGTCAGCTGACGCCGCTCGTCGGCGGGGGCCAGGTCCCCGTCGCGGCGCTCCACGCCCTTGCTCGCGATGCGGAGACGGCCCAGGTTCAGGCGCTCAAGCTCCTCCCGGATCCGCTCCCGCGCAAGGCCCTCGTCCCGCAACCTCCGCTCCTGGGCGCTGAATTCGTCGGTGAAGGGGCTCGGCACACAGCGGGTCGCGTGGCCGGGCGCGGTGTGCAGGAGCGCGGTGGTCCGCGCCGCGACGACCTGCTGCTGGAAGGTCGGCTGTACGGCGCCGAGGGCGACCGCTTCCTCGGTGAAGAGGTACGCGGTGCCCATGAGGACGCCGGCCGCCATACCCCGCGCGGCGAGCGGCGCGGCGAGGGCCGTGACCATCGCCGAGGACCGCGCGTCGTGGATGCCCCCGGCGAACATCACCTGGGTCTGCGCCAGCGCCTCGGGGTGGTCGACCGCGTACTCCTCAAGTACCGCCAACTGCGCCTCCCATAAGGGGAATGAGGCGAGCGGTCCGACGTGCCCGCCGCATTCGGAGCCCTCGAAGACGAACCTGCGGGCGCCCGCCGCCAGGAACTGCCGCAGCAGGCCGGCCGACGGAACGTGCAGGAAGGTCCGGATGCCGGCGGCCTCGAGGCCGGCGGCCTGTCCGGGTCTGCCGCCCGCGATGACGGCATGGCTCGGCCGGGCCTCCCGTACCGCCGCGACCTGGGCGTCGCGGGTCGCCCCGTCGGTGAAGCCGAGGATGCCGACGCCCCAGGGGCGCTCGCCCAGCTCGGCGCGGGTGGCGGTGAGGAGGGTGCGGGCCTGTTCGCCGTCGGCGAGGGCCAGGGCCAGGAACGGCAGCCCACCCTCGTCGGCGACGGCCGCGGCGAACTCCGGCCGGTCGCTGACCCTGGTCATCGGGCCCTGGGCGATGGGCAGTTCAACGCCTTGGGGGCCTTCCCGGGACGCGTTCGCCACCGCTTCCGCGACGGCGGTACGTATCCCCTGCACGGCCCCCGCCGCCGTGCTCCACCGCGCGGCGAACCGGGCGGCCAGGAAGCCATCCTCGCCAACGGGGAGCGCCTGCTCCGCGTCGGGGTGGTGGAGGTGGTCGCCGTCCCCGGGGTGCGCGGCTTCCGGCCGCGCCGCACGTCGGCGCGGCACCCGTCCGCCGTCGGCGGTGACCGTCCCGGTGTCATCCATCGCCGCGAGCACCGCCCGTTCGCGTTTGGGCAGGGTGGACTCGGCGAGCAGGGCGAGCTGGGTGTCGAGGACGACACCGGCCGCGCCGCCGAGGACCGCGGCCGCGGCGGTGTACGGGCCGATGCCGCCGCACGCCCAGACGGGCAGCGGGACGGCGGGTTCGGCGAGGAGCTGCTGCAGGAGGACGAACGTACTGAGGTCCCCGATGCGACCGCCGCTCTCACTGCCGCGCGCGACCAGGCCGTCGACCCCGTCGGCCACCGCCCTGAGGGCCTCTTCGCGGTTGGTGACCTCGGCCAGGACCCAGTAGTAGCCGCTCAGTTCACTGGCCGGCCAGGCGGAGTCCACGCCGAGCAGCACGGTGTGCGGCCGCCCGTCCTGCACGGTGTGCGGCCGCCCGTCCTGCACAGTGTGCGGCCGCCCGCCCTGCAGCGTGTCCAGGTCGCCGGGGCGCAGGGCGCAGCGCTCCCCCACACGGACCCCGTAGCGGTCGGGCTCCCAGCGGGACAGCCGGGCCAGTTCCTCGCGGGTGTGCCGGTCGCCGGTTCCGAGGTCGAGTATGCCGAGGCCGCCGGCCCGGCACACCGCGCTCACCAGTCGCGCGTCCGGGCGGCCGAAAGGGCTCAGTCCAAGGACCGCGTCCGGGATTTCCTCAGAAGACAGCATCAGAACTCCGACCGCTCGGTGACACAGGCAATCACGTTGAATTGACAATCGAGCCGGAAGCGGAAGCTATCCGCGCCCCGAGAAGCAGGTCAAGAGCTGTTTCACCGCTTACCGAAGGCCTGTTGGTTTTTGGCATCGACACACAACTCAGGATTGCTTGTTACTCACTTCCAGATGAAGCAGATACCGAATCCAGGGAACTGAATTACCGGCGGTAAACGACACCTTGACCGCCCAACTACCCGTCAGTAGTTTACGGATCCGAAACAGGACCGTATTCACCCGTTCTGCTCGTTCACGCAGTACGAGAGGCAGCCCATGAGAGCTCATCGAAAGAGATCCGGGGTGCATGGCGCCCTGGCCGCGGTCGCGACCGCGGGACTGGTCACCGGCCTGCTCGCCGTCAGTGGAGGCACCGCGTCCGCCGGTCCGGTGCAGCTGGACCAGAAGTACACCTGCAAGTTCCCGATCATCAACAACGACCCGATCGAGATCCACATCTCCTCGGACATGCCCGCCACCATGAAGGTGGGCGAGACGGTGCCGGAGTACGACATCAAGGCCGTCACCAAGGTCAGCGCGCGGGCCGCCCAGGGCCTCGGCGTCATGGGCGCCGTGACGTTGGAGGGCAAGGCCACGGCGGATGTGGTCGTCACGCTGCCCGGTGGCGACGGAACCCTGCCGATCAAGGCGGTCAACACCGTCGCCAAGGCCAACATCCCCGACCCGGCCGCGGCGTTCGAGGTCAACGCCACCGGCAAGTCCCCCGGCGGTCTGCTGACCTGGGCCAAGGCCGGTACCGCCAAGTTCGATGTGAAGGGCCTCAAACTGCACAACATGATCGCCCGGGACGCGTCCGGCACTCCCGTCCAACTACCACCGTTCGGTGATGAGTTCGATGCCGCGTGCACGCTCAACGCGGGCCAGGCGACACTCCTGCACACGATGGAGATCCAGGCCGACGACCCCGGTCCCGGCCCGGACCCCACCACCGGCAAGCAGAACGTGAACACCAAGGTCACGCCCAAGCAGGGCGGCGGTCAGCTCACCATGGCCCAGGCGGGCGACACCGTCGCGCTGTCCCCGGTCGAGGAGGGTGCGGGCGGCAGCTCGACCGGCGATCTGCAGAAGGTGACCGTCAAGGACGCCCGTAACGGCGCCACCGGCTGGTCGCTCACCGGGAAGGTCACCGACTTCACGGGCGGCGCCGGCACCATCGGCGCGGACAAGCTCGGCTGGACGCCGTCCTGCGCGACGGCGGCCGGGTCTGCCAGTACCTGCGTGCCGGGTACCCGAGGGCCGGTCGGCACGGTGGGCGCCACGCTCGCGAGCGCCCCCGACGCGACACGAACCGGCGGCGAGTTCACGGTCGGCGCGGGCCTCGCGCTGGACGTACCGGCCACCGCGTCCGCCGGTGACTACGCGGCCGTGCTCACGCTGACGCTGACCTGACCCTTCTGTCCGACTGGTGGGGCGGGGGGGGGGGGGCGGGCCGGGGACCGCCTCGGCCCGGGGCCCCCCCAACGAAGCGGGGGCACCCCCAAAGCGGGGGGGCCCCCCAACCCGCCCC
>NZ_JBSFRK010000073.1:0-25204 GCF_053589195.1 Streptomyces sp. NPDC003379 | reverse complement strand
GCGCGCCCGGCGGGCGGGTTCGGGGGGGGTGGCGGGGGTGGGGGGTTTTTGTTGTTTCTTTTCGGTTCTCTGTTTTGTGGGGGGGGCGGGGGGCGGCCCCCCCCCCCCCCCCGGACGGGGTGGTGGCTGGAGGATGAACTACAGGGGCGTGACGTAGGCCCCGGTGAGCCCGCCGTCGACGAGGAAGTCCGTGGCGTTCACGAACGAGGAGTCGTCGCTGGCGAGGAACGCCACCGCGGACGCCATCTCCTCGGCCTCGGCGAAGCGGCCCACGGGGATGTGCACGAGGCGGCGCGCGGCGCGCTCGGGGTCCTTGGCGAACAGTTCCTGGAGGAGCGGGGTGTTCACCGGGCCCGGGCAGAGCGCGTTGACGCGGATGCCCTCGCGGGCGAACTGGACGCCCAGCTCGCGGGACATCGCGAGGACGCCGCCCTTGGACGCGGTGTAGGAGATCTGCGAGGTCGCGGCGCCCATCCGCGCCACGAACGAGGCGGTGTTGATGATCGAGCCCTTGCCCTGGCGCCGCATGTAGGGGATGGCCGCCTTGCAGCAGAGGTAGACGGAGGTGAGGTTGACGTCCTGGACGCGCTTCCATGCCTCCAGGCCGGTGTCCAGGATGGAGTCGTCGTCGGGCGGCGAGATGCCGGCGTTGTTGAAGGCGATGTCGACGGAGCCGTAGGTGTCGAAGGCCGCCTTGAAGAGCGCCTCGACCTGCTCGGCGTCGGTGACGTCGACCTTCACGAAGGTCCCGCCGACCTCTTCGGCGGCCTTCTTGCCCGCGCTCTCGTCGATGTCGCCGCAGACGACGTTGGCGCCCTCCGAGGCGAGGCGGCGCGCGGTGGCGAGGCCGATGCCGCTGCCGGCGCCGGTGATGACGGCGGTGCGGCCGACGAGGCGGCGGCAGATGTTCTCTGACATAGGGGTTCAGGCCTCCGTACTGATGAAGACGTTCTTGGTTTCCGTGAAGGCGTGCAGGGCGTCCGGGCCGAGCTCACGCCCAAGGCCGGACTGCTTGTAGCCCCCGAAGGGGGTCCAGTAGCGCACGCTGGAGTGCGAGTTGACGGACAGGTTCCCGGCCTTGACGGCCTGGGAGACCCGTAGGGCGCGGCCCACGTCCCGGGTCCAGATCGAGCCGGACAGGCCGTAGTCGGTGGCGTTGGCGAGCCGGACCGCGTCGGCCTCGTCCTCGAAGGGGATCACGACGGCGACGGGGCCGAAGACCTCCTCCGCGGCCACCGGGGCGTCCGGGTCGACGTCGGTGAGCAGCGTCGGCGGGAACCAGAAGCCGGGGCCCTCGGGGGCCGTGCCGTGGATGCCGTCGCCGGGGGTGACGTAGGAGCGGACGCGGTCCAGCTGGGCCCTGGAGATCAGTGGGCCCATCTGGGTCTTCTCGTCGGCCGGGTCGCCCACGACGATGGACTCGACCGCGGGCGCCACGATCTCCAGGAAGCGGTCGTACACCGAGCGCTGTACGAGGACGCGGGTGCGGGCGCAGCAGTCCTGGCCGGAGTTGTCCAGGTACGACATGGGGGTGGCGAGGGCCGCCGCCTCCACGTCGGCGTCGGCGAAGACGATGTTCGGGCTCTTGCCGCCGAGTTCGAGGGTCAGCCGCTTCACCCGGTCGGCGCAGGTCGCCATGGTCTGCTTGCCGACGCGGGTGGAGCCGGTGAATACGATCTTGGCGACACCGGGGTGCTCGACGAGCGCGTTGCCCGCGACGGCGCCCTCGCCGGGCAGGACCTGGAAGAGCCCTTCGGGCAGACCCGCCTCCAGGGCGAGTTCGGCGAGGCGCAGCGCGGTGAGCGGCGTCGTCTCGGCCGGCTTGAGGATCACCGCGTTGCCCGCCGCGAGAGCGGGCGCCGTGCCCCATGCGGCGATCGGCATCGGGAAGTTCCACGGGGCGATGACGCCCACGACCCCGAGGGGCTCCAGGAGGGTGATGTTCAGGCCGCCGGGTACGGGGATCTGCCGGCCGCTCAGCCGCTCGGCTCCCCCGGCCGAGAAGTCGAGCAGGTCGCGGACGTTGCCCGCCTCCCAGCGGGCGTTGCCGATGACGTGGCCGGCCTCGCGCACCTCCAGGCGGGCCAGCTCTTCGAGGTGGTCGTCGACCTGGGCGGCGAAGCGGCGCAGCAGCCGGGCCCGGTCGGCGGGGGCGGCCGCGGCCCACTGTTCCTGCACCCGCGCGGCACGGGTGACGGCGGCGTCGATGTCCTGCGGGGTGGCGGCGGGGACGGTCGCGACGATTTCTTCCGTCGCCGGGTTCAGTACGTCGAGTTCCTGGACCTCAAGCAAGGCTGCCTCACATGCGTTCGAAGGAGCGTCGCAGCTCCCAGTCGGTCACCGCGGAGTCGAAGGCGTCCAGTTCGACCCGCGCCATATTGCGGTAGTGCGCGACCACCTCGTCGCCGAAGGCGGCCTTGGCGATGGGGCTGTTCTCCCACAGCTCGGCGGCCTCGCGCAGGGTGGTGGGGACGTGGGCGTACTCGCCGGTGTAGGCGTTGCCGGTGCACTCGTCCGGCAGTTCGAGCTTGTGCTCTATGCCGTACAGGCCCGCCGCGACCAGCCCGGCGACCGCGAGGTGCGGGTTCACGTCACCGCCGGGCAGCCGGTTCTCGAAGCGCAGGGAGCGGCCGTGGCCGACGACGCGCAGCGCGCAGGTGCGGTTGTCGTAGCCCCAGGCGGCGGCGGTCGGCGCGAAGGAGCCGGGCACGAACCGCTTGTAGGAGTTGATGTGGGGCGCGTAGAGGAGGGAGAAGTCGCGCAGCGCGGCGAGCTGGCCGGCGAGGAAGTGCCGCATGACGGGCGACATGCCGCCGGGGTCGTCCGGGGAACCGGCCATGACGTTGTCGCCGTCGGCGTCCTGGAGCGAGAGGTGGATGTGGCAGGAGTTGCCCTCGCGCTCGTTGAACTTGGCCATGAAGGTGAGCGAGACGCCCTCCTGGGCCGCGATCTCCTTGGCGCCCGTCTTGTAGATGGCGTGCTGGTCGCAGGTGACGAGGGCCTCGTCGTAGCGGAACACGATCTCGTGCTGGCCCGGGTTGCACTCGCCCTTGGCCGACTCGACGACGAGCCCGGCGGCCGCCATGTCGTTGCGGATGCGGCGCAGGAGCGGCTCTATGCGGCCGGTGCCGAGGACCGAGTAGTCGATGTTGTACTGGTTGGCCGGGGTGAGGTCCTTGTACCCGGCGTCCCACGCCTGCTCGTAGGTGTCCTTGAAGACGATGAATTCGAGCTCGGTGCCGACGTGGGCGGTGTAGCCGAGCTCGGCGAGGCGCTCCAGCTGGCGGCGCAGGATCTGCCGGGGGGCGGCGACCACGGGCGAACCGTCGCTCCAGGCGAGGTCCGCGATCAGCATCGCGGTGCCCTCGTTCCAGGGCACGCGGCGCAGGGTGGCGAGGTCGGCGTGCATGGCGAAGTCGCCGTAGCCGCGGTCCCAGGAGGACATCGCGTATCCGTCGACGGTGTTCATCTCCGGGTCGACGGCGAGGAGGTAGTTGCAGCCCTCCGTGCCGTGTTCGAGGACCTCGTCGAGGAAGAAGCGGGCGGCGAACCGCTTGCCCTGGAGCCGCCCTTGCATATCGGGGAAGGCCAGGACGACAGTGTCGATCTCGCCGCTCGCGACGAGGGCCTTCAGCTCCTCGACGGCGAGCGGGGGTGTGCGGTCTGCCACGGGAAAAGCCTCCTTGGGTCAGCCGGGAGCCATAAGGTATTGCGGAGAACCTTTGCTTGGGAAGGGGGTACGGGCATGTCGCACACGGAAGAGAGCGGATCGCCCGCGGCGCAGGACGACGACCGGCTGACTCCGGTGCTGCGCCCGGTGCGGGCCGGCAACGGTTTCGAGGAGGCCCTGGAGCAGATCCTCCAGGTCGTCCGCCTCGGCCTGGTGCCGGGCGGCGACCGCCTGCCGTCTGAGCGGGAGTTGGCCGACCGGCTCGGCATCAGCCGGGTCACGCTGCGGGAGGTCCTGAAGGTGCTCCAGGACCAGGGCCTGGTCGAGTCGCGGCGCGGGCGGTACGGCGGCACCTTCGTACGGCCGCGCCCCGAGGCGCCGGGCGAGGACGAGCTGCGCCGCCGGGTCGCGGACGTGGACGTGGAGGACGCGCTGCGCTTCCGCGAGGTCCTGGAGGTCGGCGCGGCCGGGCTCTGCGCGGCGCACGGGCTCACCGACGAGCAGGCGGACCGGCTGCGCACGGCGCTCGCGCAGACCCATGACGCGCCCCTGTCGGAGTACCGCCGCCTGGACACGCTGCTGCACCTCACGCTCGCCGAGCTGTGCGGCTCGCCGACGCTCACCGCGCAGTACGCGGCGGTGCGCGCGACCGTCAACGATCTCCTCGACTGCATTCCGCTGCTGGTGCGGAACCTGGAGCATTCGCAGCGCCAGCACACCGCGCTCGTCGAGGCGGTGCTCGACGGGGACGCGGACGGGGCGCGGGAGATGATGCGGGAGCACTGCGCGGGGACCGCCGCCCTGCTGCGGGGGTTCCTGACGTGAGGCGTGATTAACCGCGGTGTAACGCACGGGTCTTGATTTCTCGCCCCCGGCGCGGCAAAGGTATGGATCCGTTCCATTGAGTCGCCCAGCCGCCGAGCCAGAGCGTCGCCGCCGCATAGGAGCCGTGCCATGACCGTGGAGTCCACCGAACCCAGCCCCGCCGAACCGGCGGCCGACTGTACGGACGAGTATCTGGAGCGCCGGACGCTCCGCCGGGGCAACGCCGGCTGGGTGCTGCTCACCGGCCTCGGCGTCGCCTATGTCGTCTCCGGCGACTTCTCCGGCTGGAACTCGGGCCTCGCCGAAGGCGGCTTCGGCGGCCTCGGCATCGCGATGGCGCTGATGGGCGTGATGTACGCGTGCATGGTCTTCTCGCTGGCCGAACTGTCGTCCGTGCTGCCGACGGCGGGCGGCGGCTACGGCTTCGCGCGCCGGGCGCTCGGACCCTGGGGCGGCTTCCTGACCGGCACGGCGATCCTCATCGAATACATCCTGGCGCCCGCCGCGATCTCCATCTTCATCGGTGACTACGTCGAGTCGCTCGGCCTCTTCGGCCTGACCTCGGGCTGGCCCGTCCACCTCGCCTGCTTCGTCATCTTCATCGGCATCCATTTGTGGGGCGTCGGCGAGGCGCTGCGCTTCAGCTTCGTCGTGACCGGCATCGCGGTGGTGGCGCTGCTGGTCTTCGCGGTCGGCGCGTTCATGGAGTTCGACGCGTCGAAGCTGAACGACATCCCCGTCGACACGGACGCGTTCGGCTCCAACTCATGGCTGCCTCTGGGCCTGTTGGGCATCTGGGCGGCGTTCCCCTTCGGCATGTGGTTCTTCCTGGGCGTGGAGGGCGTGCCGCTGGCGGCCGAGGAGACGAAGGACCCGGCGCGTACGCTGCCGCGCGCCATCCGCTGGTCGCTCTGCGTCCTGGTCGTGCTGGCGCTGCTTACCTTCTTCGCCTCGGCGGGCGCGCGCGGCTCGGCGGCGATCCAGTCGTCCGGCAATCCCCTGGTCGAGGCGTTGCAGCCGGACGGCAGGGCGACGGGCCTGAGCCGCGTCATCAACTACGCCGGGCTCGCCGGCCTCGTCGCGTCCTTCTTCTCCCTCATCTACGCGGGCTCGCGCCAGCTCTTCGCGCTCTCGCGCGCCGGGTACCTCCCCCGCTTCCTCTCGCTCACCAGCAGCCGCAAGGCCCCCTACCTGGGGCTGCTCGTCCCCGGCGCGATCGGCTTCGGGCTCGCCGCGGCGACCGGGGACGGCGCGCGCATGCTGAACGTCGCGGTGTTCGGCGCCACCATCTCGTACGCGCTGATGTCGCTCTCGCACATCGTGCTGCGCCGCCGCGAGCCCGGCCTTGAGCGCCCCTACCGCACGCCCGGCGGCACCCTGACCTCGTCGGTCGCGCTGGTCCTCGCCTGCGCGGCGCTGGTGGCGACCTTCCTGGTGGACGTGACGGCGGCGCTCATCGCGCTCGCGGTGTACGTGGTCGCGATCGCCTACTTCGGGATGTACAGCCGCAAGCACCTCGTGGCACGTGCGCCGGAGGAGGAGTTCGCGGCGCTCGCGGCGGCCGAGGCGGAGTTGGAACGCGACCGATGAGCACACTGAGGGGAGAAAAGTGAGGGAGAACGCAGTGAGCGGCAGGCCGCTGATCGGGGTCAGCACCTATCTGGAGTCCAAGGTGGCGTGGGGCGTGTGGGAGCTGCCCGCGGCCCTGCTGCCCGCCGGGTATCCGCGCCTGGTGCAGCGGGCGGGCGGCATCGCCGCGATGCTTCCGCCGGATGATCCTTCGTACGCGCGTTCCGTCGTCGCCCGTCTTGACGGCGTGGTCATCGCGGGCGGCCCGGATGTCGAGCCCGCGCGGTACGGCGCGGAGCGCGAGGAGCGCACGGGGCCGCCCGCCCGGGAGCGGGACACCTGGGAACTCGCCCTGATCGAGGCCGCGTTGGCGACCGGGACGCCGCTGCTCGGCATCTGCCGGGGCATGCAGCTCCTGAACGTGGCGCTCGGCGGGACGCTGGTCCAGCACATGGAGGGGCACGCGGAGCGGGTGGGCGTCTTCGGCACGCACGCGGTGAAGCCGGTGCCGGGCACGCTCTACGCGTCGATCGCGCCGGACGCGTCCACGGACGTGCCGACCTACCACCACCAGGCCGTGGACCGCCTGGGCAAGGACCTCGCACCTTCGGCCCACGCGGCGGACGGAACCATCGAGGCCATCGAACTCCCCTCCCCTGCCTGGGTGTTGGGCGTCCAGTGGCACCCGGAGATGGGCGAGGACACGCGGGTCATGACAGCTCTGGTCCGAGCCGCTTCCTGAGCCGCTCCGGGTCGGGACGGGCAGCCCGGTCTCCAGCTCGTCCATCTCGCCATCTGCCGCCGCCGGACGGCGCACACCACGAAGTCAACGGTTCGTTGTGAACACTTTGTTCGCACGCGGAGTCGGCTCGGCGAGGGCGCGCGCAAGTTGCGCCGTCGGGAACGGTGTCCGCTTGCTCTCCGTCAGCAGACGGCGGTGGAATTCGTCCAGGATGAGCGCGGGCCCGGCATGCCGGTCGATGATCGCGGCCGTTTCGGCCGGCACGTCATCGGCTCTCCGGCCTTCGACCCACTCACTCAGGATCGCCCGGTGTTCCCTCTCGCCGCACTGGCCTTTCAGCAGGTGACGGTGGAGCAGATGTCTCCCGGTGCAGCAGCGGTCGTACGCGAGATGGTCCGCGAGGAATGCGGTCTCGTCCGCGGAAAGCTCGAAGTCGGTGCTCAGGGCAAGCCCGAAGTCCGCGAAATAGAGCAGGTCGCCGTCGGTCAGGATGTTGGCGAAGTGCGCGTCGAAGTGGACGAGTCCGCGAGAGCTCATGAAATCCGCCCCACGGCCCAGAAGGTCGTCCGCCCATGAGTAGGACGAGGCTTCTACGTCCGTCTTCGAAGCAGGAGCGTCGCGACGCCCGCCCAACCACTCGGCGAGTGTCCCCGGCAGATGTTCCAGGAAGAGGACCAAGCTGTACGAGGACCGGCCGATGGCCTCCAGCCGCCTGCGCACGGCCACACTCCCCTCCCAGTACGAGACCGCCCCGTCGACGCCCCCGAACTCGTCGACGAAGCCCTCCGGAGGGGAATCGGGCAGGACTCGCCAGTGGTACATCAGCGGAAATCCCGCGTACTCGTCGCGGAGGACCCAGTCGGTGGTCATGACGTGCACGGCAAGCTCACGCCAGGCCCCGAAACCGGCGGACCCGACACCGTATTGGTAGAACATCGGCAGCCCGAAGAGGTTCGCCGTGGAGCGTGCGTTCTCCGGCCGCGATTCGATGTCCGTCAGAGGGACCCGCTTGACAAAGACCCGTGTCCCGTCGACGTCCAGTTCGGCGGATCTGCCGCCGATGCCGGACCCGAGCGGATGGGCGGCCGCCGCGACGTCCCCGAGCCGACGGTCGCTCATCGAGGACAGGCGGCTGGAGACGGCCGCGCATGCGGCCAGACGTCTGATGTGCCGGGCAGTGTGGTGCATCGTATGCTCCTCAGTGCTGGAGGTCAGGCAGCCGAGCCGTCGCCTTGGCGGCGGAGTGGGAGCATCCACTCAAGCGCCCCGCACCCCCACCCCACCCCGCGTAAGCGCCAGCAGATCCCTCCCCGGCCCCGCCGGCCTGTGCCCCGTCGGCCAGACGGCACGGAGTTCTCGGTGCAGGCGGACGTCCTTCAGGGGGATTTCCACCAGGCGGCGGGCCGCGAGTTCCTCGCCCACCGCCAGTTCGCTGAGGACGGAGGGGCCCGCGCCGCTGACCGCCGCGGCCTTGACCGCCGTAGTGGAGGACAGTTCGATCAGCGGGCGGGCCAGGCCGCCGAGGGCCGCGTCGAGGACCTGGCGGGTGCCCGAACCCTCTTCGCGCAGGATCAGCGGCGTCGCCGCGAGCTCCTCGGCGGCCAGCGGTCTGCCGCGGCGCGCCCAGGGGTGCCCGGGGGCCGTCACGACGATCAGGCGGTCGTGCGCGATGACCACGTCGTCGAGGTCGGCCGGCACGGTGAGCCCCTCGACGAAGCCGAGGTCCGCCTCACCGGCGAGCAGCCGGGACGCCACAGCCGCGGAGTTGCCCGCGAGGAGCGAGACCGCCGTGTCGGGCCGCTGGGTCCGCAGGGCGATCAGCCAGCCCGGCAGCAGATACTCGGCGATCGTCATGCTCGCCGCGACCCGCAGCCGCGAGTCCCGCCGGTCGCGCAGCGCCTGCGCCCCCGCGTCGAAGGCCTCCGCCGCCTCCACGATCCGCCCCGCCCAGTCGGTGACGAGCGCCCCCGCGTCCGTGAGGCGGGAGCCGCGCGGCGACCGGTCGACGAGCGCCACGCCGAGCTGCCGCTCCATGGCGCGGACCCTGCTGCTCGCCGCGGGCTGCGTGATGCCGAGCTCCCGCGCGGCCCGACCGAGGCTGCCGAGCCGGGCCACGGCGAGCAGCAGCTGGAGCGCTCCGAGGTCGGGGACACGGTGCGCGAGCGACACCGGCACCTCCGCCGGTGCGGGCGAGGGAGTGGATGGAGAGGGCTGGCTCATAAAGCCAGCTTATGTGTTCATAGAAGGTTACTCCCTGGTGGTGGTCCCGCGCCCGTACGATGGTCGTCCCATGGTCACCGCTGCCCACCCGGCCCACTCGGCTCCCTCAGCCCCCTCCGCCCGCCCCGCCCCCGCACGCCCCGCGGGCCCCCGCCCCCGCCTTCCCGCGGTCCGTCATCTCGGGCCGAACTGGTACGCCACCGTCATGGGCACCGCCATCATCGCCAACGCGGGCGCCACCCTCCCCTACTCGTTCGCGGGGTTCGAGACCGCCTGCGCCGTCGTGTGGGCGCTGTCCCTGGTGATGCTCGCCGTACTGCTCACCGCCCGCGCCGCACACTGGGTCCACCACCACGACCAGGCCCGCGCCCATCTTCTCGACCCGAGCGTGGCGCCGTTCTACGGGTGTCTTTCGATGGCCCTGCTGTCGGTCGGCGGCGCCACACTGGCCGTCGGCAGGGACTGGATCGGCACCGGCCCCGCCGTCGCTGTCGACGCCGTGCTGTTCACCGTCGGCGCGGTCATCGGACTCGCCACGGCCGTCACCATCCCGTACCTGATGGTCGTCCGGCACCGCATCGCCGCCGACCAGGCGTCGCCCGTGTGGCTGCTGTCCGTGGTGCCCCCGATGGTGGCGTCCTCCGCCGGTCCTTCACTGATACCGCATCTGCCCGCGGGCCAGCCGCAGCAGACCCTGCTGTACGCGTGCTTCGCGATGTTCGGCCTGAGCCTGTGCGCCACCCTGATGATGCTGCCGATGATCTTCGCCCGCCTTGTGAGATCGGGCCCGCTGCCGCTGGCGCTCACCCCCACCCTCTTCCTGGTGCTCGGTCCCCTTGGGCAGTCGACGACCGCCACCAACAAGTTCGCGGACTTCGCGCCCGGCATCCTCCCCGCCCCGCTCGACCAGGGCTTCTACGCCTTCGCCGTGCTCTACGGCGTGCCCGTGATGGGCTTCGCCCTGCTGTGGCTGTCGCTCGCGGTGGCCATGGTGCTCCGGGCCCGGCGCGGCGGTATGGCGTTCACCATGACCTGGTGGGCCTTCACGTTTCCGCTCGGCACCTGTGTGACCGGGGCGGAGGGGCTCGGCAAGCACACCGGGCTCGCGGTGTTCGACTGGATCGCGGTGGGCCTGTTCGCCTCCCTCGTGACCGCCTGCGCCGTGGCGCTGGGGCACACCCTGCGCGGCGTCGTCACCGGCAGGCTGCTCGCAGCGCCGCGCTGAGCACGGCCGGGGCCTCCACCAGCGAAGGGCCGTACCAGGTGAGGTGGCGGCCGCTGACCAGCGCGACCGGCGTACGCGTCGCGAACGCCTCGGGGCCGTCGTCGCGCGTGAAGCGGTACGGCTCGTCGGGCAGGACCACCAGGTCGAGATCGGCCGAGCGCAGTTCCTCGACGGGGACGCGCGGATAGCGCTCGGCGTGCCCGGCGTACGCGTTGTCCACGCCCATGCGCGCCAGAAGGTCCCCCGCGAACGTGTCGCGGCCCAGGACCATCCACGGCCGGCGCCAGATGGGGATCGCCGCCCGCAGCCGGACCGACGGGCAGGGCGGATCCCACCACGCGGCCTCCGCCTCCTCCAGCCAGCGCGGCCGCCCGGCCCCGCACGCCGCGAGGACCCGCCGCAGCTCCCGGAACGCCTGCTCCAGCGTCCGCACCTCGGTCAGCAGGACCTCGACGCCCGCCGCGCGCAGCGCCGCCAGGTCGGGGGCGCGGTTCTCCTCCTCGTTGGCGATCACCAGGTCGGGCGCGAGGGACAGGACGCGGGGCACGTCGGGGTTCTTGGTGCCGCCCACCCGGGTGACGTCGAGGCCCGCCGGGTGGCTGCACCAGTCCGTGGCCCCGACCAGCACGCCCGGCACGCTCACGGCGACCGCCTCGGTCAGCGAGGGCACCAGTGAGACGACCCGCAGCGGGCCACGCGCGAGCGGCATGTCAGCGCCCCCCGTCGTCGACCGCCTCGATGTGGTCGCTCACGGCGACCACCAGGACCCGCGTGTCCGCCGCCGTGGCCCGCCAGCGGTGGCGCACCCCGCCGGTGAGGAACACGCTGTCGCCGCGCCCGAGGCGGTAGGCGCGGCCCTCCGCCTCCATCTCGACGCCGCCGTCGATCACGTACATCAACTCGTCGTTGCGGTGCTGGAATTCGCGGCCCTCGTCGTGGTCCCCGACGAATTCCAGGACCTGGAGCTGGTGGTGGCCGCGGGCCAGCTGACGCACGCGCGCGTCGGGCGTCGAGGTGTCCAGGTCCGTGTCGTCGCCGACCCGCACCACCTCGACAGTGCCGGCCGGGTCGGCGGCGGCGAGCAGCTCCACGTCGGTGGTGCACAGGGCGTCCGCGACGCGCTGGAGGGAGCGCCGGCTCGGCCGGGCGCGTTCGTTCTCGACCTGGCTGAGGAAGGGCACGGACAGGCCGCTGCGCTCGGCGACGACGGCGAGGGTGAGCTCCAGCTGCCGGCGGCGGCGCCGCACGGCCGAGCCCACCCGGAGGGTCTCCTTGCGCTCGTCCATCGCCTCGGCTCCCTTCAGCGCGTCGGTCCACTCTCAACCCTGAGGGGTTCTCTGCACCCTACGCATGTTCGCCAAATGGTTCTGCCCCGTTGCTACAGCCTGTGCCAGTACAGCAGCTGCCCGGACTCCCCGGGAGCGGAATTCTCACGTGGGATGAACAGACTGACGAGCAGGGCGGGCCGGCCCCGCGGATCGGTCAGCAGGGTCGCGGAGGGGTTGGCGAAGGCGTGGCTGCCGCCGTGGGTACGGACGTCGAGGCTGTCGGCGCGGCCGCTCACGGGGTCGTAGGCGTAGGTGCCCCAGCTGCCGAAGTCCGCGCGGCGCCCCTGTCCCTCGACGAGGACCACGTGCTGCCCGCCGAGTTCGACGGGCGCCCGGTCGCCGATGTTGCCGCCGGTGCCCCAGGCGTGCACGGCGCGGTCGAGGCGCCGGTCGGGCTCGGCGTGCCAGTGCCGGAAGCCGGTGAGCGTGGCACGCAGCTGGCGGTCGGTGTCGCAGCCCGCGCGGTAGTGCCCGGTGAGGTGGATCGTGGCACCGCGCACGGCGGTGATGGCGGGTGTGCCCTCGGCGCAGCGGGAGAGGGTGAGCGGCGCGTCGAAGGACCGGTCGGCGCGGCCGTCGAGCAGCGCGGCCAGGTCCTCGTACGCGCGGACCGCGATGTGGTTGCGCGGGTCCTTCTCGTACGCGAGGACATAGCCGCCGCGGCCGTCGTGCGCGAGCGAGGCCTGGTGGGTGCCGGGCCCGAAGTCGTGGCGGCGCTGCCAGTGGCGCAGATCGGTGGAGGTGGCGACGGCCGCGTGGAAGCGGCCGTCGGCGAGAAGCGTGTGGTAGACGGCGAGGTAGGTGCCGTCCTGGGCCTGTTCGATCTGCGCGGCGTCCATGGTGCGGCCGGTGTGGTCGCGAGCGTCGTAGCGGTGGCCGTCGGCGGCCGTCACGTCCTCGGCGAGGGCGGCGAGGCGGGCGGTGCCCGCGGAGGCGGGGGCGGTGTCCGCGCGGGCCAGCTGCGCGAGGAGCAGGGCGGCGGCCAGGGCGAGGAGGGCGGCGACGGTGAGGAGCGCCGTCCTGGGCTGCCGTGCGGTCACGGGTGGGGGCTCACGTTCAGAAAGAAAGTCAGAGAGGTGGGGCCCAGTCGAGGTTAGGCACCGGGGCGGCCCTCCGGAACGCCGAGAGGGGTGGGCTTCGCCACAGGGCGCGCGAGGCGCACAAGGCGAGGCCCACCCCTCGGGGAAGGTTCCGGCTTACTTCACGGCCGTCATCTTCTCCTCGAAGCCCGGGTTCTTCTTCAGCCAGGCGTCGACGGCCTCGGGCTCGTTGCCCTTGCCCGCCTTGTTGATCTCGTTCTCCAGACTGGCCAGCTGCTTCTCGCTCATCTTGAAGTTCTTGAGCCACTTCGTGAGCTGCGGGTACTGGCTGGGGAAGTCCTTGCTGGAGAGCGTGCGGATCGTGTCGCCCTTGCCGAAGCCGCCCTTGGGGTCCTTCAGCTTGGTCAGGTCGTACTCGTTGTACGCCCAGTGCGGCGACCAGAGCAGCACCGCGATGGGCTCCTTCTTGGCGTACGCGGCCTTCAGCTCGGTGAGCATCGCCGGGGTGGAGCCCGCGGCGATCTCGTACTCGTCCTCCAGGCCGTAGCCGGGCAGGACCTTGTCCTTGAGCGCCTGCATCACGCCGGTGCCCGGCTCGATGCCGACGATCTTGCCCTTGAACCTGTCGCCCTTGCCCTTGAGGTCCGCGAGCGACTTCACGTCCTTGACGTAGGACGGGACGGCGACCTCCAGGGACGTCGGGCTGTACCAGGAGCCCAGGTCCTTCAGGTTCGCCTTGTTCTTGTCCCAGTACGTCTTCTGGGCCGTGGGCAGCCACGCGTCGAGGTTGAGGTCGAGGTCGCCCTGCGCGAGGCCGGTGTAGACCGGGCCGACGTCGGCGGGCGTCAGCTCCATCTTGTAGCCGCGCTTCTCCAGGACGCGCTTCCACAGGTTGGTGACGGCGATGTTCTCGTCCCACGCGAAGTACGCGGCCTTCAGCGGACGCTTGTTCTCGTCGCCGCCGGAGTTCTTCGGCAGGGGCGCCATCTTGTCGAGCACACCGGGGTTCTTCTTCAGCCAGGTGCGCACGGCGTCCTGCTGCTTGCCCTTGCCGGCCTTGTTGATCTCCGCCTCAAGATCGGTGAGCTGCTTCTCGCTCATCTTGAAGCTCTTGAGCCACTTGCCGACCTCGGGGTTCTCCTTCGAGAAGCCCTTGCGTGTCAGCGTGTGCACGCCGTCGCCCTTGCCCCAGGCACCCTTCGGGTCCTTGAGCTTCTTCAGGTCGAATTCGCTGTACGCCCAGTGCGGCGACCACAGCGTGGTGACGATCGGCTCCTTCTTGGCGTACGCGGCCTTCAGCTCGGAGAGCATCGCGGGCGTCGAGCCGTCGACGACCTTGTACTCCTTGTCGAGGCCGTACGCACCGAGGACCTTGTCCTTGAGCAGCCCCATCATTCCGGCGCTCGACTCGATGCCGGTGATCCCGCCCTTGAACGTGTCGCCCTTGCCCTTGAGGTCCGCCAGGGAGTCGACGTCCTTCATGTAGGCGGGGACGCTCAGCTCCAGCGAGGTCGGGCCGAACCAGGCGCCCATGTCCTCCAGGTCCTTGCCGTACTTCTTCCAGTACGAGGCGTGGGTCGTCGGCAGCCAGGAGTCGGTCTGGAAGTCGATGTCGCCCTGCGCCAGGGAGGTGTACAGCGGGCCGGCCTCCAGCTGGCTGGTGGTCACCTTGAAGCCGCGCTGCTCAAGGACCTCCTTCCAGAGGAAGGTGGAGGCGACGCCCTCGTCCCAGGGGATGTAGCCGATCTTGACTTCCTTGCCCTGGCCGACGTTCTTGGAGTCGGCCACGGGCTCGGACTTGGTGCCGCCGAAGATGCCCATGCCGCCCGCGACGAGCGCGAGGACGACGACGCCGACCATCGCGACGACGGGCCGGGGGCGGTAGTTCCAGATGTTCAGGCCCTGCGCGGCCCGCAGCTTGGCGAGCGCGCGGCGGCCGAGCGGGGAGACCTGGCCGCCCAGACCGCTGGTGACGCGGTCCAGGTAGATGGCGAGGATCACGATGGAGACGCCCGCCTCCGCGCCCAGACCCACGTCGAGCTGGCCGATGGCCGCGTTGACGTCGGCGCCGAGACCCGGGGTGCCGACCATACCGGTCAGGGCCGCCATGGACAGGCCCAGCATGATGACCTGGTTGACACCGGCCATGATCGTCGGCAGTGCGAGCGGCAGCTGGACGCGGAAGAGGGTGTTGCGGGGCGTGGTGCCGAACGCGTCGGCGGCCTCGACCAGCTCCTTGTCGACCTGGCGGATGCCGAGTTCCGTCATGCGCACACCGGGGGCGAGCGCGAAGACGATCGTGGCGACGATGCCCGCGGGGGCGCCCATCCGGAAGAAGAGCAGCGCCGGGATGAGGTAGATCATCGCGGGCAGCGTCTGCATGAAGTCCAGGACGGGCCGGACGATGCCGCTGACCGTCTTGGAGCGGGCCGCCCAGATACCGAAGGGCACGGCGATGACCAGCGCCACGAAGGTCGAGACGAGCACCAGGGACAGCGTCATCATCGCGTTGTCCCACAGCTCCAGGGACACGATGAACGCGAATCCGCCGAAGGCGAGCACACCGCCGAGCAGACCGCGCAGCCAGAACGCGATGACGGCGAGGATGCCCGCCATCAGCAGCGGCTCGGGCGCGGAGAGGACGTCGTAGACGCCGTCCCACATCTCCTGGAAGACCGTCTTGATGAAGTCGAACAGCCAGTCCATATGGGTTCTGAGCCATTCGACCGAGTCATTGACCCAGTCGCCGAAGGGAATCCTAGGCACCGCTGCTCACCTTGCTCACGTTCTTGTCGCCGTCGTCCTGCGCGGGGACGGCCACCGCTTCCTGCGGCTCCGCGCCCTTCGGCTCCGCGTCCTTCTCGGAGTCCATCGGCTCGCCGAGCACGGCGAGCAGCCGGGCCCGCGGTACGACGCCGATCAGCTCACCGTCGCCGTCGGTCACGGCGACCGGCACACCACTGGTGGAGCAGGGAGTGAACAGCTCGATGATGGGGACGTCCGCCAGGACGGTCGCGGGCGCGGCGGCCAGCACGTCATCGGCGGTCACCAGCTCCTTGCCGTCGTCCGTCTCCGTGCCGAAGGCGGTCTCCGGGTCGGCCATGATGGCGCCCGCGGTGAGCACCCGGGCCCGGTCGACGTCCTGCGTGAACGACGCCACATAGTCGTTGGCCGGGGTGACCAGGATGTCCTCGGCGGTGCCGATCTGGACGATGCGGCCGTCGCGCATGACGGCGATCCGGTCGCCCAGGCGCATGGCCTCGTTCAGGTCGTGGGTGATGAAGACGATGGTCTTCTTCAGCCGCTTCTGGAGTTCGAGGAGCTGGTCCTGCATATCGCGCCGGATCAGCGGGTCGAGCGCGCTGAACGACTCGTCCATGAGGAGCAGATCGGCGTCGGTGGCGAGCGCGCGGGCCAGGCCCACGCGCTGCTGCATGCCGCCGGACAGCTCGTCGGGCCAGGACTTCTCCCAGCCCTTCAGGCCGGCGAGCTCCAGCGCCTCGGTGGCGCGCTTCTCGCGCTCGGCGCGCGGAACGCCCTGCACCTCAAGGCCGTAACCGGCGTTCTCCATGACGCTGCGGTGCGGGAAGAGCGCGAAGTGCTGGAAGACCATGCTGATCTTCTTGGAGCGCACCTCCCGCATCTCGCGCGCGCTCAGCTCGGTGAGGTCCTGACCGTCGAAGCGGACGTGACCGGCCGTCGGCTCCGACAGCCCGTTGAGCATGCGCAGCAACGTGGACTTGCCGGATCCGGAGAGACCCATGACGACGAAGATCTGGCCCGGTTCGACCTCGAAGGAGGCGTCGATCACGGCGGCGGTGGTGCCGTCGGAGCGCAGCTCCTCCCGGTCGGCTCCGTGGCGGAGTCGCTCCACCGCGTCAGCGGGTCGTCTGCCGAACACTTTGTACAAGTGCTCGGCCTGCAGCCTGGACACATACACCTCTCGGGTTGAACCAAGACGGCCCGCCTCCCCCGCCGGCGGGCCGTGGAGCGAAGTGGCCTCTGCCCACTTGACCCATCGAAATGTTGAATCCTCGACGGGGCTCGCTCCGGCTGCGCGCCTGCCCCCACTTGTACGAACCAAACCCAGGAGTGTCCCAGCTCACATTCGTCGCGGGCCGTACGGCGTCGCTGTCAGTGCCGTGCGGCATGATGCGCACCGTGACTCAGCGAACACGACGGCTCATGCTTCTCGACACGGCCTCCCTCTACTTCCGGGCCTACTTCGGAGTCCCGGATTCCGTGAAGGCCCCGGACGGCACCCCGGTCAACGCCGTGCGCGGCCTGCTCGACTTCATCGCCCGCCTCGTCCAGGACCACCGCCCGGACGAGCTCGTCGCGTGCATGGACGCGGACTGGCGCCCGCACTGGCGGGTGGAGCTCATCCCCTCCTACAAGGCGCACCGCGTGGCCGAGGAGGCCGCGCAGGGCCCGGACGCCGAGGAGATCCCCGACACCCTCTCCCCTCAGGTGCCGGTGATCGAAGAGGTCCTGGACGCGCTCGGCATCGCGCGCGTGGGAGTGGCGGCGTACGAGGCCGACGACGTGATCGGCACCTACGCGACCCGCGCCACGGGCCCGGTGGACATCGTCACCGGCGACCGCGACCTCTACCAGCTGGTCGACGACGCGCGCGGCATCCGCGTCCTCTATCCCCTGAAGGGCGTCGGCAGCCTCCAGATCACCGACGAGGCCTGGCTGCGCGAGAAGTACGGCGTGGACGGCCAGGGCTACATCGACCTGGCCCTGCTGCGCGGCGACCCGAGCGACGGCCTGCCCGGGGTGCCCGGCATCGGCGAGAAGACGGCGGCCAAGCTCCTGGACGCCTTCGGCGATCTGGCCGGGATCATGGCCGCGGTCGACGACCCGAGGTCGAAGCTCACGCCGTCGCAGCGCAAGCGGCTCGACGAGGCCAGGGCGTACGTGGCGGTCGCGCCGAAGGTCGTCCGGGTCGCCGCAGACGTGCCGCTGCCCGAGGCCGACGTGGCGCTGCCCCGGGAGCCGCGCGACCCGGTGGCGCTCGACGAGCTGGCCGAGCGGTGGAACCTGGGCGGCTCGCTGCAGCGGCTGCTCGCCACTCTCCAGCCCTGAAGTGTTAGCTTAGGTAAGCCTAAGTTGAAACTCAGTATCAGGGGAGGCCGTCGCCGATGGCAGAACGTCCGGCACGCAAAGCGCCGAAGGCCCACGTCGCGCAGGTCGTGCGCACGGAGCGGCTGACCCCGCACATGCAGCGCGTGGTGCTCGGCGGCGAGGGGCTCGCCGAGTTCACGGCGGGCGAGTGCACCGACCACTACGTGAAGCTGCTCTTCGACGCCGAGGGCGTCACCTATCCGGAACCCTTCGACATGCAGCGCATCCGCGAGGAGTTCCCGCGCGAGCAGTGGCCGGTCACCCGGACCTACACCGTGCGCTGGTGGGACCCCGAGGCCCGCGAACTGGCCCTCGACTTCGTGATCCACGGCGACGAGGGCCTCGCCGGCCCCTGGGCGCGCGACGCCCGGCCGGGCGCCACGGTCCGTTTCCTCGGGCCGGGCGGGGGCTACGCCCCGGACGCGGCCGCCGACTGGCATCTGCTGGCCGGCGACGAGAGCGCCCTGCCCGCGATCGCCGCCGCGGCCGAGGCGCTCCCCGCGGGCACCGTCGCCCGGGTCTTCGTGGAGGTCGAGGGCCCCGAGGAGGAGCAGAAGATCGCCACGGACGCGGAGGTCGTCTGGCTCCACCGCGCCGGCCGCCCGGTGGGCCGGCCCCTGGTCGAGGCCGTGCGCTCCCTGGAGTTCCCCGCGGGCGACATGCAGGCCTTCGTACACGGCGAGGCGGGCTTCGTGAAGGAGCTGCGCCGCTACCTGCGCGTCGAGCGCGAGGTACCGCGCGAGCGCCTGTCCATCTCGGGCTACTGGCGCCTCGGCCACAACGAGGACGGCTGGCAGGCGTCGAAGCGGGAGTGGAACGCGCAGGTGGAGGCGGAGCAGGAGAGCGTGTAGCGCTGCGCTCGGGGTGCGGCCACCGCTACCGGGCGGCCGCCGCTACGGGGCGGCCGCCTCCGCCGGGGTCGGCCCCGACGCCTCGTCCGCTATTCGCGCGTGCAGGTGCATGTCGTGCCAGCCGTCCGCGTGCAGCAGCGCGCTGCGCTTGGTGCCCTCCACGGCGAAGCCGGTCTTCAGGGCGACGCGGCAGGACGCCTCGTTGGCCGTCGCGTGTGTCAGTTCCAGGCGGTGCAGGCCCACTTCGTCGAAGGCCCACCGCGTGAGGCATTCGACGGCGCGCGGGGCGACGCCGCGGCCGCGCGCCGACGGCATGGTCCAGTAGGCGACTTCGGCGTGGCCGTCGACCAGCTCGATCAGCCGCAGAGCGATCCGTCCGACCACCTCGTCCGTGCGGGCGTCGGCGATCGCCCAGTACGCGTCACGTTCGTCGGCCCATGCCTTGCGCCAGCCCTCGATCCACCCGAGGGCCTCACTCTCGGAGTCGGCCACACGGGCATGCCAGCGCTGCATCACGGGGTCCTGGAACGCCTCGTACACGGCGGCGGCATCGGTGGCCGCCCAGGGCCGCAGAACCAGGTCACCGGAGACGGCCAACGTCGGCTGTTCCTGCCGGGCGAGGGCCCCGGTCACGACCACATCAGAGATCTTGAAAGGCATGGCCACATCGTGCCGGAGGCGGAACGCTCGGCGGCACCGGTTTTCCCGGGGCCCAGCGGCTGCGGCCGCACCGCTCCCGTACCCTGACCCCCTGATGAGACGCAAGCCCCGCATCCCGCCCGCCCCACTGCCGCAGCGCGACGGCGTCGATCCCGTCCGGGTCAAGTTGCCGCCGGGCGGCGCGTTGCCGACCGTCCGCGATCATCTGGTGGAGCGGCTCGCCGCCGGGGACGGTGTCATCGACGCGATGCTGCGTGATGGCGCGATCGTCGGTGCGGACGGGGCGCCCGTGGCGCCGGACACGCCCTACGCGCCGGGGACCTTCGTGTGGTTTCACCGGGAGCTGCCGCCCGAGGTCACCGTACCGTTCGCCCTCGATGTCGTATACCGGGACGAGCACGTCGTCGTCGTGGACAAGCCGCACTTCCTCGCCACCATGCCGCGCGGCAGCCACGTCACCCAGACCGCCCTCGCCCGGCTGCGCAAGGAGCTGGGCGTCCCGACGCTGGGCGCCGCGCACCGCCTGGACCGGCTGACCGCGGGGCTGCTCCTGTTCACCGTGCGGCCCGAGGAACGCGGCGCGTACCAGACGCTGTTCCGCGATCGCCTCGTACGCAAGGAGTACGAGGCGATCGCGCCGTACGATGCGGCCCTGCCGCTCCCTCGCACCGTACGCAGCCACATCGAGAAGGAGCGCGGGGTCATCGCGGCGTACGAGGTCGAGGGCGCCGAGCCGAACAGCGAGAGCCACGTCGAGCTCATCGAGCACCGCGGCGGCCTCGGCCGCTACCGCCTGACCCCGCACACCGGCCGCACCCATCAACTGCGCGTCCACATGAACACGCTGGGGCTGCCGATCCTCGGCGACCCGGTCTACCCGGTGGTGACCGATCCCGTGCCACCGGACGACTTCCGCCGCCCCCTGCAACTCCTCGCGCGCCGCCTTGAGTTCACGGACCCGGTCACGGGCGCCCGGCACCGCTTCGTCAGCGGGCGGACGCTGGGCGCGTGGTCGGCGTACGACGACTGGAATCAGTAACCGCGCCACCAGGTGACGAACCGCCGCCAGGCCCCCTGGGCCGGGACGGGCACCGGCGCGGGAACGGGCGTGGGCACCGGCGCTGTCGCCTGCGGAACGGCCCGCGGCCGCGGTGCCTGCTGCCGGCGCGGCGGCGTGGAGACCTCCCACTCCCCGCGCGGCCTGGGCGCCTGCGCCGACGGCCGGGCCATGACGTCCTGCGGCGGCCTCGGCGCGAACCGCACCGGCAGCTCCACCAGGTGCCGCGACAGGATCGACGAGGTCCACCGCAGGTCCCGCTCGGGGATGTCCAGTTCGACGTCCGGCAGCCGCAGCAGGAGCGCGTCGACGCCGGTGTCGGCGATGGCGCGGCCGATGTCCTGCCCGGGGCACTCGTGGGGCCCGCCGCTGAACGCGAGGTGCGCGCGGTTGCCCCGCATATGGGCGGCGAGGTCGGGACGTACGACGGGGTCGACGTTGCCCGGCGCGATGCCGAGAATCAGACCGTCGCCCGCGCGGATCCGCCGGCCGCCCAGCTCGGTGTCCTGCTTGGCGAAGTAGCCGATCATGGCGGTGAACGGCGGCTCGTCCCACAGGGACTGCTCGACCGCCTCGGGCACCGTCATCTGGCCGCCGCTGAGCTGGGCGCGGAAGCGGGGATCGGTGAGGACCATCCGCAGGACGTTCGCGATGAGGTTGGCGGTGGCCTCGTACGCGGCGATGAGCACCAGTCGCAGATGCGCGGCGACCTCGTCGTCGGTGAGCCGCGCCGGGTGCGCGATGAGGCTGCTGGTGAAGTCCTCGTCGGGCTGGGCGCGGCGCCGCAGCACGAGGGCCATCAGCACTTCCATGACGTACGCGTTGCTGGCGATGGCGGTCTCGGTGCCCTTGATCATGTCGCGGGCCGACTGCACCATCCGCTCGTTGTACTCCTCGGGCATGCCGAGGACGTGGCACATCACCATCATCGGCAGATGCTCGGCGAAGTGGCTGACCAGTTCGGCCTCGCCGTCCTCGCAGAAGTCGTTGATCAGCTGGTTCGTATAGCGGTTGATGAAGCGGCGGACGCCGCGGTGGTCGATGCCGGACATGGCGCCGGTGACCGCGCCGCGCAGCCGCTGGTGCTCGTCGCCCTCGACGAAGCTGCACATGGGCTGCCAGCTGAAGACGGGCGCCAGCGGGTGGTTCGGCCCGGCGCTGCCGTCCTGTACGGCACGCCAGATGCGTGAGTCCCGGGTGTACTGCGAGGGCGTGCGGACCATGTGGAGGTTCTCGCTGTGCCCGAGCACCATCCAGATCGGCACGTCGTTGTGGATCAATACCGGCGCCACCGGGCCGTGTTCGGCGCGCAGCTTCTCGTACAGGCCGGACAGGTCGGCGTCCGCCTCGGGGCCGTAGAGACGGCGCAGTCCGCCGGGGCCGAGGCCGTGGGCGGGGCAGCCGGGGGGCGGCACGGCGGGCTGGTCGGTGCCGGGCCAGGAGGGGGAGGGAGTCGTCACGGTCGTCTCTCCGGGTTCGCGGAAGGGTTCCGGGGTTGGTTCCGGGGTTGGTTCCGGGGTTGCAGAAGTCGGTGGCGGGTCAGGCGGGGACCACGGTCAGGGAGTGGAGATAGCGCATGAGGGTCATCAGGACGTCCCGGCTGGACTCCCTGAGGCGGGCGTCGCAGGCCATGATCGGCACTCCGGGCTCCAGGTCGAGGGCCTTGCGCAGGGCCTCGGTGGGATGGTGGGGCGCGTCCGGGAAGTCGTTGACGGCGATGACGAACGGCACGCCGCGCTCCTCCAGGCGCCCGATCACGTCGAAGCTGACTTCGAGGCGGCGGGTGTCGATGAGCACGACCGCGCCGAGCGCGCCTTCGAAGAGCCCGTTCCACAGAAACCAGAAGCGCTCCTGGCCGGGGGTGCCGAACAGGTACAGGACCAGTTCGTCGGAGACGCTGATGCGGCCGAAGTCCATGGCCACGGTGGTGGCCGTCTTGGACTCCGAGCCGTAGTTGTCGTCGACGCCGATGCCCGCCTCGGTCATGGTCTCCTCGGTCGTCAGCGGACGGATCTCGCTGACCGAACCGACCATCGTCGTCTTGCCGACCCCGAAACCGCCGACGATGACGACCTTCACGGCGGCCGCGGCCGTGTGCGGCAGGACGTCCTCGCTGCGGGGGCCGGTGATCGTGTCAGAGTTTTTGAAGTCCATGCATCACCGCTTCGAGAAGGGATCGGTCGGGGATCGCGGAGCGGACGATGGGGGCGCGCGCGTGCACGAGCTCGGCCGCCAGCAACTCCGTCAGGACGACGGTCACCACACTGAACGGCAGCGCCAGATAGGCCGAGAGCTCGGCGACGGAGATCGGTGTCCCGCACAGCCGCAGCACCGCGGAGTGCTCCGGCTGTGCCGTGGGGGACGCCTCGCCCCGCGCCACGATCAGCGTGACGAGGTCGAGGGGCGCCCGCTCCGAGTCCTCGCCCGTCAGGACGTACAGCCGCTCGGGGTTGGTGGGTCTGCGGCGCTCGCGCTGGGGAGCGGCGTCCGGGTCGGGGGCGTCCCCGTTCGAAGGGCCTTGCGGAGGAGTCATACGGCCTGCCCGTCACGCCGTGGGGGGCTCGTCAGATGTGCCCCGATGCGTACGACGAGGTCGCGCATCCGGGTGGCGACGAGGCCCGCGTCGACGGTCTCGTCGGCGAGCACCGCGAGATAGGCGCCGGCGCCGGCGGCCATCAGATAGAAGTAGCCGCCGTTGATCTCGATGATGACCATCTTCATGCCGCCGTCGCTGTGCGGGATCTCCGTGGCCACGGCGGCGGCCAGGCTCTGCAGTCCCGCGCAGGCCGCGGCGATGCGGTCGGCGGCGTCCGGGTCGCCGCCGTAGCGCGCGATGCGCAGGCCGTCGGCGGAGAGCACCACGATCTGCCGGGTGTACGGCACCCCGTCGGCGAGCTCTTTCAGCATCCAGTCGAAATTGGCGCGCTGCTGGATCACTTCCAGCCCCCCTCGTCGGCGTTGCCGTGGTTGTTCTGGGTGGTTCCCTGTGGGGCCGACGGGTCGGGCTCGGCCGGCGTCTCGCCCTTGACACCCTTCATGAACGCCTCGACCCACAGGCCCGGTTCGGTGCCTTCCTTCTTGGGCGCCGGAGGGGGCGGTGCGGTCGCGGCGGCGTGGGCCTCGGCGATCCGCTGGGCCTCGATCTCCCGGGCGTACCGCTCCTTGAGCGACATCGTGACGCGGCTGCGGCGCTGCGGCAGACCGTTCTCCGTCCACTCGGTGACCTCGGGGACGTCGTCCTCCATGGCCCCGGAGCGCTGGGAGCGCAGCGGCGGGCCCGCGGTGACGACGCGGGGCTTCTTGCGGCGGATGTTGCGGACGGGCTCCTCGATGAGCCGGCCGCCGCTGTCCACGCGGGGCACGGCGGAGGCGCCGATGCCGTGGGCGAGGCCGGGGGCGGGGTCGGTGGTCATCATGTCGCGCGGCACGATGAGCACCGCGCGGACGCCTCCGTAGGCGGACTGCCGCAGGGAGATCTGCATGCTGTACAGCTGCGCGAGCCGGCCGACGACCGCCATGCCGAGCCGCGGGGTGTCACCGAGGTCGTTGAGGTCGACGCCGGCCTGGGCCCGCGCCAGCATGCGCTCGGCGCGGGCGCGGGCCTCCTCGCTGAGGCTGACGCCGCCGTCCTCGATCTCGATGGCGATGCCGGTCTGCACCTCGACGGCGGTGACGTGCACCTTGGTGTGCGGGGGCGAGTACCGGGTGGCGTTGTCGAGGAGTTCGGCGCAGGCGTGGATG
Organism: Streptomyces sp. NPDC003379; assembly: GCF_053589195.1. Classification (NCBI taxonomy): domain Bacteria; kingdom Bacillati; phylum Actinomycetota; class Actinomycetes; order Kitasatosporales; family Streptomycetaceae; genus Streptomyces; species Streptomyces sp. NPDC003379. The sequence goes on along the minus strand of NZ_JBSFRK010000073.1, from coordinate 1,146 downwards.
AGCGGTTCGACGGACGTGCCCTTGATCGCGACCTTGGCGATCGAGTGCAGCTCCACGCGCGGGTAGTCGAGGATGCGGGACATCGCGCCGCGCAACACGCTGTACAGCGGTACGGGCTCGGGCCACTGACGGCCCGGGCGGCCGCCGCCGAGCACCGCGATGGAGTCGGCGAGACGGCCGATCAGCGCGGTGCCGTGGTCGATGCGCAGCAGGTCGTCGAAGACCTCGGGGTTGCGGCCGTGGAACTCTTCCATCTCGCGCAGTTCCGCGGCCTGTTGGTGGACGATCGACTGGACGCGCCGGGCGACGTTCACGAAGGCGCGCTGCGAGGACTCGCGCATCGCTTCCTCGTCGTCCAGGACCTCAAGGACATAGCGGAGCAGCGTGCGCTGGGAGCCGGACAGCTCGCGGTACCGCTCCTCCTTGTCGACGACGTTGCGGATCACTTGGTCGGGCGGTTCGCCCTGCCGCAGCCGGTAGAGCGCGTCGGGCAGGATGTCCCGCCCCAGGCAGACCGTCTCGTCGTCATGGGCCGCGATGCGCCCTTCGAGGTACGCGAGCCGCTGCGCGTACTGTGCGCGCTGCCCCCGGATGGTGCGGCCGCGCCGCACGGCTTCTGTGCCGACCAGGAGGACCAGGAGGGTCGCGACGGCGCCGCACCAGCCGACGGCGGGCCGGGACGGCTCCGGCACCGCGGCGACGGCCGCTCCGGTCGCCGCGGCCATCAGCATGGCGGGCAGCAACAGGGCGCGCGTGTAAGGGACTTCTCGGCCACCGGGAGGCGATTGAACACTCACCATGTATGCCCTCTGAACACTCGTCTTGGGGAAGGGGGGTGTAGGGGAATTACGGGAGGAGCGGGGGCGCGAAAGCGAACAATCGAGAGATTTGGGAACAAGCATGCGAAACTGTCGCAACCCGTTTCAACTCGCCGCGCTCCGGGCGAGCTTAGTCCGCCGGAAACATCGCCACTTCATATTCGGCAACCCCCTGCAGGGCCCTTGCCGACGGGCATACACTCGCCCCATTTACACGCCAGGCGATCATTCGAACACGTTCTGTAACGGCCTCGAACAGGCGGCTGGCGCAGACAGAGGGGCCCCTCCCGCGTCTGGACGAAGAACTTGCGGGACTGCGAGGCCGTGT
>NZ_JBSFRK010000072.1:0-26007 GCF_053589195.1 Streptomyces sp. NPDC003379 | reverse complement strand
GACCTCGACCTCGTACTCGTGGCCGACCAGCGACGTGTCCGACGGTGACGTCGACGTGTCCGCCTGCGCGTTCCCCGCCTGCGGCCCCGCCCCGCCCCGGAGCCCCCTTGAACCCCGTGCCGAGCACCGAAGTCCTGGACCGGATCCGGGACATCCCCGTCTACCGCGCGTCCATCGAGCGCGGCGACTTCCCGATCCTGGAGAAGCCGGAGATCGCCCGGGACTTCCCCGCCAACTGGATGACCCCCGAACTGGCCCGCGCCCTGGAGACGGGCGAGGCCGAGTTCGTGCTCTCCACCGGGACCAACCACGCCCGCATGCAGCTCATCCGGCCCCCGTACTTCCTGCTCCGCTCCTACTACCGGCTGTGGAGCGAACACCCCGACCTCGGTCCGCTCTGGCACGACGGTGCCCGGCGGATCTCGCTGACCACCGTCCTCGCCACGGAGCACGTCGCCCGCGTCAACTCCCGCAAGCCGGGCGCCACCCCCGGCGAACGCTGGCTCGACGACCGCACGCTGTACCTCAACCGCCGCCTCGACCCCGCCGACTGGGACCGCGCCGACGTCGAGCGGATGCTCGCGGAGATCCGCGAGGTCAGCGCCGCGCACCCCCAGGGCTCGTACCTCCTGGACTGTTCCGGCTACCACCTGGCTCATCTGGTCCGCAAAGTCACCGCATGGGACCTGTGGGACAGCTTCCCCCGGCCCGCCGGCATCGTCCACGCCTACGAGTACACGCCGTTGAACGTCCGTGCCCAGCTGCGCGCGCACTTCGACTGTCCCGTGATCGACCTCTTCGGCAGCACCGAACTGGGCTACCTCTTCTACAGCGACGCGGACGGCGCCTACCGGCCCTATCTGCACGGGATGAGCGTGGAGCTGATCCCGGTGGAGCCCGGCAGCGGCATCCACAGCCTCATCGTCACCAGCGTCCGCAACCCGTACATGCCGCTGGTCCGCTACCGCTCCGGCGACTGCGTCCGCACCCGCGACGGCAGCGACGACCCTCGGCGGATCGTCTCCTTCTGCGGCCGTGAGAAGGAGCTCCTCGCCACGCCCGACGGGCCCCTCGCCCAGGCCGATCTCGACGCCCGCGTCGCCGCCGTCTGCCCGCGTGTGTTCCTGCACCAACTGCACCTGACCGGTGAGGGCCGGTGCCGACTGTGGTGCACGACGTTCGACGGAGTGCCGCTCACGGCGGGCGAGGAAATCGAACTGGCGTCTGCGGTCGGCGCTTTGACGGGACGCTCATGCCGTGTGGAACACCGCGCCCATGTGCCGATCGGGCGCTCCGGCAAGTACGCCTGGCTGGCCGCCCCGGATCCGGCCGCCTGAACGCCGCACCGAAGCCCCGCCCGACCTCACACCCTCACGCCCCCGACAGGACTCCGCCATGCCCACGACCTCGACACCCGCCCCCACCGCCGAGGAGCTGCTCGGCGCGGCCCTGCACGACGAGGTGGTGCGGCACTTCGCCGCGAAGCCCGGCGCGCCGGACGCCGCCCACGTCACGCATCAGGTCCGCGAGTGCCTGCGCTACCTCTATCTGGTCTCCCGTCACCCCGACCGGCTGGGCGGCCTCTTCCTCCCCGTCGAGCAGGACATCGACGAGATCTGGCACTACCTCATCCTCCAGACCCGCGAGTACCGGGAGCTGTGCCAGCAGCGGCTCCCCGGCGGCCGCTTCATCCACCATCGGAGCATCTCGTACGACGCCTACCAGGCGGACCCGGGGCGCGAGACGGCCGCCGAGGAGGCGCTGCGGTGGATCCCCCTCTACACCGAGGCGTTCGGCCCGTTCGACGAGGACGCCCTGCCGCACTGGACGGTCGTACGGTTTCTGCACGAGGAACTGGGCCTGTCCCTGGCGGAGATCACGGCGGCGGCCGCGCGGGACGGGCGTGGCCCGTCGGACGGGTAGCTCATTTGTGCGTCAGGGCGTCCGTACGCTATGTTTGATCTTGAGCCCGCCGCCGGAAACACGGCGGCAGGGCCCGGCGTTGGTGGTCCAAGGAAAGGCGCCCCACTTCCTGTGGGGAGATGCAGGTGCAAGGCCTGCCCAGCGCTCGCGACAGACCCCGGTCTCCGTCATGGAGACCGGGGTCTTGTGTTTTACCTCTCCACTGTCAGAGCGTCAGGACCTCCTGCGGGCCTTGCTCGTCCGCGCCGGCGAGGTCGGCGGCGGAGGGTGGCGCGAGGAGGCTCCGCGCCGTGAGCTGGGCGCAGATCTCCTCCGCTATGCGGGTCAGGGAGGAAGGGCCGAGCAGGACTTCGAGCGGGAGGTCCGTGCCGAAGTCGCGCAGCAGGCGGGCGCGGAGGCGGACGGCGCCGAGGGAGTCCAGGCCCAGTTGGTTCAACCTCAGGTCGCGTGGGTCGGCTGCCTCCGAGGTGCCCGGGACGTGGGTGAGGAGGTGGCCGGCGAGCAGGTCGCGGGCTTCGGTGGGGGCGTGCGGGAGGAGGGACGTCACCTCCCGCCGTACCGTCCACGCCGAGGAGGCCGCCGCCGGGAGGTCCGTCGGGGCCTGCGGAGCGTGCGTGAGCCCTTCGATGGTGACCAGGCGTTCACCGTCCTCGGTCAGGACGTGCAGGTCGATCGGGGCGTCGTCCGGCGACGACGGACCGCCGTGGCGGCGGGCGTGACACCAGACGCGGGACGGAAGCCGGTCGTAGACGTGCAGATGCGCGATGGCTGTGGGCAGGCGGAGTCGACCGTCGGTCTCGCCGGTGAGCGTGGCCGCGGCCAGCAGGCAGGCGTCCAGGACCAAGGGGTGGAGGAGATGGTGGGCCGCCTCCGTCACCGCCTCCCCTGGTGCGGTTTCGATCAGCGCGAGGGCTTCCGTGGCCTGCCGCCAGAGCCGTCTGACGCCGCGGGCCTCGGGGCCGTACTCGGCGCCCGCGCGCGCGAGTCGCCTGTGGAGCTCTTCGACGTCCTGTTCCTTCATGGCGGCGCGGAGGTCGCCCGGGTCGAGTGGTGCGGGGCGGGGCGGTGTCCCGTGTGTCGTGAGGGAGAGGCGGATGTGCTCGGTCCACGGGGGCGTGTTCCGGCGGTTCTGGGAGGCGCTGGACGTGGGCTCTTCCGACGTGCGGGCAAAGCCTGTCGTGACCGACCCTTCTGTCGCTATGTCGACTCGTGCCTGCACCGGGAGGCGGCGCCCCTCCGGCAGTGGCAGTACGCGCGGCAGACGCACCCCTGATGCCGTGTACGGGACGTCTGTCGGGCCGTCGTGCCGCGCCGCCGCCAGGCCCCACTCGATGAGGGCGGCGGGTGACACCACGGGGGTGCCGAACAGCTGGGTCCGGCCCAGGTACCACGGCTGTTCGGGGGTGAGAGTGTGCGTGTACCAGCGGGTCGTGGGGTCGGGCAGGTCCAAGGGCGTGCCGAGGAGAGGGTGCGGGGAGCGCGTGCCGAGGGGCGGGGTGTCCGCGCGTTCGCCGGAGGTGGCGGACACGGCCCGGCCGTCCAGCCAGTAGTGGTCGCCCTCGAAGGGGTAGGTCGGCAGGTCGACATGTCGGGGTGCCGTCAGGTGCGCGTACGCGCCGCGCCAGTTGACGTCGGCACCCGTCACGTACAGCTCGGCGAGCGCGCGCAGGACGGCTTCGGTGGCCTGGCGGCGAGGGCCGGGGCGTTCCGTGGACCCGGCCGGTTCGTGGAGCGCGGCGCCCGGGCCCAGGCCGAACACCGTCCTCGCGCCGCGTGCGGTGACGTGGGCCACCGCCTCTTCGTAGCGCGTCCGCCGCTGCGACGTGTCGTGCGCGAACCCGCGTACGGAGCACTCCTCGGCGGTGCGGGTCCTGCCGGTGGACGCGTCGACGACCGGGATGCGGGGGTGTCGCGGCTCGGCGTCGGGGCCGGGGCCAGGGCCGGGGTCGGTGGGCGGCGTGGTCGGCTCCTCGTAGGCGGCCGGAGGGGTGGAAGGCTCTCGGGGTGCGAGCAGCGCGCACGCCTCCGCCAGGGACAGTGCGCCGCCCACGTGGGCCGCGGCCAGCTCCCCCACCCCGCATCCGGACACCCAGTCGGCTTCCATGCCGAACGACTCCAGCAGACGGAACAGCGCGATCTCGAAGGCGAATTGGACGGCCGGTGCGGCATCGGCGAGCGGGACGTGTCGCCGTACCTCCTCCCAGGTGCGGGCGAACACCGGGAACGCGGACTGTAGTTCCTGTGCCGTCTCCCGCAGCCGGTCGTCGTGGGCGGCGGCCGAGAACACGTACGCGGAGCCGCCCGCCGCACGGCCCGTCGGGGCGCCCGGCGTGTTCCGTACCAGTGCCGCGTCGGCCTCGCCCCTGCTCAGGGCGTCGAGGCCCTCGGTGAACGCCGCGAGGCTCTCCGCGACGAGCACCGCGCGGTGCGGGAGCGAGGCGCGTGTGGTCGCCAGGGCGTGGCCGATCTCGGCCGGGGTCGCGTCGAGCCCCGCGGTCAGGCGTTCGCGCAGCCGGGCGGCCTGTGCGGCGAGTGCCGTCGCTGTCCCGGCCGACAGGACCCACGGCAGGGGGCCCTCGGCGGCGTCGGCCGTGGGGCGCGCCGGGTCGTCCTCCGTGTCGAGGGGCGGCGCCTCTTCGAGGATCACGTGGGCGTTGGTACCGCTGAAGCCGAACGCGGAGACGCCCGCGCGGCGTGGACGTCCGCCCCGGGGCCAGTCGACGGGTTCCGTGAGGAGCCGTACGGCGCCGGAGTCCCAGTCCACCTTCGGGTCCGGGCGGTCGATGTGCAGGGTGCGCGGCAGCGTTCCGTGGCGCAGGGCCATCACCATTTTGATGACGCCCGCGGCCCCGGCGGCGATCTGGGTGTGCCCGAGGTTGGACTTGACCGAGCCGAGCCACAACGGCCGGTCGCCCGCGCGCCCTTGGCCGTATGCCGCGAGTACCGACTGGGCCTCGATGGGGTCGCCCAGGGAGCTGCCGACGCCGTGCCCCTCCACCACGTCGACCTCGTCGGGGCGCAGCCCCGCGTCGGCGAGCGCCTGGGCGATGACGCGTTCCTGGGCGGGGCCGCTGGGCGCGGTGAGGCCGTTGGTCGTGCCGTCCTGGTTGACGGCGGAGCCGCGCACGACGGCCAGGACGCGGTGGCCGTTGCGGCGCGCGTCGGAGAGCTTCTCCAGCAGCAGGACGCCGACGCCCTCACCGAATCCCATGCCGTCCGCGGCCGCGGCGAACGGTTTGCAGCGCCCGTCGGCCGCCAGGCCGCCCCTGCGCGCGTACTCCGCGAGGACGGCGGGGGTCGCCATGACGGTCACCCCGCCGGCGAGGGCCAGCGTGCAGTCGCCCGCGCGCAGGGCCTGGCCCGCCAGATGCAGGGTCACCAGCGCGGACGAGCAGGCCGTGTCGACCGTGACGGCGGGGCCCGCCAGGCCGAGGGCGTAGGCGATGCGGCCCGACGCGGTGCTGGCGGCGCTGCCGGACGCGAGGTGCTGCGCCACGTCTTCGGGGAGTCCCGTGTCGGCGGTGGCGGGTGGGGCGTACTGGCAGTGGGCGAGCCCGGTGTAGACGCCGACGCGGGTCTCGCGCACCCGGGCCGGGTCGATGCCGCCGTGCTCGAAGGCCTCCCAGGAGGCTTCCAGGAGCAGGCGCTGCTGGGGGTCCATGGCGAGGGCTTCCCGCTCGTCGACCGCGAAGAAGGCCGCGTCGAAGCGGGCCACGTCCGCCACGAACCCGCCGTGGACGTCCCGCCCGGCCCCGGCCCAGCCTCGGTCGTCCGGGGCCGGGGTGACGGCGTCCGTGCCGTCGGCCACCAGGCGCCACAGGTCCTCGGGGCCGCGTACGCCGCCGGGGAACCGGCAGCTCATGCCGACGACGGCGATGGCGTCGCCCTCGTCCCGCCGTCCGGAGTGCGCCTCGCCGAGCTGCCGGCGTGCCTTCTGGAGCTCGGCCGTCGCCTTCTTCAGGTAGTTCCGCAGTACGTCTTCGTCCGCCATGGCCACATCCGCGACTGATAGGGACCATCGCAGGATGGTCGTCCTGGGCAGGAAACGGGCTCGACGCTAGGCGCGGGCCGGCCGGCCGCGTCACCCCTAGGGCGCCCCTATCCGAGCGCCGCCTTGCTCGGCAGTTCCGAGCGGTGGCTCACCGAGAGTTTGCGGTAGACGCGGGTGAGGTGCTGCTCGACCGTGCTCACCGTGATGTACAGGCGGTTGGCGATCTGCTGGTTGGTGAAGCCCTCGGACGCGAGGACGGCGACGCGGTTCTCCGCGTCGCTGAGCAGGGCCAGGGAGCTGCTGAGCACCTGCCCGTCGGCGTTGTTCTCCGACGCGGCGAAGGTCTGGTGGTACGAGGCGAGGGTCGACCTCAGCGGTTCGGCGCGACATCGCTCGGCCAGCGTGAGCGCCTTGCGCATCGCCCCGTGCGCCTTGCGGTACTCGCCGAGGGCCTCATGGGTGCGGCTCAGGTCGGCGAGCGCGTAGGCGAGGTTGAGTTCGTCCCTGCACATGCGGAAGTTGTCCACCGCCTCCCACAGCAGGGCGCCCCGCTTGCTCACCTCCAGGGTGGCCGCCTGGGCGCGCAGGGTGATGCCGCGTGTGCGCGAGGTGCCGGGGGCGAGCCGTGCGAGCTGCTCCGTGACCAGCTCGGCGGCCCGGTCGGCGGCGCCCGTGCAGACCAGCGCCTGGGCGGCGTCGCTGCGCCAGGGGACGACCTGCGGGGTGTCGAAGCCCCACTTCGTCAGGGCGGCGCCGCAGGCCTCGAAGTCCCGCAGGGCGGCGACGAAGCGGCCGGTCGCCAGGTGGAAGTGGCCGCGGGCGCGCAGGTAGAGCGGCCCTGCGAGGGTGTCGAAGGTGGCCGCGGGCAGCTGGAAGTCGAGGTAGGCGGCGGCTTCCTGGTACTTGCCCATCGCCGTCAGGTTCATGACGAGCAGGGCGAGGGGGACGCCGACGGCGACGCCCCACGCGTCCGGCGACACCACCGTCAGGGCGCGCAGCGCCTGTTCCTCGGCCGCCTTGGGCGCGCCGGCCCGCTCGTGGACGACGGCCTGGACGAGGGCGAACACGGCGTTCCTGATCGGCGCCCGGTGGTCGTCCGTGTCCGCGCACAGGGCCTCGCACAGTTCGGTGGCCCGCGGCGGCCGGTCCGCGTACACGAGGGTGAGCAGGGAGGCGACGATCGGCAGCAGGGTCGTGTCGTCGAGCCGTGTGCCGTGCAGGATCTGCTGGGCGGCCGCGGTGGCCTCGGCGTCGGGGCCCTTGCTGAGCACGGTGTTGAGGGCGGCGGCGGCCCTCCGGTGGGGTGCCCACACCGAGGAGATGGGGATTTTCACGGAGGCGGGTGAGGGGTGGTTCAGCGACGTCAGGCCGGAGAAGCCGGGGTAGAGGGTCGGCAGCCAGAGCAGTGCGCTGTCGAGCGAGGGCGAGCCGTAGCCGTGCTGGACGTGGTCGCTGTCCTCGCTCCGGAGGATGTCCAGGACTTCGCAGGCGTCGCCGGTCTGCCCGTACCACATGAGGTACCCGAGCGTCAGCGCGCCGTGACGGCCCGTCAGGTGGCCTTGCCGCACCGCTTGCATCAGCTCGGGGACGTAGCGCTTGGCGGCCGTGAGGTTCACCCCGCCCATGGCGGCGCAGAGCGTCGCGGTCACCAGCGCCCGTTCGCGCGGGTCCGCACAGGCGGCGCGGGCCAGCCGCAGCTGGCCGACCGCCCGGCCGAGGTCTCCGTCGGCGAGCGCGCTCCCCGCCGCTTCCCGGAGGATCGGCACGCCCCAGGCCCGTATGTCTCCGGAGGCGACGAGGTGTCCGGCGACGGCGGGGGCGGGGGCGCCCTCCTCGTGCAGGATCCGGGCCGCGCGGGAGTGCGTCACCCGGCACTGCTCGGCGCTCATCGCGCCGAGTACGACCGTACGGGCGCCGCCCCGCTGGTAGCGGTCGGCGGGCAGGCCGGAGGACTCCAGCTCCTGGATGGCGGTCGCCGCCCCTTCGGGGCCGGTGCCGAGGAGCCTGCCGAGCACGGACGGGGTGGTGTTCTCGCCGAGTACGGCGAGGGCGCGCGCGGCTTCCAGGACGAGGGGTTCACTCTGGAAGAGCCGGCCGAGCAGGGCCCGCGCGAAGGAGGGGCCGATCAGCAGGCGGCCCCCGGCGCGGCCGTGCTCCACCTGGTCGGCCACCAGCGCGCGGGCGAGGAGCGGGCTTCCGCCGCTCTCCTTGTGGCACTCCCCGGCGAGGCGGCGCGCGGTGTCCGCGTCGAGGGCGCGGCCGAGCAGTGTGGCGACGGCGTCGACGGTGAGCGGGCGCAGCTGCAGCCGGCGGCAGTTGGACAGGCGGAGCATCTCGGACTGGAGGCGGCAGTGCCAGGGGCCGGGGGCGAGGCAGCCGCTGAGTACGGCGAGGATCCGAGAGGAGCGCAGGCGTCGTATGAGGTGCAGGAGGTACTGGAGCGAGGCGCGGTCGGTGAACTGCACGTCGCCCACCGCGAGGACCACCGGCTGCCGGGTGCTCATGTCCTGAAGGGTCTCGTACAGTTCGCCGAGGACGGCGGGCGCCAGTTGTCCGGCGGCGGGCGGGGGCGCGCCGGGCCCGTCGTGCGTGTGGTGGCCGATCTCGTCGCCGACGAGCAGCCGGTTCACGCGCTCGGCGTCGAGGAGCGGCAGCGCGCTCCCTTGGAAGAGCTGTTCGACGAGGCTCAACGGGATGGCGCTCTCCGTCCGCGAGGCGCCGGCGTGCAGCAGGAGGGCGCCCGCAGCCTCGGCCCGCTCGGTGAACGCCCTGACCAATGCCGTCTTTCCGCTGCCGGGCGCTCCGTCGATGACGACGACCCTGCTCCGCCCGCGCAGACACTGATCGAATTCCTCACCCAGTAAAGCGAGTTCGGCATCGCGTTCCAAGAGATCCATCCAGTCCCCCCTCGTATGTATCACCGGTCCACGACGTGCCCGCCGAGCGAACGGGCGGACTACCTCTTGCGATGGCAGTCCTGGGTGTCGAGAAGCTCCCATTTCCCGTTCTTCTCGATGTGCTCCTCGATGGTGAAATGGTCCTCGTCGATGCGGGTGATGTCGCTCTTGATGACCACGTGCTGCGCCAACTCGCCGAGCACGAACGAACCGGTGAGGACGAAATGCCCGTCCCGCCATCCCGGGGAGGTCGAGGTGCCCTGCATCCCCGCGTCGTCGAAGTAGTACGAGACGAACCTGGCGTCGACCCGGTCCCAGCCGAGCACCCAGCTGCCCCTGACCCTTTCCTTCTTCTGCGGCCGTACGTGCGTCAGATCCAGCTGGTAGTAATGGCCGCCCAGAATGGGGCGGACCCGGGCCGTGAGGATGGAGCCCGTGTTGAACAGGCAGCGCAACGACCCGAGCAGGAAATCCAGTTCGTGCATGCGCTCGGAAGGCGGCGGCCCGCCCGTCGGCATGGTCCGGGTCGCGGCCCTGGTCGAGGTCGCGCCCAGCAGGACGGCGCCCGCCGCCGTGGCGGCCGCGCCGAACGCCGCACGCCGGCTCCACGCGGGGGAGCCGGTCCGCCACCGCCCCGAGGTGAATCCGCGCGAGGCAAAGAAACCCCTGTTCTCTGCAGCCATCATTCCCGCCCATCCAGAAGTCGACCCGGAAGTTGATATCGGTACAGGTGGCACATCGGAAAAAGGATCACTGGTCCATGACCGCTTGTGGCGCCATTTCGATCAAGAAAGGGCCATCTGCGGCAGCGGTTCGACCCTAAAGTAGTCAAGGTCCGCAAGCCATGGCACACCAAGGTCGCCGACGGCGTTCCAGCCACCGCACCGGCCACGGGAATTCCGGCCCTCTTCGACCGGAGTCCCTTTCACATAGTGCGAGTCCGCTCCGACAAACCCGCGAGACGTTCGACAGACGGACGCGAACGTCCGAAAATCGGCGTTACGATCCGGGTGCACATGTCCGAAACCCGGCGCGGGCGCGCCAACACCCCCTGGTGGGTGGGGCATGAGAACACTTCAGGCGCTCGGGTCCGGCTCCGCGCCCGTGATGGCCCCTCCCCTGCGCGCCCCCTACCGCCGACGCCGCACGCCACCCCCTAAGCCGCCCCGTCCACTCAGGGGTTGCCCCGCCGGATACCCCTCCTTAGCTTCCGAAGCGTGGCAGAAATCTTCAGCGCATTCCATCCGGAAGAGCGCCCGGCCCAGGAATTCCTGGGTCCGCGCATTATTCCCCGCCCTTGCTGAATATCCGCTGCCACCGCCAACCGCTTCCGCGCCATGAGGGGACCGCACGAATGACGGCAGGAATGACACGGCAGGTGAGTACGGTCGGCGTCGTCGGCCTGGGCGTGGTGGGGGAAGCCCTCCTGGGCATGCTCCTCGACGCGGGCCACGAGGTGATCGGTGTGGACAGCGACGTGAGCGTGCTGGCCCGCGTCCGCAAACGCCTTCCCGCCGCCGAGAGCGCCCTGACGACCGAGACGGCGGCGCTGCGCCGCGCGTCGCTCGTCATCGAGGCGGTGCCCGAGGACGAGCGGGCCAAGCGCACGGCGCTGAGCGGAATAGCCGCGGTCTGCCCGGAGGGCACCGTCCTGGTCACCACCGGTTCCGCGGTGCCGCTCCACCGCCTCGCCACCGCCGTCGGGCGTCCCGCCGACACCGTCGGTCTGCGCTTCCTCGCGCCACCCTCCCCCGGGGGCTTCGTGGAACGCACGCACACCACGCTGACCGCCGCGCCGAGCGTCGAGGCCCTCGACGCCGTGCTGTCGGCGATCGGGCTCTCCCGTACGAGCGTGACCCACCAGGCCGCCGACGACGCCACCGCCGTGGTGTACGGCTACCTCAACCGGGCGGTGCGGCTGCACGAGCGGGACCGGGTGCACCGGGCGGACATCGACACCGCCATGCGGCTGGGCTGCGGACTGCCGCTGGGTCCCTTCCAGTTGCTCGACCGGATCGGCCTCGACAGCGCGGCGGCCGTGCTCGACGACCTCGCCGCCCGCACCGGGGACGCCTCCTTCGCGCCCGCTCCCCTGCTGGGCACGATGATCGCGCGGGACCGCCTGGGCCGGAAGACCGGGCGTGGCTTCTACACCTACGACGAGTCGGGCGCCCCGCTCGACACCGCCGCGGCCCGCCCGGGCGCCGCCGCGTCGCCCGCCGGGGGCGCCGCCGTGCGCCGCATCGGCGTGGTGGGGTCGGGCGTGATGGCCCGCGGCATCGCCGAGACGACGGCCGCCGCGGGCTTCCGTACGGCGCTGGTGGCCCGCAGTGACGCCAAGGCGGACGAGGCGCTGGCGGCCGTCGCGGGTTCGCTGACCCGCTCCGTACGGCGCGGCAGGATCCACGCCCGTACGAAGGCGGCGACGCTGGAGGCGCTGAGCGTCACCGGGGACTTCGGCGCGCTCGGCGACTGCGACCTCGTGATCGAGGCGGTCGCCGAGGACCTGACGGTGAAGCGGGAGCTGTTCGCGCGGCTGGGTGCCGTGTGCGCGCCGCACGCGGTCCTCGCCACCACGACGTCCAGCCTGCCGGTGGCCGTGTGCGCCGAGGCATCGGGGGTGGCGCCGCGCGTGATCGGCACGCACTTCTTCAATCCGGCCCCGCTGATGAGGCTGGTGGAGGTCGCCCGGGCCGACGCCACCGACGACGCGACCGTGCGGATCGCCGAGGCCGTCTGTGCGCGCCTGGGCAAGACGACCGTACGGTGCGCGGACCGCACGGGCTTCCTCGTCAACTACCTGCTGTTCCCCTACCTCGGGCACGCCATGGGGCTCCTCGACCGGCCGGGGGCGAGCGCCGACGAGATCGACACGGCCGTGCGCGAGGGCTTCGGCCATCCGCTCGGTCCCTTCGCCCTGCTCGACGCCATCGGCCTGGACGTGTCGCTCGCCATCCAGCGCCGGCTGTACGCGGACTTCGGTGATCCCGCGCAGGAGCCTCCGGCGATCCTGGAGCAGTTGGTGGCGAGCGGGTGGCTCGGCCGCAAGAACGGGCGGGGCTTCGTCACCGCCGTGCGCTGAGAAGAAGGAGCCGAGAAGAAGGACAGGGGGGCCGGGAAGAAGGACGTACGCCCGCCCCGACCGGGGGATGGCGGGGGCGGGCGTACGCGTACGGGTCCGCGTCCACGGTAGCCGCGGCGGTGGCTACTCGCGCCGTGCCTCGGGCAGTGGTTCGCGGGGTGCGGCGACGGCCTCGTCCTTCGGCGGCTCGTCGAACCTGCGCAGCCGCTCGCCCTCCACGTCCACGTCGGGCAGCACCTTCTCCAGTACGGCGGGCAGCCACCAGCCGGCCCTGCCCAGCAGGGACATGACGGCGGGCACCACCGTCATCCGCATCACGAACGCGTCGAAGAACACCGCCGCGGCCAGGGCGTACCCCACCGCCTGGATCATCGTCGAGTCCGCGAGGACGAAGCCTCCGAAGACGCTCATCATGATGACCGCCGCGGCGGTCACCACCCGGGCGCTCTGCGCGAAGCCGACGACGACGGCGTCCTTGGGCGAGGCCCCGTGGACGTACGCCTCGCGCATCCTGGTCACGAGGAAGACCTGGTAGTCCATGGCGAGGCCGAACACGACGCCGATCAGGAAGATGGGCAGCAGATTGACGATGACGCCCAGGCGGTCCACGCCGAGCACGTCGGTGAGCCAGCCCCACTGGAAGACCGCGACGACCGCGCCGAACGTCGCGCCGACGCTGAGCAGGAAGCCGAGGGCGGCGGTCAGCGGGACCAGGAGCGAGCGGAAGACGATCATCAGCAGGAGGAAGGCCAGGCCCACCACGAGGATGAGGTAGGGCAGCAGGGCGTCCGAGAGCTTCTTCGACATGTCGATGTTGAGGGCGGTCTGCCCGGTGACCGCGACCTGGGCCCCGGTCGCCTCGTGGATCTGCGACTTCTTGTCGCGGATGGCGTCCACCAGGTCGTTGGTCGACTCACTGGTCGGGCCGCCGGTCGGTACGACGGTCAACAGGCCCGTGTCACCGGCCTCGTTCATGACCGCGGGGTTCACCGCGGCCACTCCGTCGAGCCCCTTCACCTGGTCGTAGGTGCGCTGGGACGCCTCCTTGGCGCTCTCGCCCTCGGCGCTCTCGACGGCGACGAGGAGCGGGCCGTTGAAGCCGGGCCCGAAGCCCTCGCTGAGCAGGTCGTACGCCTTGCGCTGGGTGGTGTGCGTGGGGTCGGTGCCCTCGTCAGGCAGGCCGAGCCGCATGTCCTGCACGGGCAGGGCGACGACGGCCAGGGCGGCGAGGGTCGCCACGAGGGTCGGAATGGGATGCCGGGTGATCAGTCGGCAGAAGCGCTGCCCGAGGGGCGGGTCGAGCTTCAGCAGGGTGCCCTCGTTCGGTGACTTCTCGACGCCCTTGCCGGGGGTGTCGCCGACGGGCCGCGCCACCGCCCGGCGGCCGCGCACGGCGCGCGGGCCCACGAAGCCGAGCACCGCGGGCAGCAGGGTGAGCGCGACGCACACGGTGACGGCCACGGCGAGGGCGGCGGCGACCGCGATCTGGGTGAGCGGCGGCAGCTGCACCACCGAGAGGCCGAGCAGGGCGATGAGCACGGTCAGGCCCGCGAAGACCACGGCCGTTCCCGCGGTGCCGACCGCTCGTCCGGCGGCCTCCTCCAGGCTCCGTCCGGCGCGGGCCTCCTGCCGGTAGCGGAAGATGACGAAGAGGGAGTAGTCGATGGCGAGCGCCAGGCCGATCATCACGGCCAGGACGACGGTGTCCTCGGTCAGGTCGAAGAAGCCCGTCGCGGCGTAGACGGCGCACACGCTGATGCCGAGGCCCACGAAGGCGAGCAGCAGCGGCAGCCCGGCGGCGACGACCGAGCCGAGCGCGACCAGCAGGGCCACGGCGGCGACGACGACGCCGATCAGCTCGGCGGCCCCGGTGGCCGACGCCTTGATGGCGTCGCCGCCCGTCTCGACGGTGAGTCCGGCGTCGCGGGCGGGGTCGAGGGCGTCGCGCAGCGCCTCGCGGTCGCCGTCGGTGATGTCACCCGCGGGAACCTTGTAGCTCACCTCGGCGAAGGTGATCCGCCCGTCCTTCGAGACCGCCTCGGGCGAGTACTCGACCTTGGCGACCTCGGGCGCGTCGCGCAGCTCGTCGATGGTCTTGTCGATCGCGGACTGCGTGCCGGACTCCTGGAGCTTCTCCCCGGGGGGCGCGGCGAACACCACGCGGGCGGTGGCGCCGCCGGTGCCGGCCTCCGGGAAGCGTTCCTTGAGCACGTCGTTGGCCTGCTGCGACTCCGTACCGGGGACGCGGAACTCCTCCGACGTCTCGCCCGACAGCGTGACCGCCCCGGCGACGGCGGCGATCAGCAGCCCCAGCCACAGCAGGCCGACGAGCCTGCGCCGCCGGAACGAGAACCGGCCCAGCCGGTAGAGGTAGGTAGACACAGCTCACTCCACACTTCGCTAGTGGGCAGTCAAGTGGGAGGCTACTCTCATAATCGGCCTGCGTTAAGCATCCGGAACGCGGGACAACCACTCTGACGCGATGTCACCCGCCGCCCCAGGAGGGTCAGCCGAGCAGCGGCCGGACCTTCTCGGCGAACAGCCGCAGACTGCGCTCCATGTTGGCGTACGGCTGGCCGCCGAAGTCGACCTGCCACAGGATCGTGTCCATCCGCAGGGCGTCGCGCATCTCCGTGACGCGGCGGGCCGCCGTCTCCGGGGAGCCGATGACGCCGTTGGCGCCCGTGCCGCCGCCGCCCGCCTCGACCGACTTGGCGAAGACCTGCGCGTAGTTCTGGTAGTCGGGCGAGTCGATGGTGGCCACCGAGGCGGCGGCCTCCTTCCACACCGCGACGTACTCGTCGAGGTGCGGCCGCGCCGCCGCCATGGCCTCCTCGTCGGTGTCGGCGAGGACCAGCGGCACCACCATGCCCACCTGCGGCGTGCGGCCCAAGGCGCCGTGGTGCTTGTCGAACTCCTCGCGGTAGACGTTCAGCAGGGCGTTGACGTGCTGGAAGGTCTCCGGCCGCGGGGACGCCGTGACCAGCAGGTTGTGGCCCTTCTCGCCGGCCCAGCGGAAGCTGCTCTCGGACATCACCGCGCAGACCCAGACCGGCGGGTGCGGGCGCTGGATCACGCCGGGCCACGAAGTGGCGTTGCGGTAGCTGTAGTACGGGGTCTCGTCCGTGACGTCCTTCTCGGTCCACAGGCGTACGACGGAGTCGACCGTGGCGCGGAACCGGGCGACGCTCTCGTCCATGCTGACGCCGAACGCGTCGAACTCGTACGGCAGGAAGGCGCGGGCGAAGCCGACGTCGAGCCGGCCGCCGCTCATCACGTCGACCTGGGCGGTCTCGGCGGCGATCTGCACGGGGTGGTGGAAGGAGGCCTGGATGCCGCCGGTCAGGAGCCGGATGTTCCGGGTTCGCGCGGCCACGGCGGCGAGGAACGCCAGCGGGCTCGGGCAGTAGCCGCCCGCGCTGTGGAGGTAGTGCTCGGTCATCTTGACGTGGGTGTAGCCGAGTTGGTCACCCAGCTCGGCGACGCGCAGCACGTCGGCGAAGTAGTCCTCCGCCGAACGCACCTCCGGGCGGCAGTCGGGCAGCAGCGAGATGCCGAAGTTCATCGGACCCTCCAGGGGGCACGGGGCGTCGGATCGGTGAGCCGCACCTCGGTGGTGCGCGGGCGGACGGCTTCGCCACGTGACGCTAAGCGGGCCCGGCGGCCACGTCAGCCCCGGGGCCACCCCTAGGGAACCGGCCGCACCGCCTAGGGGGGAGCTACGGGTGTGGGCGGCGTCGGCGGCGCCCGGATACTCGGACGGCCGTCACCGGGGACCTAAGGAGCCGCATGAAGCACATCCTCGATGCCGTCCTGGCCGAGTCGACGACGGAGCGGGACCGGCCGGCGCCGCCGCTGCCCGACGCGTACTGCTCCCTCACCCTCCGCAGGGACGCAGTGGGCAGGTTCGAGGGCGCCCCGGTCCGCGCGTGGCTCGGCCTGTTCCGTACGGCCCACACCTCTGGCACACCCGTCACACCCGACGCTTGCGACACGCCCGCCCGCCGGACCGCGTGAGGACCCCACCATGGCGTATGAACTGCTCAGCGAACTGCACCGCCTTGGCGTACGGCTCCGCCTGTCCGACGGCCGCCTCGACGTGCTCGCTCCCGCGGGCACCCTCACCGACGAGCTGCGCGCGCGGCTGCGCGGGCACCGGGACGAGCTGATCGAGCTGCTGCGCCGGACCGGTCACGGCAGCGCCCCCGAGGAGATCGTGCCCCGGCCCGACGAGCGGTACGAGCCGTTCCCGCTGACCGACATCCAGCACGCGTACTGGGTGGGCCGCAACCCGGCGATCGACATGGGCGGCACCGCCACCCACACGTACGCCGAACTGGCCAGTGACGGCCTGGACCTGGACCGGCTCGGCGCGGCGCTGCGCAAGGTCATCGACCGGCACGACATGCTGCGCGCCGTCGTCGAACCGTCCGGCCTGCAGCGCGTCCTGCGCGAGGTGCCGCCGTACGAGATACGGGTGCACGATCTGCGGGGGCTCGACGAGGCCGGACGCGAGGAGCAACTGGCGCTCGTCCGGGGTGAGATGAGCCACCAGGTGCTTCCGGCCGACCAGTGGCCGCTCTTCGACATCCGCGCGAGCCGCCTGGACGGGTCCCGGCTGCGGGTGCATCTGAGCCTGGACATGCTGATCATGGACGGGTTCAGCGTGGACCTGTTCTTCCAGGAGTGGCGCCGCTTCTACGAGGACCCCCACTTCTGCCCCGCGGCGCTCGCGCTCTCCTACCGCGACTGCGTCCTGGCGGAGCTGGCGCGGCGCGAGGGCCCGGAGTACGCGCGCGCCAAGGAGTACTGGCTGGACCGCCTGGACGAGCTGCCCCCTGCGCCCGAGCTGCCGCTGCGCGCGGCCAGGGCGCCGGGTGCCGGGCCGGTCCCGTTCCGGCGCCGGCACGCCGTGGTGCCCGCCGAGCGCTGGGCCGCCGCCAAGGACATCGCGCGGCGCCGGGGGCTGACGCCCTCCGCGGCCCTGGTCACGGCGTTCGGCGAGGTGCTGCGCACCTGGTCGAGGGGGTCGGCCTGCACGCTCAACCTCACGCTGTTCAACCGGCCTCCGCTGCACCCCCAGGTCGACGCCGTCGTCGGTGACTTCACGTCGCTGACCCTGCTCGCGCTCGACGCGGCGCCGGACACGGCCTTCGGCCCCCGCGCCCAGGCCGTGCACCAGCGGCTCACGCGGGACCTGGAGCATCTCGCGTACAGCGGTGTGCAGGTCCTTCGGGAGCGGGCCAGGCGGCGCGGCGGGATGCCGGGCGCGGCGATGCCGGTGGTCTTCACCAGCCTGCTCGGGGCCTCGTCCAAGGACGGGGTGGTGGGCGGTCTGCGCTTCCTCGGCGACGTCGTGCACGGCGTCAGCCAGACGCCGCAGGTCTGGCTCGACCACCAGGTCACCGAGGAGGACGGGGCCCTGCACCTCAACTGGGACGTGGCGGAGGAGCTGTTCCCCGAGGGGATGCTCGACGACATGTTCGCCTCGTACGGGTATCTGGTCGGCCGCCTCGCCGACGAGGCGTTCTGGGACGATCCCGACGCGGCGCTCCCCCTGCCCGCGTGGCAGGAGCGCGAGCGCCTTGCCACCAACTCCACGGCCGCGCCGATCCCGGAACGCACCCTGTGCTCCCTGGTGGAGGACCAGGCCGGGCGCACTCCGGACGCCGTCGCCGTCATCGCCGACGACGGCGGCTACACCTACCGCGAACTGCTCGCCCAGGCCCACCGCCTGGCGCACCGGCTCATCGAACTCGGCTCGCGAACGGATGAGTTGACGGCCGTGGTGATGGGCAAGGGCCGCGAGCAGGTCGCCGCCGTGCTGGGGGTGACGCGCTCCGGCGCCGCGTATCTGCCGATCGACCCGGAGTGGCCGCGGGCCCGCCGCGACCAGCTCCTCGATCGGTGCCGCGTGCGGACCGTGGTCACCACGCCCGCGCTGCGCGACCGCCTCGACTGGCCGGCCGGCGTCCACGTGGTGACGTGCGCCGACACGCGGGTGCGCGAGGCCCCCGACGGGCCGCCCGCCACCGCTCCGGCGCCCGGCGACCTCGCGTACACCATCTTCACCTCGGGCTCGACCGGGCAGCCCAAGGGCGTGGTGATCGACCACCGGAGCGCGGCGAACACCGTGCAGGACATCAACCAGCGCTTCGGTGTCGGCCCGCGAGACCGGGTCCTCGCGCTCTCCTCGCTGAGCTTCGACCTCTCGGTGTACGACGTCTTCGGCACCCTGGCGGCCGGCGCGGCCGTCGTCGTACCGGCCGCCGCGCACGCCCATGACCCGGGCCACTGGACGGACTTGATGCGCCGTCACGGGGTGACGGTGTGGAACTCGGTGCCCGCCCTGATGCAGGCGTGGGTGGACGGCCTCAAGAACGACCCGGACTCGGGCGCCTCGCGGGACGCCTCACGGGACGCCTCGCGGGACGGGGCCGGGCTGCGGCTGGCGCTGCTCAGCGGCGACTGGATCCCGGTGGCGCTGCCCGGGGCCGTCCACGCGCACTGTCCGGACGCCCGGGTGATCAGCCTGGGCGGGGCCACGGAGGCGTCCATCTGGTCGGTGGCGTACCCGATCGGCGAGGTGCCGGCGGCGTGGACCCGCATCCCGTACGGCAAGCCCCTCGCCAACCAGACGCTGCACGTGTACGACGAGCGGCTGCGGCCCTGCCCGGTGTGGGCCACCGGGGAGATCTGGATCGGCGGCGCCGGGGTGGCCAAGGGGTACTGGGGCGACGAGGAGCGGACCGCCGAGCGGTTCGTACGTCACCCCCGCACCGGTGAACGCCTGTACCGGACCGGCGACTTGGGGCGCTATCTGCCCGGCGGCGACATCGACTTCCTCGGCCGCGAGGACGCGCAGATCAAGCTGAACGGCTACCGGATCGAGCTGGGCGAGGTCGAGGCGGCACTGGCGCGGCAGGAGGGCGTGGCCGAGGCGGTGGCCGCCATCGACACCAACCCGAGGACGGGCCGCCGCCAGCTCGTCGGCTACGTCGTGCCCAAGGCGGACCGCGCCGTGCGGGCGGACGCGCCGGGCGCGGCCGAGCGGCTGCGCCGGACCGCCGAGGAGGCCGGGGCGCGGCTCGACCGGGAGCTGGCGGAGCGCTCCGGGGAGCTGCGGGAGGAGGAGCACACCCTGGCCGTCGCGGACGCGCTGTGCCCCATGGTGATCGCGCGCGCCCTCGCCCGGCTCGGGTTCTTCCGGTCGGCGGGTGCGAGCGCCCGCCTGGAGGACGTGGTCGCCTGCGGAGTCAAACCCGTCTACCGGGAGTTGATCGAACGTCAGCTCGCGGAGCTGGTCACGCGCGGTTGGCTGAGCGCGGCCGACGACGGGACCTACCGCTGCGCCCGCGCCTTCGAGCCGGACGCCCTGGACGAGGAGATCCGCAGGACGCTCGACGGTGTCGGCACCACGGGGTCCCACGGGGTGCTGCGCGAGTACTTCACCAGCTGCGCCGAGAACCAAGTGGCGCTGCTGCGGGGCGAGGTGAGCCCCCTGGAGTTCCTGATGCCGGACGGCGACTGGCGCGTCACGCGCGCCCTGTACGCGGACAACGCCGTCGCCAGGGTGCAGAACCGCACCACGGCGCAGGCCGTACGGGCCTTCGTCGACGCCTGGCCGGGCGGCCGGCCGGTGCGTGTCCTGGAGGTCGGGGCGGGCACCGGGGCGACGACGGAGTGCGTCCTGCCGGAGCTGCCCCGCGACGGGGTCCGGTACTGCTTCACCGACATCTCCAGCTACTTCACGGCGCGGGCCGCCCGGCGTTTCGGCGCCGCCCACCCCTTCCTCGAACACCGGGTCCTCGACATCGACGGGGACCTCGCCGAGCAGGGCTTCGGGCCGGGCTGCGCGGACGTGGTGATCGCCTCGAACGTGCTGCACGACGCCAAGGACATCGGCGCGACCCTGGAGGGCCTGCGCTCGCTGCTGGCCCCCGGCGGAATGCTGGTGGCGCTGGAGAGCACGGAGAACATGCCGTCGGCGCTCATCACCGTCGCGTACATCGAGGGCCTGGCCCAGGAGCGCGGCGAGGACGAGCGGCTGCCCCTGCTCAGCGTGGCGCAGTGGCGGGCGCACCTCGCGGCGGCGGGCTTCGAGCACGTCACGGCGCTCCCCGGCGAGGAGGCGTCCCCGGGCGTCCTCTACATGCGGGTGCTCCTGGCGGTGGCGCCCGGTGGCGAACCGGCCGCCGTGGAGGTGGAGGCGCTGCGCACGGCCGCCGAGGAGACCTTGCCGGAGTACATGGTTCCGCGGCAGCTCATCGTCCTCGACCGGCTGCCGCTGAGCGCCAACGGCAAGGTGGACCGCGGGGCGCTGCCCTCCCCCTGGGAGGAGACGCCGGGGGCCGAGCGGGTGGCGCCGCGCGGCCCCGTCGAGCTGCGGCTGTTCGAGCTGTGGTGCGAGGCGCTGGGCCGCGACGACTTCGGCGTGGAGGACAACTTCTTCGACCTCGGCGGCGATTCACTCCATGTGGTGACCATGCTGGGGCCGCTGCGCGCGGAGTTCGGGCTGCGCAGCAGCGCGCAGGACATCCTGGAGAAGCTGCTTGAGCGCCCCACGGTCGCCGCGCTGGCCGCGGCGCTGACGGACGAGGCGTCGGGATAGCGAGGCGGCGAGGTGGCGAGGCCCCGGGGCTCGGAGGCCGCGGCCGGCCGGGAGCTGTCAGGGCGGATGAGGCGCGGGCGGCGCTGGCTATCATGAGCCGGTCGGCAGGGCCCGCGCCTCGTCGAGCCCGTGACCGAGTCGCACCGGAGGTGACGCATGACTTCGCTGCCGAACAGTGGCCGGAAACCGCTCACCGAGACCGCCGCTCCGCCCGCCCCCCGGTCCCCGCGGCCCTCGGGGCTCCGCGAGCGCAAGAAGGCCAGGACCCGCTCGGCGATCCAGCGGGAGGCGCTGCGGCTCTTCCGGACGCGCGGCTACCACGTCACCACGGTCGAGCAGATCGCCGAGGCCGCGGAGGTCGCCCCCAGCACGGTCTTCCGGTACTTCGCGACCAAGGAGGACCTGGTCAGGCTCGACGACGACTACGTCGAGCTCAGGAACGCCTTCCAGGCGCAGCCGCCGGGGCTGAGCCCCACGCAGGCGCTGCGCCGCGCGTTCCGCGCGGTGTTCGCCGGGCAGACGGCTCAGGAGCTGCGGGAGAACCTGGAGCGGGAGATGGTGGTGCTCTCGGTGCCCGAGCTGTGGGCGGCGAACTTCACGAACATCACCGGCATCCTGCCCAAACTGGCGGCGCTCCTCGCCGAGCGCACCGACCGGGGGCCGGACGACCCGGAGCTGCGCACCCTCTCGGGAGCGGTGTGCGGTGTGGTCCTCACCGTATGGCTGGACTGGGCGAAGGACCCGTCGCTGGACGGGCCCGCCGCCCTTGACGAGGCCCTGGCGCATCTGGAGGCCGGGCTGCCGGTCGGGCGGGGCGTCATCGAGCCGCCGAATCCGGCGGGTCCGCGGGCCTGAGCGTGGGCCTGAGCGCGCGGCGCACGCACGCGCCGAGGGCGTCGATGGCCTCGGCGGGTCCGCGCGCCAAGGAGCCCCAGCCCAGGTAGCCGTGGTCGAGCCCGGCGCCGTCCAGGAGCGTCGTCGCGACCCCGGCCGCGCTCAGCCGGGCCGCGAACTCCCGTATCTGCGGGCGCAGGAAGTCGAACTCCCCCGTGCCGATCACCGTGGGCGGCAGCCCGCTCAGATCGGGGGCGAGCAGCGGGGACACCTCCGGGTCGGTGCGGTCGGCGTCGCCCAGGTACAGGTCGAGCATGCCGCGCAGGTCGGCGGAGTGGGCGCCGGTGGGCGGGGCGGGGCGCAGGTCGACGATCGGGTAGGCGAGGAGTTGCAGGGCCAGTGCGGGGGCGGCCGGGTCCCGGTGGCCCACGACCGGCCGGGCGGTCAGGCGTAGGGCCGCCGCGAGGGCGATCTGTCCTCCGCCGCTCTCGGCGGCGATGCCGAGCCGGGCCGCGTCGAGGCCCAGTTCCGTGGCGTGCGCGGCCACCCAACGCACCGCCGCCTCCGCGTCGTCGACGGCGGCGGGGTGGGGGTGCTCGGGCGGGCGCCGGTAGCCCACGGACACGAACGCGACCCGGCAGGCGCGGGTCAGCGCGCGCACGACCGGGTCGTACGACTCGACGCCGCCCAGCGCCCAGCCGCTGCCGTGGAAGAAGACCAGGGCGGGCTGGGGCAGGGCGCCGTCGGGCCGGTAGAGGCGGGCGGGCCGTCCCGCGACGGTGAGGTCGACGACCTCGTGCACCTCGGGCCGGGGGAGCTTCGCCATCTGCCGGTCGTGCATCGCCCGCAGCTCCGCCACGGTGTGCAGGTCCAGCATGGTGGCGCCCGCGGGCCGGGGGGCGCGCCCGGACGGCGTGCCCGCGCGTGTCGCGTGTCGCTCCTCCGTCATCGCGCCCCCTCGCGGCTGTTCCGGTCGCGGACGCTCCGGTCGCGGATGTGCGGGCGCAAGGTGTCGGCGAGGACGCAGGCGACGGCGTCGCGGTGCTCCTCGATGAAGAAGTGGCCGCCGGTGAAGGTGCGCAGCGCGAACTCTCCCGCGCCGTGGCCGCGCCAGGCGCGGGCCTCGTCCAGGGTCACCTTCGGGTCGGCGGTGCCGGTGAGCACCGTGACCGGGCAGGTCAGCGGCGGTCCCGGGCGGTAGGTGTACGTCTCGACGGCGCGGTAGTCGCTGCGTACCGTCGGCAGCACGGACGCGAGGAACTCCGCGTCCTCGGTGAGCCGCCGGTCGGTGCCGCCCGCGGTGACCAGCTCCTTGATCAGGCCCGCGTCGTCCTGGAGGTGCGTGGTCTCGTGGCGGTGCCGGGACGGGGCGCGCCGCCCGGAGACGACGAGGTGAGCGGGCCAGACCCGCGCCCCGCCTTCGCAGCGGCGCGCCACCTCGAAGGCGAGCACGGCTCCCATGCTGTGCCCGTAGAGCACGAACGGCCGGTCCAGGTAGGGCAGCAGGGCTTCGTGGAGATGGTCGGTGAGGCGGTGGAGGTCGTCGACGCACGGCTCGCGGTGGCGGTCCTGGCGGCCGGGGTACTGGATCGCCAGGACGTCGATCTCGGGCGCGAGCGCCGCGGCGAGCGGGTAGTAGTAGGTCGCGCTGCCGCCGGCGTGCGGGAAGCAGACGAGCCGCGGCGCGTCCGAAGCGGCCGGTCGGCAGCGCCTCACCCAGAGGTCGGCATCGGTGTGCGGGCCTGACATCGTCTCCCTTTCGCGGTGTCGTCCCGGCGCCTCGGAGGTCAGGCGTCGTCGATGATGGCGAACAGTTCGTCGTCGGTGGCGGCCATGACGGCCCGGTCCGTGCTGTCGTCCGCGTCGGCGGCGGCAGGTGTGCCGACCGACGTGACGGGGTCCGTACGGCCCGGCGACGCGGTGCCGGTGATCCGCTCCCGCAGGGAACGGGCGAGCGCCCCCGGTGTGGGGTGGTCGAAGACCAGCGTGGCGGGCAGCCGCAGCCCGGTCACGGAGTTGAGGCGGTTGCGCAGTTCGACGCCGGTGAGGGAGTCAAGGCCGATCTCCCGGAAGGGCCGGTCGGGCTGGATGTTGTCCGGGTCGTGGCCGAGGACGGCGGTGATGCCTTCGCGTACGACGTCCAGGAGCACCCGCTCGCACTGGCCGGGCGTCAATCCGTCGAGTCGGGAGGCCAGTTCGGACGTACCGCTGTCCGCGGCGGGTCCGCTCACGGCCGTCGCCGCGTCCCTCACGTCCGGCAGGTCGCGGACGAGGGGGCGGGGCCGGGAGACGCTGAACGCGGTGAAGCGTTCCCAGTCGATGTCGGCGATCGCGACGAGGGTGTCGCCGAGGTCCAGGGCCCGGCCCATCGCGGCCGTCGCCTCGCGGGGGTCCATGAGCTGGACGCCGCCCAGCCGCAGCCAGGCGTCGAGGGTGTCGTTGTTCATGCCGCCCCCGGCCCACGCGCCCCAGGCCACCGAGGTCGCGGGCAGCCCCTGGGAGGCGCGGAACTCGGCGAGCCCGTCGAGGTAGGCGTTGGCCGCCGCGTAGTTGGCGAGGCCGACGGTGGGGAGGATGTTGCCGCAGGAGGAGAAGAGGACGAAGGCGGACAGGTCCTGGTCGGCGGTGAGTTCGTGGAGGTACAGCGCGGCCTGGGCCTTGGCGCGCAGCACGGATTCGAGTTGGGGCACGGTCATGGCGGCGAGCGGGCCGTCGTCCACCACGCCCGCGGTGTGGAAGACGGCGGTCAGCGGGCACTCCCGGGGGATGCGCGCCAGCACTCCGGCGAGGGCTTCGCGGTCGGCGACGTCGCATGCCTCGACCACCACGTCCGCCGGTCCCGATGTGCCTGACCCCGCCGTTCCTGATGTTCCTGACGGTCCCGACCGGGCGAGTTCGTCGAGCAGTTCGCTCGCGCCCGGCGCGTCCTTGCCACGCCTGCTCGCCAGCACGACCCGCTCCACGCCCGCGTCCACCAGCCACCGGGCGACGTGGGAGCCGAGGCCGCCGGTGCCGCCCGTCACCAGCACGGTGCCGCCCTTGTACCAGCCGCCCTCGGCCGTCTCGCCCGTCGGGCCGTCCGGCAGCGGGGCGCGGGAGAGTCGCCGGACCCAGGTCTCCTGGCCGCGCAGGGCGATCTGGTCCTCGTCCCCGAGCGCGCCGGACAGCACGGCACGGAGTCCGGCGCGTACGTCACTTCGTACGTCGTCACGCTGGTCACCACGTACGTCCACCTGGCCGCCCCACCGCTCGGGCCGCTCCACGGCGATGGACTGGCCGAGGCCCCACAGATGTGCCTGGGTGGGGTGGGTGACGGGGTCGTCGGCGCCCACGGACACCGCGCCGCCGGTCACGCACCAGAGCCGTCCGGCGACACCCGCGTCGTCGAGCGCCTGGGCGAGGACGACCGTACCGGCCACCGAGGCGGGGACGGCGGACGCTTCTTCGCAGGGTGCCTCGTCGAGGGCGAGCAGGGAGACGATGCCGGCGACGTCGCCGACCTCGCCCAGGTCGGCGCGGACTTCACGCAGTTGCTCGGCCATCTCCTCGCGGTCGGCCCAGCGGGCGTCGACCACGACTTCCCGCACCACGGCTCCGCCCTCGCCCAGGGCCGCCAGGCACTGCGTCACCTCGTCGGCGTCCAGACACTGGGCGGGGATCACGACCAGCCACGCCCCTGCCGGTCCCGTCACGGCGGGCGGTGGGGTCACCCGGCGCCAGCCCACGTGGTAGCGCCAGGCCGAGGCCGGATCGGCCACGGGGTGCGGAGCCTTGCGTTCCAGCCAGTAGTGGCGGCGCTGGAAGGCGTACGTAGGAAGGTCGACCCGAGTGTCCGTCGCCGGGCACAGGGCGTCCAGGTCCACGTCGACACCGGCGGCGTAGGCGCGCATGAGGGAGTGCAGGGCGCGGCGGGGCCCGCCGTCGTCGCGGCGGAGCGTGCCGAGGACGGCGGCGTCCACGCCCATGTCCTCGGCGGTCTCTTCAAGGCCGAGGGTGAGGATCGGGTGGGGGCTGCATTCGATGAAGGCGGTGTGTCCGAGGTCGAGGAGGGTGCGGGTGGCCTGCTCGAACTCCACCGTCTCCCGCAGATTTCGATACCAGTACTCCCCGTCCAACTCCCCCCCATCCAGCAGACCGCCCGTCACCGTCGAACAGAACGGAATCTCCCCCGCACGCGGCTCGATCGCCCTGAGCCCCTCCAGCACACAGTCGCGAACCTCCTCCACCTGCACCGAATGACCCGCACAATCCGTCGCCACCCGCCGCACCCGCACCCCATCCACCTCACACGCCTCAACAAACCCCTCCAACGCCCCCAACTCACCCGACACCACCACCGAACCCGGACCATTCACCCCCGCCACCGACAACCCCTCCACCAACCGCCCCTCCACCACACCCCGCCCCAACCCCACCGACACCATCCCACCCCGACCCGCCAACACCCCCGCCAACGCACCACTCCTCACCACCACCACCCGCACCGCATCCACCACACTCAACACCCCCGCCACACACGCCGCCGCCACCTCACCCTGCGAATGCCCCACCACCGCCACAGGCCGCACCCCACACGACAACCACAACCGCCCCAACCCCACCATCACCGCAAACAACACCACCTGCACCACATCCACCCGCCCCACATCCACCCCACCACCCTCACCAC
>NZ_JBSFRK010000071.1:0-26222 GCF_053589195.1 Streptomyces sp. NPDC003379 | reverse complement strand
GAGCGCGCCGAACGCCCCCCGCCAGCTCGCTTGACGTATTCAGCCAGCAGTTGCTTCGCGCCGCTCTCCATGCCGGGGAGGTATGGGACCGACCATGCGAGCCGGGCCGTGGCCCCGCGACTATCCCATCGATCTGTTTGACGCGATCTACTTCGAAGAAGACGCGGCCTAACGGCTGACGCGGTGGTCCTGCGACCTTGCGCAGGGTCCCCTCGGTCCGCGCTTGTGACTGCGGAACGAGGAAGTCGTTCGCAGGGCATGGAGGTCGGCCTCCTCGTGGGTGCCCCGGACGGCTCAGGGACGCGGGCGGTGGTGAGGTCGGAGGTCCCCGGCGGGCCGTGCCAGGGCGCATCCGCCTCTCCGGTCGAACCGGCCGGTGAGAGACGGCCCGGGGACGTCATGGCCTCGTGGTCCCGGGGCCGTCTCGCTGCGGTGACCTGACCTCATGGCTGTCTTTGTGGCCGGAGGGGGACGACGTTCGGTGCTGGCAGCTGCAACTGCTGCCGGAGCGTTTCGTTCTCGGCGGTGAGCTGATTGAGCGCGCGGACGAGCGCGGGTACGTCCTCGCGCAGGCGGGCGAGTTCCTCGTTCTTGTTCGCGAGGGTTTCCTTCAGCTGGACAATCTTCGCCCGGAGGCGGGCTTCGGTGTCCGGGACTGCGCCTCGCTCCTTGACGTGCGTGTTGAACTCGTTGCGCAGGTCGGGGTGCCTCTGAGTGAGGGCGTTGCGGGGAACCTGGGCCTCGATGGCGAGGGCGACGATGGTCAGTGCGCCGCTGGAGTGTTCGGGACGGCCGGCCAAAATGCGCTGCATGGCCGCACGGATGCGGTCGCGCTCGTCGTGCGCTGGGCTCATGGGCAGGGCTCCTGGCTGGTGATGCGGGTGCGGTCATGGGCGTCGGCGAGACTGCGGAGCCGGTCGGCTGTGGTCAGCAGACGGCTGCCGATCGGCTGGGGTTGATGGAGTGCCTGCTGGGTGAAGCGGTCGGCCCGGGCGCGGAGTTGGTGGGCGTGAGCGTCGGTGCGGACCATGTTGCCGCAGCCGACGACACAGCGGTCGAGGGCCGGCGAGTGCGCCGTCGCGGACAAGCGGCTCGAAACGGCGGCTACAACCATCGCGGCTCTCCACCACGGCACCACCCAGCTCCACCGCGAGGTTGCCGTTGCCGGCGACTGCGTCAGTCTCTTGAGACGAGCATGGGCGTAGGCTTCGGCGGCATCGCTCACCGGCCAAGGGCTCCCTCCCCGGGCACCCGGGGAGGGAGGCCTGCCGCCTAGGGGGTGATGGCCACCTGATACGCCTCACCTTGGAGGATGCGCTCGGACTTAACCTGACGGCCTACGGACCGCCCCGCGTTCTGGTTCTGGTCTGAGGGGACATGGGCCCTGATGCAGGGTGCGACCGGTTCGTCGCGTACGACGTCGACCCGCCATGCGCCGCCGCCTACGTAGCGGGGGGTGATCTCCGCGCACATGGAACCGATCGTGCCGCCCTGGCGGGTCCTGGCGAAGGGGAACTCGTCACATTCATCATTCACGACGGTCGGGTCGGCTACGAAGGGCTTCGGGGGAGCCTTGCAGGTGTAGTAACTCCTGCTCTGCGCCCTCGCCTTGTCACCGTCACGCGTGAGCGGCCTTTTTGCGGTGCCCATGGCGTTGTTGTCGCTCAGGTTGTTCTGCGCCCATTCGTAGGCCACTGCGGAGGCCCCGTACTGGGACTTGCTGAGGACCACCCTGGCCAGGCTATCGGTGGCGATGCAGCCGGGGGTGTTGCCGACCAGACCGTCACAGGCCACCGCGGGGCCCGCCCACTGCCCATAGCTGATGACGGGGTACTCCGCGTCGGGGCTCTCCGTCTGGCTCTGGTAGGCGATCGTGCTGCGCGAGCGCTCGCCGCCGCCCCGGGTAGTGGTCTCGTAGGAGAGGTGTCCGCTCTGGTCTTCCTCACCCGCGCGCAGCTCGATGGCCCCGCCGCCCCAGGCGGGCGGCCCCGGTATGCACGCGGTGCACGACGACGACAGAGCGAGTCTCACAGCGGAGACACGGTCGTAGTTGCCTGCGAAGACGGCGATGTTCTCCTGCCACCGCACGCTGTTGGGGTCCACTGCGGACCGGGCCGTGACCAGGAGTTCGGCGGTGCCGATCGTCTCCCCCGCGCGGTTCTCAAGCAGGTACACGATGGCGTGCCGCATGCAGTAGGCGTGGCGGTTGGCGACGACATCCTGGCGTTTTTTGGAGGTGCACAGCGCCTCCGGGCTGGCATCCGGGTTGTCCGCGGGGTCGACGTCATCCCGGGGAGCGGCGGCGACTTTGGGGACAGAGGTGGTGCTGGTGCGGATACGGGCGAGATCCCGTGCGGTAATGGGCCGCTCCTTGGTGCAAATCCGTGCCGCGCCCTGGCGTGCGAGTTTGGAGCCGGGGGTGGTGGCCGTGCAGGTGCCGTGGCTCTCGGGGGCCGCCGATAGTGGTGCGGCGGCGGCCGGTGAGATGCCCAGAGCCAGGAGAACTGCGGTCAGGGCGAGCGAGACTGTCGTCGCGAGCAGCCGTCTGACGTGTATCAAAGGGTGGTCCCCCTATTCGGTGGCGTACGGGTCCGTTAGGGATGGAACCGGTCCGGCAGCCGTGTGCGCCAGAGGCGGAACAAGCCCTTCCGATCACCTTTGGCTCATTGCGGGGTCACACCCCCACCCTCTGTGGCCACTACGTTCACCCCTTGACCTGACACACACGACCAGAGGGAAAGGGCAACGATGCGCCCCATAAGACCCGTCAGCCGCATAGGCAGAGGACTCATGGCCTGTGCGGCCTCGGTCGCTGTCGCCACCGTGGGCCTCGCCGTCTCACCGGCATCGGCCTCACCGGCGAAGCCCGCTGCAGCCCCGCAGGTCAAACCCGGCGACGTCTGCACGGCGGCCGACCTCGGCACACGCCGCCCGTACGTCAAGACGACCGAAGTCACCCCTGAGATCACCCACTTCAAGGGCTGGTACGTCACCCAGGGCACCACCGGTTACCAGAGCGTCACCACCAGCACCCAGACCACGATCTCGGTCTCCGTCGGCCTCAACGGCAACGTCCAGGGCAGCTTCGCCGTCGAGACCCTCGGCACCGTCGGCGCGAGCCTGGGCCTGAACGTTCAGGTAAACTACTCCTCCACCAGCAGCGAGTCGAACACGGTCACGTGGAATTTCTCCCGCCCCGGCTACTACGGCGTCTACAAGGGCACGAAGAAGGTCACCGGCACCTATGGAAGCCTCAACTGCAACCGCACCCAACAGGGCGACGGCAGTTGGGCGCTGAGGTGGATCGAGGGGCCCGGCAGCGGCAGCTTCACCACCTACACCACCCTTGAGGAAGGCGCGGTGCGCTGTGAGGACGCGGTGCCGGCCAACAGCATCATGGCCAAGGCAAAGGGCCTCCTCGACTGCGGCTCACCGGCCGCGAAGGTCAAGCATCCCGCGGGTGCGGTGGCCCCGACAGAGAAGCAGACGCAAGAGAGCCTCATGCACCGCCAGGCTCCCACCAGCGGCACGTCTGTCGAACAGCCCAAACCCACCGGGCGTACCACGCAAGCCGACCTGACCTGCCAGGCCGGCGCCTACAAAATCGACGTCCCCGGCAAGCCCCTGAACTGGAGCGCACCGGCCCTAACCAACGACGGCATCCGCCTGCGCAAATCCAACTTCACCAGCGCCCACCTCGATAACTGGCGTCTATGCAACGTCGTGGAGAACAACGGAGTCCTCGAGGCGACCCTGTGGAACTGGGGCAACGGGCAATGCGCAGTCATCCCGGCAAACATCGCCAACCAGGAGCGGGCCTACCTGACGACGGCCGCGTGTGCAGAGGACGACCTCCAGCGGTTCTACATCTACCGCGACGTACCCGGCAGCTCGAGGATCGGTGTGCAGAACAAGTACACCGGCTCCATGCTGGGTTACGACCGGTACGCGGACGGGGAGTTCATCCGCCAGTACTCCAGCGGCAGGCAGGACGGTACGGGTACGTACACCCTGACCGGAGTCTGACGGCCCCCTCACCGTAAGCGGGGCCCCACACGTCCCCGCGCATGGCCCGGCGTGTGATGACCTCCGCGCCATCCTGAAAGCGTGTGCAGGGCGCATTGACGTCTTGGCCTAGCAGCTCCGTGCCTCGACGGGCCTTCCCACCAGCGACTTGTCTCCGGGTGAAAAGAGGACTACAGGGGCTATGCCGACCTCACCTCAAGTACTGCATGCTTGGAACACTGCCTCTTCGCCAGTCCCGTCACCGAAACCCCGGGGCGGTACCGATCACCGCCCTGCGGCATTCCGCCGCGCTGGTGACCGCTGCTGGCATCCCCAACCCTGATGAAGGCACGCCCGCGACCTGGGCAGCCTGACATGCACTAGTGATACAGAACGGCCCGTACTCCCCCCGAGAAGTGCAGCGGGGGAGTACGGGCCGTTCTGTGTTTCGGGACCCATACACGGCAGGCTGAGCTCTTAATAGGCCGAGCACGGTCTTGAGCATCTTCACCGAGCGTCGAGACGAACTGGCCGATCCGATGCGTGAGGCTTCCGTCTGATCAAGGACTGGCCGTGCGGTACGGAGGCCTGACTTCTGCAACGAGTGCGAGCCCGAGGGCCATCGCTGGAAACAATTGTTTCCAAAACGTTCGACCAGACCGAACAGAGGGGCTGCTGCGTGTGGGCAGGCCGCCTCTCAAGATCGTTTGCCTAATTGGACAAGAACGATCTTGAAGGGCCTTGGCGGGGCAGGTGTCCCCTCTCAACGAACCCAGTCGTCTCAGCGGCTCAAGATCGACTGGGTTCGTTGAGACAGGACAGCGGGGACCCGCCCTGACGGGCCTGCCCTCACTGTCCCGTCTCTGATGGTCTCGTCCCGGTCTCACTTGATCTGGTCCGCTCTGCTTTCGGTCTCAATCGACCTGGCCGTCCAGCCCTCGTCGTGCTCCGTGAGACACCCATCGCTGGCCGACCACAACGGACGAAGCCGCGCGGTTTCGCGGTCATCTGCGGATCGGGATCCCCTCACTACCCGCGAAGCGGATCGGGATTTGACCTCAACTTAACTAGAGGTTCTAGGTTTTCGCCATGGACACCTCGAACTCCACTCTTCCCACCAACGACATCGACAAGAAGCGGATTCGCGAGCTCGTCGTGCGGACCGAGGAGGCGCAGACCGACCCGGACGCGCTGCCGGCGCTGCATACCTCCGACCTTGTGCTCATCAACTTCGGCGGGAGGCGCCTCTTCGGGCGTGAGACCTTCACTTCGGCCATGGCCGACGCCCTCTCCTCCCCGCTCAAGGACATCCGGACTGCATTGGAGGTCAACGACATCCGATTCGCCACGCCCGACGTCGCCATCGTGAGCCTGACCAAGACGATCCATGACGAACGATCCGAGGCGGAGGACTCATCCCAGCTCCCCTTGACCGGCGTGTTGACCTATGTCATGACCCGCGCGGGCGACGACTGGCGCATCGCCCTGGCGCAGACGACACCGATCCTCTGAGCGTCAGATGACAACGACCGGCGAACAAACCACGGTTCGTGACGAAGCAGGACGTCCGTCCGGCACGCGGATCGAGCTGGTCACATATCCCGACCAGGCGGAGTACCAGTTCGCCACTGCGAGACCGAACCAGATCACCTGAGACACCAGCTGTCATCCATGGATGCGAAACCAGATCGACTGAGATTTCCGGCAACCCTGCGTCTCAGTCGACTTGGTCGCCGCAGGTCACAGCCTCACCCGCAAGCCAGATCTTCTGCGACAGGACACTCACCGTCCCCGGAGGCCGGCACGGCTCAAGGCTTGCGCCTCCGGGGGGCGTCCGCCGCTCGCCACGCCGGCATGAGCCTTTGAACCCCCACGCACGTCCCTCATAGGGCCGGAGTGAGGGAGCTCCGCATCCGTCCAGGAGGGACCTCTCGGGTGTGGCCTGCTGAAATTTTCGGCCCGGTGCTGCAGTCGCGTGACCACGACGGGATCAACCCTGTCGCAGCGGCTGAGAGCGGCCTCCACCACGGCCTCACCCTGGACGTCCTCCGGCGCGATGACGCACAGCAGTGCGCGGGTCTCAAGGATGTGGCCCAGGTTCTCGGCGAGCGCGGAGAACGCTTCGTCGGACACGGCCGTGGCGACCTCGCCCATAGCCCCTCCCCTGGGAACTGCGTACGGGACGCCGCCAGTGCAGCACGTTCGCGAACAACGGCGGAGCGCTGGCGTCATCACGGCGCAGATTGACCGAGTCGGTTCGAGACGTGAGCGGCTGTGCCTGATCAGCGAACGTCGGCAGACTCGCCCATGTCCCGGTCCCGGTCTCGTGTCGTCGGCCGGGTCCGCTGCAAGCCGATGGTGCAACACGTCTTCCGCGTGAGTTCTGCCAGGTCGAGGGTGCAACGGTACTCACGAATCGCTGCCCGTGTTGTTGCCGGACGCTGCCGCGCCGTTCTGGCCGTGCTCAGCGAGGTCCTCCGGGATGAAACGGGAGTAACTCTCGCGCAGGTCCTGCGTGCCCCGGTTGTCAGTGCCTCGTAGTTCAGCAGGCGCTGTGCGACCACCAGGCCGACCGCCTCGCGGCCGCAGCGTGCCGCGCATGAGCCCGCTGATGGCGGCCGCGGCTTTCATGCTGCTCGCTCTCGGCGAGCTGGCCGGTGCGACGGTCGCGATGAAGACCGCCGGGCGCTGCGGGCGCCGACTGCCCCAGGCAGAAGCCCTGATCGCACTCGCCTCGATGGCCGCCTACGGACTCCAGGCCGGCAGCCAACAGGGTTGCGGTGTTGAACAGGCCCGAGGCTGTACCAGCAATCTCGGGCGAGACCTTGGCGAGCGACATGTCGGCGAGCGGTCCGCCGACCATGCCGAGGCCGAAGCCGAGCAGCAGGACCGGATTCGGCATCTCCCTGCGCCACCAGCAGCGCAGGAAGGACGACTCCCCGCTCGTGGCACTGTCCCTCTTCCGGAGCGCGCAGTTCTCCGGAGGCCTGTCCGCGCAGATGACTGTCCGCATTGGTTTGCCGACAGGAGCGGCGGGCGTGCCCGCTGTCAGGCGGTGTGTTCCTCTGCGGCGATCCTTCGACCTCGGCGCTGTCGGTGTCGGCGGCTCGGATGCCGTAGCCGCGGTGGACGACCATGAGCACGCGCTGACCGCCCTTGTGTTCTTCTCCGTCACCGGCGGCTCGCCCGACGGCGCGGTCAACCGCGAGGCATTCGGGGCAAGCATGGCGAAGCACCACAGCTGCCAGTGGTGGGTATGGCCCTCAGTGAGCGGGAAGATGATCAGGACCATGGCCAGTGCGGACAGCAGCAGGCCGGTGAGGTCGAGCCGGTCGGACTTCTGCGCGGTCGACTCGGGGATGAACTTGCGCCCGAGGATGGTCACAGCAAGCCCGACGGGCACACTGATCAGGAAGATCGGCCGCCAACCCAGTCCGAACAGGTCGGCCTCGGTGAGCACGCTGCCCAGCACCGGCCCCAGGACGCTGGCGAGCGACAGCTAGGACTCTTCCTGGTCACGGCCGAAGCTGAGGACCTTGTCCTCGCGCAGCCGGCGCAGGGAGCGCCAGATGCTGGACTTCACCGTGCCCATTCTGATGTTGAGGATGTCTGCGATCTCGGGGTCGGTGTGCCCCTTGTAGTAGCGGAGCACGAGCACCGTCCGCTGCAGTTCGGGGAGGCGGGCCAGGGCCTGCCAGAAGAGAGCTGAGGCGAATGCGCGGAACATGAAGGCCCGGCCTCCACTTACTTGCGAGAGGCCGGGCCTTCATGCGTTCTTTGTTGTCCGCGGACAACAAGAGGCTCCAGGCTAGTCATCCTGCGCTTGCAGCAGCCACACCAGCTTGGCGCGGTTCTCAGCAGACATGTGCTTTCGCAGCTGCCGATCGAACCACAATGGGTTACCCCACGGCAGGTCCCTCACCGTCTCAGTGCGTGACTGGTGAGGAAGCGTCTCGGTTGTGTTGTCCGCGGACAACACAACCGAGGCTAGACCGTCGGGCTCGCCGGGGAGAACTTGCGTGTTGTCCGTGGACAACACGCGAGCGACAGTGGCCGCAACTTCGTCCCGGGGGGCATCGGACCTCGGCTTGCCCGAGGAAGGAGCAGACGTGTTGTCCGTGGACAACGTTGGCTTCGACACCTCCTCCCCACCAGCCTTCCCTGCGGACGAGTCCCTGGGCTTGGCTGTGGTGTTGTCCGCGGACAACACGGGGAGGTCCGGCCCACCGCTGGCGCGCGCTTCTTTCGCCGCCTGGAGTATGGCCTTCTGCTCGGCCTTCTCTTGAGCCTCGGCCTCTTTCACGGCTTTGAGGTGGGCGATGAGGTCGGCAGCTTCCAGACCTGGATGTTCCTTGCTGTGGCGGGCGAGCGTACGCCCATCGCGCTCCGCCATATCGCCCGAGCTGAGCATGACCTGAATCTCTGAAGGGAGTTCCAGCAACGCCAGCTGGTTCGTGATCCAGGAGCGGTCCTTCCCGAGACGCGCGGCAGCACGCGCGCGGGCCCCCTTCTCGGACTGCTCCGCGCAGGTGCTCACGAGCTCCTGGACGCCACGGGCACGCTCTATGACGTCGAAGTCCTCGCGCTCCAGGTTCTCCTTCAGGAGATGGTTTACGAACTCCTCCCGGGAGGACGCCAGATCGTCGCGCACGACGAAGTCCAGCGCTTCCAGGCCCACATGCACCGCGCTGCGATACCGGCGCTCACCGTTGACCAGAACGTGCTGCGCCGTACCGATACGGGAGGCGTGGTCGGGCCACAGCGCGAGATAGGCATCCCGGGTGACCGCTACGCAGGCAGAGAGCTGTGCCAGGCGGAGCTCTTCACCGAAATGGGCCTTGTCCTCATCCGATCCGAAGTTGCGGCGCGGGTTGAGGGGGGTGGGGGAGACCTCGTCCAAGTGCAGTCGCACGAGTTCGTAGGCGGGCACGTCGCCCTGGGCCACGGCCTTGGCCCGGCCTCGGGCGCTGCGTCCGCGGGGCACATTGCCGAACGATGATCCTGTGCCGAGCTTGTCCGCGACGCTCATCGGCTGATCCCTCGGGCGATGGTGCGCATGAGTTCGGCCTGCTCACAGTCCGGATCGTAGGC
This sequence comes from Streptomyces sp. NPDC003379, assembly GCF_053589195.1. NCBI lineage: Bacteria > Bacillati > Actinomycetota > Actinomycetes > Kitasatosporales > Streptomycetaceae > Streptomyces > Streptomyces sp. NPDC003379. The sequence goes on along the minus strand of NZ_JBSFRK010000071.1, from coordinate 17,126 downwards.
CAGCAGAGGCTGCTTGAGCCGCACCGCCTCGCGCTGTTCCTTGCGTTCGGGCATAACGGCGATGACGGGCGGATCACCGATCTGCTTCCAGCTGTCGAGGGAGGAGGTGGCGATGTATCCCTTGCGGCTGTCGTACATGTTGACCACAAATCCAAGCTTGGTGATCTCGACTTCCATGTCCTCGGACAGATCCTGAATCTGGTCGAAGAGCATGTCGTAGGCGTCGGCGGAAGAGTCCTCTGCGAGCACCGGGATGACTACGCCAGAGGAGTCCTTGTCCTCTCCGTCGCGGGTGCGCCCGTAGTAGAGCGCGGTATCCATGGAAAAGCCCAGACTCGGAGGACAGTCGACGACGATGTAGTCGAACTCCTTCTCCAGCGGCTCCAGGGCCTTCTCCAGCGCTGTCTCCTTGATGCGGATGTTGCGGCTGGTGGCAAGCTTGGCATCCAGCAGGAACGCATCCTTGCACGCGGGCAGCAGGAACAGCCGGCCGCCGAAGACGCCGTCCTCTATCGGGACGAGGAGCTCGCGGACCTGTCCTTTGGCCTCCCCCAGCATGTACTTGGCCAGGCTCGGGCTGTCGATCTCGAACATGTCGTATCCGAGCTGACGTGTCATGTGGCCCTGCGGATCGAAGTCGATCAGAAGGACCCGGTGGCCTGCCTCAGCGAGAGCTTGCGCCGTGCCGGCCGACGTGGCGGTTTTACCCACGCCGCCCTTCTGGTTGCCGAAAACGATCCGGCGGGCTCCGGTGGGTCGGGGCACACGGCCGGATGCGGGCGACGGGTGGCTGTCGATCCAGAGGCGGATTGCCTGGGCGAGGCCTTGATTGAAGGGGAGGTTTCGGGACTTGCAGTCGGCCTTGAAGTGCCCGTAGAGGCCGGTCGGCACGTAGGTGGAGAAGGAGGTGCCGCCCGAGGTGTCGACTTGTGGGTGCGGGGACGAGCCGGTGCGCCAGGCATGAATGCCTTCGGTCACCGCGTCCTTGATATCCACGCCCAACTCGGCCGCGCGGATCTTGAGTTCCTGACGCAAAGCAGCAGGAAGCTTGGCGACTACCTTTTCCCGGTCGTCTGGGGCGTATGGGGCGCTCATGCGGGTACCTTACTAACCATTGCCGGTGTGGCAAAGAACGCTGTGGGCGCGTCGCATAGTTGACATCACATCAGCAAGGCGCCCCGAAACAGCTCCCTGACAGGACCGCTCGATGCGTAACGCGACGTCAGCCCGGCGGTGCTCAAGCTGCCTGGCAGCGGCTTCCCGTGACCACGTTCGCTACGTGCGACATACAGCCCATTCCGACAGGGGAGAAGTCCCCTTCCCAGCACACAGCGCAACGGACGGGGAAATGCTGCTGCGGCCTGGGGAGCCCGGCCGCGAGGCTGCCGGGATGACCACGCAGCGGATGCCGTTCCCAGTCCCGGATGAGCGAGCCCACCTCTTCGTCGACAGCTACGCGACATGCATGACCTCGTTGAGGACCTAGTCGTGCCCGACGGCGTTCTCGAGGCCGCGGCGACGGTAGTGCGCACGGCCCGCTGCTGCGCCAGTCGTACTACTGCTACGAGTTCTCCACCGTGGCGGTCATGCACTCGCTGATCGTGGTGGAGATAGTGCTGCGCGACCGGATCTCAGACGCGGGCAAGAAGCCGGTGCACGGGCAGCAACTCGGTGACGTAGGACTTGCTGTGCGGGTTGGCGTCCGGCAGGCCGCGGGCGGGCGCGGGGGTGGGGCCGTCCTCCAGCGCGCGGCGCACGGACTCGACGGCGGCCTGCTCGCTGCGGGACAGCTCCCGTCGGATCTTCTCGGCGTCGCTGTAGAACGCCTGGCTCACCCGGCGGCCTCTTCCAGCTTGCGCCCGGGCTCGTCCTGGACGTGGGTGCGGCCCGACACGGCCTCCGTGGGCACGGACGGTTCGTCCCCGCTTCGCAGAGGGAGGGCGCAGGGCGGCGCCGTCTCCACCACGGACTGGGAGGAGGCATTTGCGACGGTGGCACTGAGAGGGACGCCCGGGGTCTCCTGCCAGGACGAGGCCTGTGTGGCATCTGGCACGGCAGCGCTTGATGTCCAACTGGTGCGGTACACCAAGGGTTGCAGCGGCTTTCGGCTGTACCGCGAGAGTTGAGACCACCCTCCATCGCCGGGTTGACGCTCCTCGGCTGCGAGCGTCCTACGTTACTGACCACACCGGGGCGAACCCGCCCGTAGCACGACGACGCGGGTGATCTGCCCAGATCAGGTGTCACGGGGGCAACAGGTCTCATTGGCACGAGCTCCGGCTGCACGATGCCGACCACTGACAGGAAAGAGAGAGCTATGCGACCTGCTTTGACAAGGGCACTCATCAGCGCAACCGCCGTCGTCGGGCTCGCCGCCGGGGGCCTCGCGGGAGCGAGCGTCAGTTCCGCGGCGCCCGCGTCGGACGCCAAGCCCGCCGTGGTCACCCAGGACGTCTCGGCCCAGTACAACAACCTCGGTCTGGACAAGGAGCGGGCCCAGAACTGGCAGCGCTGGCTGAAGCGCCTGGGCCAGAACCCGGGGGAGATCGACGGGAAGCTGGGCACCAACAGCTGGAAGGCCGCGCAGCGGGAGTTCGGGTTCCGGGGCGCCGACGTCGACGGGGTCGTCGGGCCCAAGACCATCAAGGGGCTGCAGAAGCACCTGAACTACTGGGGCGGCTACGGGCTTGCCGAGGACGGTAAATTCGGGCCCAAGACCAAGTCCGCTTTCTGGCAGTGGAACGCCTCCTGAGTCGCGTCTGAGCATCCGCAGGTGTGGCCGGGCAGCCGAGGGGCCGCCCGGCCACACCTGCTCGTACGAGGTGCTCGCGAGAATCATCGTTGACACCCCTCTCGACGGCGGCCTCGTCGAGCATCTGCATGCTTGCAAGAAGGTCACCACTGACGGAGAGACCTTTCAGCGGTTCACCGGGCAGCACCTGGACGGTGTCAAGACCGCCACCGCGGTCATCGCCTGCACAGCCACCATCTACTGCACGCGCTGGATCGACCGGGTCGGCCGGGCCTGCCCGCAGCTGAAGCGCCACCTGGGACGGTGCGGGCTGCGACCAAGACGGCCATGCACGCACGAGAGCCCGCCACCGTGGTGGCGGGCTCGTCGGTGTCGACGGGACGACGATGGTCTACGGCCCGGTCACTTCCGTGTACGTTCCGCGTGTTACAGCAGGTCGTGTTGTGATTATGGAGCGTCTTTGTGGTCGATGAGTGGCAGCTGTTCTGGACGGACAGAGGCGGCAGGCCCGCGGATCTTTCGATGGTCGGTGCTGGTGATCTGGAAGACCGTGAGCGTCGGTTGGGGATCCGGCAGCGGCAGCCGATCCTGGTGTCTCCCGAGGGCCGTGTTGATGCCCGGCTGAGTGAGTTCTTCCGTCGCCCGCCGTTCGTGGGGAAGGCGCCGGGTACGCAGGAGTCGTACGCGCTGGACTACCGCTTGTTCTTCACGTTTCTGTGGCGGTCGGGCCTGACCTGGGACCACGCGACGGCGGAGGACCTGGAGGACTGGGAGGACTGGCGGCTTCGAGCCGAGGACAACGATGCCCCGATCGGCGGCGCGAAGTGGGGGCGGGAGCTCGCGGCCCTGCGGATGCTCTACGACTGGGCGACGGCACGGCGATACGTCGCGGTGAACCCGGTGCGTCTGCGCTCGGTCCGTACGCGGGACGGCGCGATGGCGGAGATCCCGGAGCTGGCCCCGGCGGACGTGCGGACATCGGATGTGAAGTGGCTGACGCCGCGGGCCTGGAAGCTGTGGAGGGACGTCGGCCTGCGGGGAATGCAGCCGGACGGGACCGAAGATCCGGCCTGGCGGGGCCGCAACGACGGACGGGACGCGGCGTTCGCCGACCTGCTCTACGGCAGCGGCCTGCGACGCCGGGAGGCGGGGACACTGCTGGAGTCCGAGTTGCCCTCGCTCGGCGACCAGCGGTTCTACGCGGCACGTCTGGCGGCTGCTGCGGCCAAACGTGCCGGCCGCTACTTCTACGTCAGCCACGCTGGCCTGCGGGCGGTGAGTGACTACCGGCTGACCACGCGGGCTCTGGCAGTGAGCCAGGCTCAGAAGGCGGGCGCCTACGAGCGGCTGGACGGGATTCGGGTCGCCGAGGAGGTCACCCGGCGGGGTGAAGTCCGCTGGAGCGACCCAGGCGGCCGCACGGGACGGGTCGGGCTGAACGAACTCGACGACCGGCAGCGACTGCGGCTGTTCGTCCGGGGCCCGCAGGGCCTGGAGCCCGCGATGTTGTGGCTGACCGAGTCCGGAATGCCCCGCCGCTACCGGGGCTGGAGCAACCTGTTCGCCCGCGCCAACCGCCGGTGCGAGGCGCTGGGCCTGGAGCTGTTCGCCACGCCGCACATGGCCCGCCACTCGTTCGCGCTGCGCATGCTGGTGTCGCTGCACTACGCGATGGACCGCCGGATGGGGCTCAGCCCGGACCAGCGGCGTCACTACGAGGAGATCTACGGCGGTGTCTGGTCGATGGTCAAGGACCTCCTTGGCCACCGGTCGGAGGAGACCACGCGGGCGATTTACCTGGAGCCCGTCCGCGGGCTGCAACTCGAAAGCCTGCTCCTGGGCCAGGACGACAGCGAGACCGCTGAGATGCTGGCGCTGATCGCCGAACGCACCGGCCTGGTCCTCGACGTCCCCGAGGCGGTGGCATGAGCGGGCGGGGCCGCAGAGCCGCGCTGCCGGTCCAGCGGCACCAGCGCCCGCCGAACCTGTCCACTGACGGACTGGCCGTTCACCCACGCGGACCACGCGGGGAGGACCTGGGCCGGTTCGACTTCGGGCAGTGTCCAGGACCGGAGGACTTCCGCCGTGAACTGGCAGCGGCTTTCGGGAAGTTGGCCGGGCGCGAGTGGAACGCGGCGGCGACTTTGCACAGCCGGGCCAAGCTGATGCGGCACTTCCTGCGGTGGGCCGCAGACTGCACCCCGCCCCTCACCGACGTCGGGCAGATCACACCCGCTGTCTGGAACGAATGGATCCTGCCCGGCGACTACCGATGGCGGCTGAAGCGGCTGCTGCTGGCGACGGAGTCGCTGCCGTCGGCCACACGGACAAGGCTGGCCCTCTTCCGCAGCGGCGCCCCGCAGCCCGGGCCTGCCCGGACCTACTCAGCGGACGAGTTCGAGGCGATCAAGGCGGCGGCGGCCCGCACCCTCCGCGGAGCGCAACTGCGCATCGAGGAGAACACCCGGCTCCTTGAGCGCTGGCGGGCCGGAGACATCACCTCGGACTGCTCTGAGGGACAGACGGCGGCCGTCCTCGATGAGCTCAGCCGGACCGGCCGCTTGCCCTGGCAGCCCTCGCCTCGCGGACACCGCCACCTGCACGAACCGGTCCGCACGGTGGTCGAGCGGGCGGGCGGGGCGGCGGCGATGACGGCCTTGCTGTTCCCCACCTGCTCGGAGATGGGTGCCGCCGCCGTGCTGCTGGTCTGCCACGAGGGATGGAACCTCTCCGTCCTGCAGAAGATGCGGATCCCGGGTCCGTCGCCGAACGCGGACGCCGGGGAAGGAGCCGAGGTGATCCACCGGATCGCAACGGACAAACCCCGCCGCGGAGCCCGCCGCCGGCACGCGAGCAACAACCTGGTCGACCTGGGCGAGGGCACAGCGGGCCGGGTCATCCGCCGCATCCTCCACATCACCCAGCCGCTTCGCACCCTGCTGGAGAACCTGGGCACACCGAACGACCGGCTGCTGCTGGCCTGGTCGCAATACGGACTGATCCCGGCCGACAACTGGGACGGGCAGACCCTGCCCTACTTCATCCGCACTTGGTCGCAGGGCCTGGCCCTGACCCGCGACGGCCGTCCGCTCTCTGCGCAGGTACTGCGCAACACCGCGCAGGGCCTCTACGGACGGCCGCGCAACAACACCCAGCGCACGCACGACGACGTCTACCTCATGCGCAACCCGCACATCCGTGAGGCGTCCGCCGAGGTGGTGGCCGCCGGACTCCATGCGGCAGTCGAGCACGCATACACACAGGTCAGGATGCGCGTCGTGACACCCCCATCGAGCGGTGAGAGCGCGGAAGCCGTGGCCGCCGCCTCCGGCCTGACGCCTGCCACGGCTCTCGACGTCATCGGCGGAGGACTCGACACCCCCGTCGGCGCCTGCACCGACTTCGAACACAGCCCGTTCACCGCGTCCGGGCCCTGCGCGGTGTCGTTCCTGATGTGTTTCGCCTGCCCCAACGCGGTGGCCACCGGCCGCCACCTGCCCCGCATCGCCTATCTGCACCAAGCCCTCGGCGCGGTCCGCACCACGGTCACGCGGGAGGTCTGGGCCGCGGACTGGGCAGAGCACTTCGCCCGCGTCTCCGCGCTGGTCGAGGACCACACCACCGAGCACAGCCGCCGCCAGTTCCTGGCGGAGCTGACGGACGACGACCGCACCCTGATCGACCGCATGCTGGAAAGGCGCCTCGACCCGTGACCCATCCGCTCCATCAGCCCGACATCGCGCTCGTCAACCCCATGCCGGACACTCCCGTCTTCGCCCTGGACAGGGTCCGGCCCGGAGCAACTCTCGCCGACATCCCGCGCTTCGCCGACCCCGTCTGGAAGCTGGCGGCCCTCGCCCACGGTGAGGCGACGACGACTCTCAGCGTCGTCTGGGGGACGGTCCCCGAGCTATTGCGTCCAGGCCTCATGAGGGCGGGCTGGGCCCTGCTCAACTTCCCCACTCCGCAACCGCTGCTGGTCGGCTCCCGATCCAACACCCGGGAACGCCCGGCCATCCCCACCCTCACCAGGGTGCTCAGATCCTGGGGCGACTTCGCCCGCTGGCTCGGTTCCCGCGCAGCCCGCTCGCTGAATGAGATCACGCCCGAGCTCATGGCGGAGTACGCCACTGTCCGCGGGGAGCAAGGGACCTGCCGCACGGTGATCATGCACGAGCTGTTCTCGATCACCCGGCTCTGGGCCTTCGCGCCGTTCCTGCTGCCCGAGGACCGCATCCCCATGCCGCCCTGGGAGAACCCGGAAGGCGGCGGAACCGGCGCCTATGCCGACGGGCTCAAGCAGTGGCAGCGCGACGGCGAGAACACCACCGCCCCCATCCACCCGTCTGTCATGTCACCGCTGCTGGTCTGGGCCCTGCGCACTGTCACCGGCCTTGCCCCCGACATCCTGGCGGCCCGCGCGGAGATGCGCAGCTTCCTCAACAACACCCCCACCAGCGCCCAACCCGGCGGCCAGGACAAGATCCGCGCCTACCTCCAGCAGCTGGACGAGACCGGCCAGCCGGTCCCCGGCTTCAACAACCTCAGAATCCAGACCATCCGGCAGTCCCACCAGCACCGCACGGACTCGGCTCCACCTCCGCTACCCGTCCACAACCAGTACATCGCAGGCCTGCTCGGCGTGTCCGTGCGCCAGGTCAACCAGCGCATCGGCGTCAACATGCAGGCATTTCCCCGGCTCGCCACCGGCGACGGCACCCCGCTGTCCACCGACATCACCGGCCACATCGACGGCCGCCCATGGCGAGGCACGATCGACTTCGAGGAAGTCCAGGACCTGACCGAACACCTGATGACCGCGGCTCTGATCGTCATCGCCTACCTCTCCGGCGTCCGGCCCCAAGAGGTTCTGCAACTGGAACGGGGCTGCTGCACCACCGAGCACCGGCCCGACGGCACCGTCCGCCACCGCATCACCGGGCGCCACTTCAAGACCGTCACCGACCAGCGAGGGAACCACATCCCCCAGGGCGCCGCGCGCGAGCACCCGTGGACAGTCATCGCTCCCGTTCAACAAGCCGTCACCGTCCTGGAAGACCTGACGGACGGCCGACTCCTGTTCCCGCGCTCGCTGTCCAAGTGCTACAAACCCCGCTCCTACCTCGGCTCAGCACTCACCCCGGCCCTGGCCATCTCCCGCATCCGCCGGTTCACCGCCTGGGCCAACGACCTTGCCCGGCACCACGAACGCGACCACGAACTCATCCCGGACGATCCCGAAGGCGCCATCACTCTGCGGCGCTTCCGTCGCACCATCGCGTGGTTCATCGTCCGCCGGCCTTCCGGCCGCATCGCTCTGGGAATCCAGTACGGCCACGTCAGCGCCTCCCTCGCGGACGGATACGGCGGCCGATCAACCACAGACATGCTCCAGCTCCTGGATCTGGAACAGGCCCTGGCGACCGCGGAAACCCTCGCTGCGGCTGCCGAACGCCTCACCACCGGTGAAGGAGTCAGCGGCCCGGCCGCCGGCCGCTACATCGCCGCAGCCAACGAGTTCCAGAACACCTACACCGGCGGCTTCCTCACCAAACGGCAGCACAAAGCGCTCATTGCCAATCCTCGCCTTCAGGTCTTCGACCACCCGGAATCGTTCCTGACCTGCAACTACGACCCTCACACGGCGCTCTGCAACCCCACGCGAGGGAAGGCCGACGCCGCTGCCCAACGCACCCCGAGCCACAGCCGCTGCCAGAGCGCCTGCCCGAACATCTCCCGGACCGACGCCCACATGGACCTCGTCGCGGCAGAGGCCGATCAGATCACTGCCGAAATCGGCGACGGGCTCCTCCCGCACCCCATCAGACGGCGTCTTGAGCAGCGACGGCAGTCACTCAACGCCCTGATCACAGTCCACCGGGCCAGCCGCGTCACCAGCACCCCCGAGGGCACCCATGCCTGACACCACACCACCGTCCCTCGCCGAGACCATCGGCACCGCCCTCACGATCGCCGCCGAGGCCGCGGGCGGCGGGAATGTCGAGGAACGCGCCGAGGTCCGCGCGATCATCGACGCCGTGATCCGTCTCCTGGCCGGCGTTCCCCTGCACTCCGACGGACAGCTCACGGTCAAGTCGCTAGCCACAGAAGCCCAGCTCAAGCGCCACAAACTGACGCACAAGCACACCGGACTCAAGGACCTCTTCTATGCTCTCGTCCGCTCTCAGGACCACCGACCGCAGATCGCGCAACGACTCACCGAGGACAACGAGCGACTCCGAGAACAGCTCGCCTCCCTGCGACAGGAACACCGAGAACTCAAGGAACGCCTCGCCACCTTCGCCCGAGTGAACCAAGTCCTGGAAGTCGAGAACGCCCAGCTGCGACAAGCACAGCCGGGCGTCGTCCGGGCCTTCCCCCAACGTCAGAACTAGGCAGACAGAAGCACCCGCGCAACACGCCCAGACTGGACACGGAACGCGATCAGCCACAGAACCAGGCACGCGTCGAGCTCCTGCGAGTACCGGTACACCACGCTGATCCCGCGGCCGCCACTCTGCTCGGGCAGCAACTCGATGACGTAGGACTCGCTGCGCAGGTTGGCGTCCGGCAGGCCGCGGGCGGGCGCGGGGGTGGGGTCATCCTCCAGCGCGCGGCGCACGGACTCCACGGCAGCCTGCTCGCTGCGGGACAGCTCCCGCCGGATCTTCTCGGCGGCGTCGCTGTAGAACGCGTGGCTCACCCGGCGGCCTCGTCCAGCTTGCGGCGGAGCTCGTCCTCGACGTCGTCGGTGGTGCGGGCGAGCGCGGCCATGCCCTGCGGGTCATACCGAAGCTGGACGCGGTGGCGGTAGGCCTGAGTGAGCTCGCGCACCGTCGTGAGGTCGTCGAGGTTGAGGGCGTCGAGCTCCTGCTCGAACCGCTGGCGGTCTCCAGGGAATCCCCACGTGCTGAGCGCTTCGCGCAGCTCGGCGAGCGTGCCCATGGCCGGGTGGAAACCGGCCCGGTCGGCCGGATGGTCGGGCTGTGCGGTCACGGTGACCTCCTCCTCGCTCGGTGTCGACGCTACTCGCCTACCGCCCGGACGCGGTACGTCCCGGCGGAATCCGCACACCCTGATACCCAGGACCGAGGCCGCGCCGCTCGCGCCGGCGCCGGAGCGGGGCCGGTGGCGCGACGAGCTGCTCCTGGTGTTCGTCCTCGTTGGGGTCGGCGGCTGCTGTTCGCCGGGCGGAAGGCCGAGGCGCTCGCGGAACTGGGCCGGCTGCTGCCCGATGGCGAACAGGGCCGCGGCGGCATCGGGGTGCGCGGCCGCCAGGGTGAACGCGGTCGTCTCCATTGACTGGACCGCGTCCTCGACGGCGTCCAAACTCCAGTTGCCCGGCGGGGTGCTGGCGGCGTCGTGCAGCTCGCACGCGGCATCGGCCAGGGCTTCGGCACGTGCGGCGACACCCGGCGGCGCACCGGTGGGCAACAGATCCATCTCATGGCCGCCCTGGAGCAGTCCGTACAGCGCGCGCAGGAGAGCCGCGGCGAGGGCGGCGGGAGGCGACCGTGCACGAGATGAAGCCGAAGAAGACCGCGAAGAAGACAGCCGCCAAGAAGACGACGAGGAAGGCCCCAGCTACGAAGCCGGCGGCCAGGAAACGCGGCGCCTGACCCTCTTCTGCACCGGCACAGGCGGCTATACGCGTGTGCTGATGAAGCATCACGTCGGCAGGGCGGGCCGTGTCCCGCCCTGCCGTCCAGGCTGTCAGCGTGGACTCCGTCGCTGTCACCGTCGACGTGATCTGCGGCTTCACGCCGTCACCCCAGGCTAAGTGGCGGTACTTCCCGCTCCTGCACGACCCCTGCCTCGTTGCCAACCGTGTGCAGCGCAGGGGCGACGACGGCGAGCCGGTGTGGGGCGCGCTGGACACGACCCGGCTCTACCGGAAGGTGGTGGCGGCCGGGACGCTCTACACCCTCACGATGACGACCGAGGTGTGTGAGGAGCTGGGACTGGCGACGGTGCTCCGGGAGGTGACGCCGGGCCTGCGCCCGGTGATGGAGATAGCCGGTTGCGACTCCGAGCTCATCGACTGGTCCTCCACCCGCCGTCAGCGCATCGAGGACGTCCTGGAGGGCCTCACCTACAAGTACGCACAGAAACACGGGCGGCTGCCCGGCGAGCACGCTCGCCATGGCCTGGGCTGGTGGGCAGCGCAGGACACCCGCCCTGAGCAGAAGACCCCGCGCCCGTTGAAGCAGCTGATCGCATGGTGGCGGGCGTCCGCGCTGCTGAAGTTCGGCAAGCAGATGGTCCACGGGCTCCTTCAGCGCTGTCGCACAGCGGGTGCGGCGATCCGGGCCCGGGTGGATCCGCACGTGGACGCCGTCCTGGCCGCCGTCGATGTCGCCGCGGTCATCTCCACCGTCCGAGGCAAGTTCGCCCGCCGCCACGTCCTGGCCGAAGCCCGCCGACATCTGCTGGAGACCCTGCGCGGGCAGGAGTTCACGCGCGGCCTGGACGACTACATCGCCACTCGCACCCTGTCCGACTACTCCCGCCAGTCCACCGTTCCCCAGCCCGGCCGCCGAACCCCGGCCGCCGACCAGGTCTTCTACAAAGCCGACTTCGCCGAGCCTGACAGATGGTGGATCGTCGGCGCCGACGGCGAGCCGCCGCGCGAGTCGAGCCGGTACGAGCGGGCCAGGGTCGCCAGCCTCGCCGTGCGGAACGCGATCCGTGCCGCACGGCCCGCACACGCCGCACAGGACGACGCCCCGGCTGTGACCGCATCAGACGCGGCGCAGGCCGACGATCAACACCGCGACCAGCCGTCAGACGCGCCGCACTCCGTCGATCACCCGGACCGGGACGCCGCGCTCATCCCGGCGCAGCGGGCCGCCGCCATCCACGCCCACCAGCAGGCCGCGATGCCGCAGGAGTACCTGGAGGGCCGGACGACCGACCCGGCGACGTGGCTGCGGACACCGGAGAACCTGGAACGGCTCGCCGCCTTCACCCACGTGGCCAACGCCCGCCGCCGCACCATCGAGAAGGGAGAGATCCCGGCACCGGCCGCCGACCCGGCCGGGCCGGTCGATCGGCGCCGCCAGGAGCACGAGCCGACGGCCTCGCTGATGGCCATACCGCGAGGTCACCGAGCTGGACGCAGCCACGGCGAAACTCTGGTCAGCGAGCGGTTCCTGGCAGGGCAGACCGAGCAGGCATGGGTGCCTGACGGTGCTGACCAATTCGGTGGTGACCTGGACGAGCGAGTAATACGGTCTGGCCATCACCCAGATGCGCTCCGAGGGCCGTGCGGTCGACGATGAACTGCTCGCTCACATCTCCCCAGCGCACAGCGAGAACGTCAACGACCACGGCACGAGCAACGTCGAGGTCGACACTGAGCTCGCCAAGCTCGACCCGACCGCTGCGGACACGGCGGCCGGAGCGCACGTAGGGGAGCGGCGGGAAATTCCCGGAGAGCGTCGGGAAGGTCGGTGATGCTGCGCTGGAGCTGCCAGCTGCCAGCTGCGGGCCCGGCGCAGACGGCTCGGAAGTCGGAGATAGACAGATTAGTTAATCTTGAAATGCAGGTGCCGCGCCGCCGCATTTGGCGCCCCCTTCTTCACTGGTTGCGGGGAGTCAGCTGTCTTGCGGGTACCTGAGGGAACAGGAGAGGAAGCCGCCGGGAAGGCGGCGGCGCATAGTGTGGGCCATGTCTGCACCCCGCTCGAAAAGTTCGAAGAACAGACTGCTATTGGTGATGCCTTATCACCAACTCGCCAGGAAGGCGGCCGAGGCGGGCTTTCGCGTCTGGTCTTTGTGGGACCCCCAGATCCCTGAGGCCGACTTCCTGTCGCAGGTCGCGGATGCTTCTGAGGAACTGCTTCACACCAGTTTCGCGGACGAGGCGAGACTGCGACAGCTGGTGACCCAGATCTCACATCAGCACAACCTCGGGACCGTGCTGCACTGTGGCAGCGGGCCATCCGTGCTGCCGGTCGTCGAGGAAGCGTGGCATCTTGGGCTGTCTCCGAATCCACCCGAGGCGCTCAGGCGGCTCCGGAAAGCCGATGAGCCATCAGTGGAGGCACCTCGGCTGACTGTGCAGACGTTTACTGTGGGCGGCTGTCACCATGTCGTGGGCATGGCTACTCAGCGCACCAGTGGTCCACCGGACTTCGCGGTGACGGGGTATCTATTCCCCGCACCGCTGTTGAACCTGGAGCGGGAGACGGTCGAACAGTTGGTCTGCGGGTTGCTGCGGGCGAGCGGCTACCGCTTCGGGCCGGCTCACACCGAGGTAGCGCTCACCGCTGACGGGCCGCGGGTGGTGTGCTGCCAGCCTCGGCTAAGCCCCGATCGCATCCCGCTGCTGATGCAAGTCGCTACCGGGTTCGACTGTGAGGCAGCGCTCTTCGACGCGCTCCTTGGTGAAGCTCCGCGGTTGCGGCCCGCGCACCAGTACGCCGAGATCGGTTTCTTCCCGCTGCCTGAAGGTCGGCTGCTGACCTATGCGGGGACGGAGGACATCGCCGTCACCCCCTGGGTGCGCGGTGCGCGCTTCCCGTACACCGTCCACGACTGGATCCCGCCCGCCACAGATCCCCGCTCGCGGCGCGCATACGTGGTGGTGGAAGGCGACTCGCCGGAAATCACGAGGGAGCGGGTCCGCCAGGCACGGGCCGACCTCGTCACCGACATCCGTTCGGAGGGATGAACGGCCATGAACAGCGGAAGTAACTCCCTGAATGTCCTCGGCATGGACACAGCGTGCGAAGCCGTCTACCGGCGGCTCCTGGCGCTTTCCGGGGAGAGTCAGCAAGGGCTGGCCGACAGCCTGGGGCTGTCTGACCGGGCGCTGAGCGTGGCCTTGGAGCGCTTGCGGGTACTGGGATTCGTACGCCCGGCCGCCGAGCCCCCGCATCAGCTGCATGCCGTCAGCCCACACCTGGGCATGGAAATCCTTCTCTCCCGGCAGGAGGCTGAGCTGGGCGCGCGTCAGCAGCGGCTACGGGAGGGTCGGGCTGCGGCAGCACGGCTGCTCGGTGAGTTTCCGCCACCCGGGGGCAGCGTGCCGCAGGGCGGTGTGGAATTCCTCGACGGGCTCGACAGCATCCGGGATTTCCTGGAGATCCTCAACTCCGAGGTCGGTGAGGAGATGCTGGCCTTCGCGCCCGGAGGCGCGCAGACCGGCGCGAACATGCGCGCTTCTCGTCCGCTGAACCGACGGCTCCTCGAGCGCGGGGTACGGATGCGCACCGTCTATCTCGAAAGTCTGCGACGCGACCGTGCCAGCGTGGCCCACGCCGAGTGGCTCACTCTGCACGGCGGAGAGGTACGGACCACGTCGGCCCTCCCCAACCGCATGATCATCTGCGACCGGAGAGTGGCCCTCGTCGCGGTGGACAGTGAACACACCGGAGCGGGTGCCGTCGTCCTGCGGACCCGCGGGTTGGTCGAGACGTTGTGCGCGCTCTTCGACGAAACCTGGCGACGAGCCGACCCCCTCGGAGCACCACAGCGCAGGGACACTACGGGGTTCACGCCGCAGCAGGCGGAGGCGTTGCGGCTGCTCTCCCAGGGCCACACCGACCAGGCTGTCGGCAAGCGGCTCGGCGTCTCGCCGCGTACGGCCCGGCGCACCGCCGCCGAGGTCATGGCCCGGCTGGACGCGCGCAGCCGCTTCCAGGCCGGGGTGCTTGCCGCGCAGCGCGGACATCTGCCCCGGTCCTACACCTGAGCACGGCGTCCACGAGCGACGATCTGGGCCCCCGCGCCGGACACGACGCGGACCTGGAGCGCACCGCAGGAGCAGCGCAGCCAGACCGTGGTGCCGACCGAGGTGCGGTGCCGGGAAAGGACCCGGAAGTCCTCATGTCCATCGGCTCCGCAGTAGGTGCACAGCGGCTTCTTCGGCGGCTGAGAAGTCTGTGGAGTCGGGACGGCCGTGGAGCCGGTGAGGATCTGCGTCATGGCGGAACTCTCCTGTGGCTTCGGGGACAGTGCGTCGGCACGTATTAGGCGGTACGCGGGACGCGTACGACCAAGGCCATCAGGGCCGCGACGAGGCAGACCGCGCTCAGCGTGGTCCACACCACGTCGTACGTGCCGAACAAGTCGCGGGCGGTGGCACCGAGGAAGGCCGAGGCTCCCGCGCCCAGTTGGTGGGCAGAGTTCGTCCAGCCGAAGACGATGGGGCCGTCCTCGCCGTAGACGCGACTGGTGAGTGCGATGACCGGTGGGACGGTCGCGACATCGACGAGGCCGTAGACAACCACGAAGACGATCATTGAGGGCGTGACCGTGGAGGACAACACCATCGGCAGCACGAGCAGTGTGAGCGCGCGGATCGCGAAGTAGGCGGTCAGTAGGCGGCGAGGGTCGAAGCGGTCGGTGAGCCAGCCGGAGAAGACCGCACCCAGGGCGGAGAAGATGCCGATCAGTGACAACATCGAGGCCGCGGCCGTGACCTGCATGCCATGGTCGTGGGCGGCGGGAGCCCAGTTGCTCCACATGATGCCGTTGGTGGAGGCGCCGCAGATGATGAACATGCCGGCCAGCAGCCAGAACGGGCCGGTGCGCGCGGCGCTGAAGAGCACCCTCACCGTGCGCCGGGCCGCTCCGGACGCGGGCGCGGGCTTGGCCACGAACTCCGTTGCCCCGTAAGGTTTCACGCCCGCGTCGGCCGGGTGGTCGCGCAGCAGCAGGAACACCAGGGCGGCCACCGCCAGCGCCACGAAGGCCAGCGTCACCACCGGCGGCTGCCAGCCGAAGCGGTCGACGGCCCACGCGAGCAGCGGCAGGAAGAGCAGCTGGCCCAGGTGGCTGGAGGAGCTGAGCGCGCCGGTGACCAGTCCGCGGCGCTTGTCGAACCAGCTGCCGGTAACGCTGGCGGCGAAGGTCATGGTCAGGCAGCCGCTGCCGAGACCGATCAGTACGCCCCAGTACGCGACCAGCTGCCAGGGCTGTGTCATGACGCTGGTGAGCAGTGCTCCCGTGGTGATGAGCAGCAGCGCGCCTACGACCACGCGGCGGATTCCGACCCGGTCCATCAGAGCCGCCGCGAAGGGGGCGGTGAGACCGAAGAGCACCATGTTCACCGAAGCAGCCAGGGCGATCTGGCCGCGGTCCCAGGAGTAATTCTCATGCAACGGCGTCACCAGCAGGCCGGGGACGGTGGTGAAGGCGCCAGCCGTGACAATGGCCGCGCCCGAGACGACGGCGATCGCCCAGGCTCGGTGGAAGCGGGGCCCCGGGGCGCGCTGTGTGGTGCTCGGTGAGGTCTGTGTCAGCTGAGCCATGCCTCAAGCCTGGTGGGAGAGTCTCACCAAAACGAGGGTCTAGATGGCCCATGTGCGCAAGGATACGGCCATGCCTGTCTTCTCTCACTCCGGACGGCACCACGTCGCCGTCCTTGCCCGCCAGGTCTTGCTCCCCATTGAGCTTGGCATCGTGCACCAGCTGTTCGGACAGGCCAAAGAGGGCGCGTCGGCGGACGGAGAGCGGCTGTACGAGGTCGCCACCTGCACGTTGCGGGCCGGCGATGTGCGTACGGACGGTGACTTCACCGTCTGTGTCCCGCACGGCCCCGAGGCGCTGGCCGAGGCGGACACCGTGATCGTTCTGTCGTCGTACGAGGACTACGTGCAGGACACCCCGGAGCTTCCGGCCCCACTCGCCGAGGCTTTCGCCCGCATCCCCCCTGGCACCCGGATGGCTTCGATCTGCACCGGTGCTTTCGTACTCGCCTCCGCCGGGCTGCTCGACGGGCACACCGCGACGACGCACTGGCGCTACACCGACCTGTTCTCCAGGTTGTTCCCGCAGGTCGACCTGGACCCGGATGTGCTCTACACCGACGCAGGGAACGTGCTGACTTCGGCGGGCTGCGCCTCCGGAATCGACCTGTGCCTGCACCTAATCCGGCGTGACCATGGAACGGCCGTCGCCAATGACGTCGCCCGCCGCACCGTCGTACCGCCGCACCGTGAGGGCGGCCAAGTCCAGTACATCCGCCGCCCCGTGCCCGCTCTTTCGGCGCCCGCCACATCGGCCGCCCGCGAGTGGGCGCTGCAGCGCCTGAAAGAGCCCATCACTCTGGGGCAGCTGGCAGCCAGGGAAGCGATGAGCGTGCGGAACTTCAACCGACGTTTCCGCGACGAGGTCGGCATGACGCCGATGAACTGGCTGATCCAGCAGCGCCTCGAACGCGCTAGAGAGTTGCTGGAGGAATCGGATTTGCCCGTTGACCAAGTCGCCGCGCAGGCAGGACTCGGTACGGCGGCCAACTTGCGTCAGCACTTCCACGCGGCGTTGGGCATTTCACCGAGTGCCTACCGCGCCACGTTCCGCGGTCCCGGAGGTCTGCGGCCTGCGTACACATGACGAGGCGCGGGGCGGCTCCACTGGAGCCGCC
>NZ_JBSFRK010000070.1:0-26447 GCF_053589195.1 Streptomyces sp. NPDC003379 | reverse complement strand
GCGGGACCACGTTCCGGTCCCGCCCACGCGCGCGTGCTCCTCCATAGAGCCCTGTTCAGGCCGTTCAGGCCGCGAGCCCTGTCAGAACCCGTACCCCATGCGTCGGGACAGCTCCACGGACGCCACCACCGTGCGCTTGGCCAGCTCCGTCAGGCGGTCCTCGGTCAGCCGGTACACCGGCCCCGACGCGCTGAGCGCCCCGATCACCTTGCCGTCGTGCGCCCGCACCGGCGCGGCGACGGCGGCGAGGCCCACCTCCAGCTCCTCGACGGCGACGGCGAAGCCCTGCCCCACGACGGCCTCCAGCTCACCGCGGAGCGCCACCGTGCCGGTCACCGTGTGCTCGGTCAGGCGGGGCAGCGTGCGCGCTATCAAGCCCTCGCGCAGCGTCGTCGGCAGATGCGCGAGGAGCACCTTGCCGCTGGACGTGGCGTGCAGCGGGGTGCGCCGGCCGAGCCAGTTCTGCGCGGTCACCGAGGCCGGGCCGCGCGCCTGCATGATGTTGACCGCGGCGTCGTCGTCCAGGACCGCGATGTTGACGGTCTCGCCCAGCTCGTCCGCCAGTTCGCGGCAGACCGGGCCGCCCTCCTGGGAGATGTCCATGCGCACTGCCGCCGCCCCCGCGAGGCGGAGTACGCCCGCACCCAGGAAGTACTTCCCGCGATCCTTGGCCTGGCCGACCAGACCGCGGTTCTCGAGCACCCCGAGGAGCCGGAACGCCGTCGACTTGTGGACGCCCAACTCATCGGCGATCTCGGTCACTCCGGCCTCTCCGTGCCGAGCGAGGATCTCCAGGACGCTCACCGCGCGGTCCACCGACTGGACGGACCCGACGGCTGTCTTCGGCTGCTTCTCCCGGGGCTCGCCCCGAGGTTCCCCGATCGCTTCCTTGCTCGGCTCCCTGATCTGATCAGCCTGTTTCCGCGTGCCGGTCATAACTCGACTCTCACCACCTGGCGGCTCATGGAAGCCGCGTCTTCGGGAAGCCCTTGACGCGACGGGCGTCCCGACCGGATTCTGTTGCGTATAGCGCTCCCTCGTGCGCCATGTGAAACGTCATGTTACCGAAGGGTCCTGGTCCCAGAAGGGGCGAGGACCGGGCCGAACGACACCAGAGGGGGGCCCATGATTCCCGTATGCCGCCTCGAAGACCTCCCCGCGGGCGAGTCCGTCCGCCTCGACACCACGCCGCCCGTCGCGGTGTTCAACGCCGACGGTGAGCTCTTCGCCATCGACGACACGTGCAGCCACCAGGACGCTTCCCTGTCGGAGGGGTGGCTGGAGGGCTGTGTGGTCGAATGCCCGCTCCACGCCGCCTCATTCGATCTCCGCACCGGGCGCCCCACCTGCCTGCCCGCGCGCAGGCCCGTCCGTACCCACCAGGTATACGTCCAGGACGGCATGGTCCACGTGCGTCTGGCCACCGCCGAGGAAGGATCCGCCGCATGAAGGGCTCCGGCGGAGGCGGCATGAGGACCGTGACCGTGGTCGGCGCCTCGCTCGCCGGTCTGTACGCGGCGCGGGAACTGCGCGCCCAGGGGTTCGACGGGCGCTTGGTCGTCATCGGTGCCGAGCCGCACCAACCGTACGACCGGCCGCCCCTGTCCAAGGCGTTCCTCACCGGCGGCGACGAGGGCCAACTCGCCCTGTCCGACGGCGAGGAGACGGCGGAGCTCGCCGCCGAGTGGATCCTCGGGACCCGCGCGTGCGCCCTCGACGCTCGCGGCCGCACGGTCGTCCTGGAGGACGGCCGGACGCTGGCGAGCGACGGCGTGGTCATCGCCACGGGGGCATCCGCGCGGCGCCTCGCGGGCCCCGCTCTCACGGGCGTCCACACCCTGCGCACCCTGGACGACGCCCGCGCACTGCGGGCGGAACTGGTCCGTGGCCCGCGGCGCGTGGTCGTGGTCGGCGGCGGCTTCATCGGCGCCGAGACCGCATCCTCCTGCGTGGCGCTCGGCCATGACGTCACGGTCGTCGAGGCCGCCCCACTGCCGCTCGCCGCGCAGCTCGGGGTCGAGATGGCGGCCACGTGCGCGCGGCTGCACGCACGCGGCGGGGCGCGGCTGCTGACGGGGGTCGGGGTGGCCGCACTGCGGGGCGGCGCGCCGCATGGCGACGGCATGCCGCACATCGCTGGTGCGCCGCATGGCCACGGCACGCCGCACATCGCCGATGCGCCGAACATCGTTGGCGCGCCGAATTGTCAGGGCGAGCCGAGCATCCACGGTGAGCCGAGCATCCACGGTGAGCCGAGCATCCACGGCGACTCGAACATCTACGACGAGCCGAGCATCCCCGGCGGAGGCGCTGTCACCGCCGTAGAGCTGTCGGACGGCCGTCTGCTGCCCGCGGACGTGGTCGTCGTCGGCATAGGGGCAGCGCCCAACACCGGCTGGCTGGCGGGCTCGCCCCTCGCCCTGGACGACGGCGTGCTGTGCGACGACGGCTGTGTCACCGCACTGCCCCAGATCGTCGCGGTGGGCGATGTAGCCCGCGCCGGCGGCATCCGCGCCGAACACTGGACGAGCGCCACCGAACAGCCCCGCGTGGCGGTGCGGAACCTGCTCGCCGGCCGCACGGTCGAGAGCGTGCGCCCACTGCCGTACTTCTGGTCGGACCAGTACGGCTCCCGCCTCCAGTTCGCCGGGCGCCGACGCGACGGCGACACCGTACGCATCGTCGAGGGCTCCCCGGACGCTCTGGACGCTATGGACACCCCGGATACCTCGGACGCCCTGTGCGAGGGCGGTTTCCTCGCCGTCTACGAGCGCGAGGGCCGCAGGACGGCGGCGCTCGCACTCGACCGCGCCCGGCCGTTCATGAAGGTACGCAAGGAACTCGTGGCCGCCGCGGCGGCTCAGGAACGGGCGGGGGAGTCCGCGGAAGGCGCCGGGAGGCAACCCACGCGGGTCTGACCTCGGTCGACGGTCCGGCCCGCCGGAAGCATGACAGCCGCCGCACACAGAATCGTGGTGACAGCTGCTGCCGCACACAGGATCGTGGCGACTGCGCCCGCCGCACACAGGATCGTGGCGACTGCGCCCGCCGCATACAGGATCGTGGCGACTGCGCCCGCCGCACACAGAAGCGAGGCGACTGCGCCCGCCGCACACGGAACCGTGGCGACCGCGCCCCTCAAGAGTGCGACAACTGCCCCGCCCCTCCGCGTCCCCTCCGTATTCGATCCTCCCCCACACGGCCCTTCCCCCGCGCCGCGACCCGAGCCTGGCGGCGGGACCGGCGCCGCTCGCGACGCAGCTGGCGCGCCGTGCTGCTCGGCATCGACACCACCCCGTGCCGCTGGTTCCACACCTGGCGGGTCACCCACACGTCCAGGACGCCCCACGTGGCCACGACCGTGCTGGCCACGCTGCTCAGCACCATGGGGAAGGAGAGCCAGGACCCCGCCAGCGCGGCGAGGAAGGCGACCATCGCCTGCACCAGGGTGACCGCGACTATGATCACGGCCCGCACGGCTGCCGTCCGCACCGGATCGGGCAGCCGCCTTCTGCGGGCGGGCTCCTCGACCCACAGTGCGGGCCGGTGCGCCGGAAGCTCGTCCCCCCGCGGCGCGGCACTCCGCGCCGCCGTGGCCGGTGCGGCTTCGCCACGCTCTGACGCCCTGTGGCGTTCTGCCGTGCCCATCATTTCGTCACTCCCCCCGCTGCTTCGCGGCCGTTCACGAACACCCTCCGGGGACACCCTCTGGCCCAACTCACCTGTGGCTGCCCGGTTTACTGCGCTTTATGCCGCCTGCCCTGCCGCCTGCCCCGCGGCGCGCCCTCTGGCCAAGAGCCTCTCGCCGCCTCTCCCTGACCGACGAACGAGAGATCGGAAAGATTCCCGTCCCGCTTCCACGAAGCGAAGAATTCCGGCCAACTGGCCCACCTGATAAGGCAGGTGAGCCCGGGCGGCATGCACCACAGGCTGGGACGCAATCTCCCGTAATGGAGGGACAACTGAGGACGTCTCTTTCACGTCACGGCCGAAAAGCGTTCGGATGCGTCTTCGAGTTGCTCGTGGGTCAGTAGTAGGCTCGCGCCGTTTGTTGACGCACATGTGTGCCCCTGGCCCATACAACGGCCGCAGGGGGCCGATCTGGGGGAGGCCATGCGCTTTCGCGGGAAGTCCATCCGCCGGAAGATCGTGGCACTGCTGCTCGTGCCGCTGGTTTCCCTGACAGCGATCTGGGGTTTCGCCACCGTCATCACCGGCCGCGAGGCGAGCAGACTGCTCGACACGGCCAACGTCGTCGAGAAGATCGGTTACCCGATCGAGGACACGGTCCGCGTGGTCCAGCAGGAACGCCGCCAGACCCTCGTCTACCTCGCCGACCCGCGCGCGTCCGACGCCCTGGCAGCCCTGCGCCGCAGCCGCGAGGCGACCGACGACATGATCACCAAGGTCCGTACGAACGCGAGGGACTCGGGCGTCCGCGACAGTGTCGACGGGAACTCGCGCAAGCGACTCACCTCGCTCCTCGAATCCTTCGACGGCATCGAGTCCCTGCGCCGCGCCGTCGAAGAGGGCACGATCACCCGGGCCGGCGCCCTGAAGATGTACTCCAAGCTGATCGACCCCTGCTTCGGCCTGCTCACCACTCTCAACGGCTTCGCCGACCTCGACGAAGTGAGCCTCGACCAGCAGGGCCGCGCACTGGTCGGTGCCACACGCGCGCGGGAACTGCTCTCCCGCGAGGACGCGTTGCTCGGTTCGGCGCTCGTCGCCCGGCGCGTCACCAAGGATGAGATCCGACAGGTCGCCGAGCTCAGGGCGCAGCGCACCCTCCTGTACGAGGTGAACCTCGCGCCGCTTCCCGAGGACGACCGCGGCCGCTACGAGCGCTACTGGAACGGCGCCGAGACCACGCAGCTGCGCAAGGCCGAGAAGGACGTCATCGAGTCCGCGCCCGGCACCCCGAGCGTGGTGAAGTCCGCACACTGGGACAAGACCGCGGGCCGCGTCCTCAAGCAGCTCGGCGAGCGCGACGTCGAAGCGAGCGACCGCTTCAGGGAGCGCGTCGAACCCGCCGCCGTCGGCGTGATCGTGCGCGTCATCCTGGCCGGTGTCCTTGGCCTGGTCGCCCTACTGGTCTCGCTCTTCATGTCCGTACGCATCGGACGCAGCCTCATCCGTGACCTGCGCCGGCTGCGACTGGAGGCCCACGAGGCCTCCGGTGTCCGGCTGCCGGGCGTGCTGCGCCGACTGGCGGCGGGCGAACAGGTCGACGTGGAGACCGAGGCGCCCAGACTGACGTACGACAAGGACGAGATCGGGCAGGTCGGCCAGGCCCTCAACACCCTGCAGCGCGCCGCGGTCGAGGCCACCGTCAAACAGGCCGACCTGCGCCGCGGCGTCTCCGAGGTCTTCGTCAACCTCGCCCGCCGCAGCCAGGTCCTGCTGCACAAGCAGCTCACGCTCCTGGACACCATGGAGCGCAGGACCGAGGACACCGACGAGCTGGCCGACCTCTTCCGCCTCGACCACCTCACCACCCGCATGCGGCGCCACGCCGAGGGCCTCGTGATCCTCTCCGGGGCCGCGCCGTCACGCCAGTGGCGCAAGCCCGTCCAGCTCATGGACGTCGTGCGCGCCGCTGTCGCCGAGGTCGAGGACTACGAACGCATCGAGGTGCGCCGACTGCCTCGCATCGCGGTCACCGGCCCCGCCGTCGCCGACCTCACGCACCTGATGGCGGAACTCCTGGAGAACGCCACGGTGTTCTCGCCCCCGCACACCGCCGTGCAGGTCCTGGGCGAGCACGTCGCCAACGGCTTCACCCTGGAGATCCACGACCGGGGGCTCGGCATGGCAGCCGACGCGCTCCTCGACGCCAACCTCCGCCTCGCGGAGACCCCCGAGTTCGAGCTGTCCGACACCGACCGGCTCGGCCTCTTCGTCGTCAGCAGGCTCGCGCAGCGCCAGCGGGTCCGCGTCTCCCTGCAACCCTCCCCGTACGGCGGTACGACCGCCGTCGTCTTCATCCCCGAGGCCCTGCTCACCGACGACGTCCCCGACACCGGCGGCGTCGGCTTCCGCCTCGACCGGCCCCAGGCCAAGGAACGGGCGACGCGCACCGACAAGGCGGCGGACCGCGCGGCGGCCCTGGCCCAGGTGCCCGTGCAGCTGCCCGGCCTGCCCGCCTCCGTGCTCGACGGACCCGTCGAGCTGGAGGCACCCGTCGGCCTGGCGGACCTCGCCCCCTTCCCCGGCGCGCTCGGCGACGACGACAGCGAGCGCGGCGGCCTCTTCCGCCCGCGCCGCCGGGTCGCCGGCACACCCGGCGGGCAGCACCAACAGGCCCGCGACGTCCGGGAGGCGGGCCGCGCCGAGCCCAGCCGCCACGACGTCCCGCAGGCCGGCGCCGACGACGACCTCCCCGAGGACTCCCACTCCGGCGACCCCGTGCCGCTGCCGCGCCGCAGGACTCCGAAGCTGGTCAGCTCGCACGGCCGCCCCGTGACGCACGCCAGGCCGCAGGAGAACGGCAGGCCCCTGGCCCCGGCAGCCGAGGACGAGATCCCGGAGGCCCCGCTGCCCCGGCAGCGGTCCGGCTGGCCCGACCTGTCACCGCCGCACCAGGACGTCACCGCCGCCGACGCCTCCCCGGAACTGCCCCGCCGCAGCCGCCGCACCGGCCCGCAGGGCGGCGCCGCCCCGGGCCGCGGCACGCAGGACCGCACCACCACGACCGCCCTGGGTGGACTGCCCCGCCGCGTCCGGCAGGCCAGCCTCGCCCCGCAGTTGAAGGACGGCCCCGACCGCCGCTCCGAGCGCGCCGAGACCCGGCCGGAGGAGCGCGACGCGGAAGAGGTACGCAGCCGCATGGCCTCGCTCCAGCGGGGCTGGCAGCGCGGCCGCGACGAGAATGCCGCCGGCGACGACGCCACGGACGGCACAGCACCAGGAACGACATCTGAGGGGAACGGTCGATGACCGCACCGAAGGCCGACGCGCGCACCACCACGACCGGGGGGCCGGGTGAGCTGAACTGGCTCCTCGACGACCTGGTGCAGCGCGTCTCCAGCATCCGCAAGGCGCTCGTGCTCTCCGGCGACGGACTGCCCACCGGCATGTCCAAGAACCTGACCAGGGAGGACAGCGAGCACCTCGCCGCCGTCGCCTCCGGGTTCCACAGCCTGGCCAAGGGCGTGGGCCGCCACTTCGAGGCGGGCAGGGTCCGCCAGACCGTGGTCGAGCTCGACGACGCGTTCCTCTTCGTCACGGCCGCGGGCGACGGCAGCTGCCTCGCCGTCCTCGCGGAGGCGGACTCCGACGTCGGCCTGGTGGCGTACGAAATGACGCTGCTGGTCAAGAGGGTGGGTGTGCATCTTGGTACGGCGCCGCGCACGGACCTGCCCGCGGGAGGGTAGTGGGAGGGCATGAGCGACGACGGCCGAGGGACGCAGAGGACGAAGGCACGGCGGGGAACACCCGGAAGAACCGGCGCGCCGGGCCCACCGGAGACGCCCCGCTGGTTCGACGACGACGCCGGCCCTGTGGTGCGCCCGTACGCCATGACACGCGGCCGCACCACGAGCCCCGCCCAGCACCGCCTCGACCTGATCGCGCTCGTCATGGCCGGGACACGGGCCGCCGGCGACCCGGAGGCGGATCAGACGCTGTCCCCGGAGCACGTCGACATCGTCGAGCTCTGCCGTGACACGCCGCAGTCCGTCGCCGAACTGGCGGCCGAGCTCGACCTGCCCATCGGCGTGATCCGCGTCCTCATCGGAGACCTGGTGGACGACGAGCTGGTGCACGTCACCCGGCCCGTTCCCCCTGCCGAACTGCCGGACGAGAGTATTCTGCGCGACGTGATCAGCGGCCTCCGGGCGCTCTGAACAGCGCGGAAGCGGGAGTGAGAACGTGACTGGCTGGCAGTTCTGGGTCGACAGGGGCGGCACCTTCACCGATATCGTCGCGCGTCGGCCCGACGGCCGCCTGCTCACGCACAAACTCCTGTCGGACAACCCCGCCCGCTACCGCGACGCTGCGGTCGCGGGCATCCGGGAGCTGCTCGACCACGCGGACGGCGCCGGCGACGCGACCGTCGACGCCGTCCGCATGGGCACCACCGTCGCCACCAACGCCCTCCTGGAGCGCAAGGGCGAGCCCACCGCCCTCGTCATCACCCGCGGCTTCCGCGACGCCCTGCGCATCGCCTACCAGAACCGGCCGCGGATCTTCGCCCGCGAGATCGTCCTGCCCGAACTCCTCTACGACCGGGTCATCGAGGTCGACGAGCGTGTCACCGCCGACGGCGAGGTCCTGCGCGCACCCGACCTGGACGGCCTGACCGGGCCGTTGCAGGAGGCGTACGACGACGGAATCCGCTCCCTGGCCGTCGTCTGCATGCACAGCCATCTCCACCCCGCCCACGAACGGGCCATCGGTGACCTCGCCGCCCGCACCGGTTTCCCGCAGGTCTCGCTCTCCAGCGAGGTCAGCCCTCTCATGAAACTCGTCCCGCGCGGAGACACCGCGGTCGTCGACTCGTATCTCTCGCCGGTCCTTCGCCGCTACGTCCAGCAGGTCGCCGACGAACTCCACGGCATAAGGCTCATGTTCATGCAGTCGAACGGCGGCCTCACCGAAGCGGGCCAGTTCCGCGGCAAGGACGCGATCCTGTCCGGACCGGCCGGCGGCATCGTGGGCATGGCCCGCATGTCGCGGCTCGCGGGCTTCGACCGCGTCATCGGCTTCGACATGGGCGGTACGTCGACGGACGTGTCGCACTACGCCGGAGAGTACGAGCGGGTCTTCACCACGCGGATCGCCGGGGTCCGGCTGCGCGCCCCGATGCTCGACATCCACACCGTCGCCGCGGGCGGCGGCTCCGTCCTGCACTTCGACGGCAGCCGCTACCGCGTGGGGCCCGACTCGGCGGGCGCCGACCCCGGCCCCGCGAGCTACCGGGGCGGCGGCCCGCTCACCGTCACCGACGCCAACGTCGCCCTCGGCCGCGTCCAACCCGCCCACTTCCCCCAGGTGTTCGGCCCGGACGGCGACCAGCCCCTCGACGACATGCTCGTACGCGACCGCTTCGCCGCTCTGGCCCGTGAGATCCACGAGGCGACGGGCGACGACCGCACGCCCGAGCAGGTCGCCGAGGGCTATCTGCGGATCGCGGTCGCCAACATCGCGGGCGCCGTCAAGCGCATCTCGGTCCAGAAGGGCCACGACGTCACGCGCTACGCCCTCACCACGTTCGGCGGCGCGGGCGGGCAGCACGCGTGCATGGTCGCCGACTCGCTCGGCATCCGCACCGTGCTCGTGCCGCCCATGGCCGGTGTGCTCTCCGCCCTCGGCATCGGCCTCGCCGACACCACGGCGATGCGCGAGCAGTCCGTGGAGGCGCCCCTGGAGCCGTCGTCGATGCCGCACGTCCACCAGGTCGCCGACGACCTGGAGAGCGCCGCCCGTGCCGAACTGCTCGCCGAGGACGTGCCCGCCGACCGCATCCGCGTCACGCGCCGCGCCCAACTGCGCTACGACGGCACCGACACCACCCTGACCCTGGAACTCGCGGAGCCGGACAGCATGACCCGCGCCTTCGAAGACCGCCACCGCGCCACCTACTCCTTCACCCTGGACCGCCCCGTCGTCGTGGAGGCCCTCTCCGTGGAGGCCACCGGCGTCACCGAACCGCCGGACCTCTCCGCCCTCACGGGGAAGGGGGCAGCGGGCGCCCCCCGGCGCGCGCCTCGGCACGTCCGCCTGCACACCGGCGGCGCCTGGCACGACGTACCCCTGCACCGCCGTGAGGAGCTGCCCCCCGGTGAGACCGTCACCGGGCCGGCGATCATCACCGAGGCCGGCGCCACGACGGTCGTGGACGACGGCTGGCAGGCGGTCATGGCGGAGACCGGACACCTGCTCATGGAACGCGTCGCCGAGCCGGGGAGTTCCACCGCGAGCACCACCGCGGACCCCGTCCTCCTCGAAGTCTTCAACAACCTCTTCATGTCCATCGCCGAACAGATGGGTGCCCGCCTGGAGTCCACGGCCCAGTCGGTGAACATCAAGGAGCGGCTCGACTTCTCCTGCGCGCTCTTCGACCCCGACGGCAACCTCGTCGCCAACGCCCCGCACATCCCCGTCCACCTGGGCTCCATGGGAACCAGCGTCAAGGAGGTCATCCAGCGCCGCGGCGACAGTATGCGGCCGGGTGACACCTATGCCGTCAACGACCCGTACCACGGCGGCACGCACCTGCCCGACGTCACCGTCATCACGCCGGTCTTCGACAGACCGGGGGAGCACGGCACCGCGCGCGAGCGCATCCTCTTCTACGTCGCCTCGCGCGGCCACCACGCCGAGATCGGAGGCATCGCCCCCGGCTCCATGCCCGCGAACAGCCGCACCATCGACGAAGAAGGCATCCTCTTCGACAACTGGCTTCTTGTGGAAGAGGGCCGTTTCCGCGAGGCCGAGACCCGGCGCCTGCTCACCGACGCCCCCCACCCCTCCCGCAACCCGGACACCAACCTCGCCGACCTGCGCGCCCAGATCGCCGCCAACCAGAAGGGCGTCGACGAAGTCGCCCGGATGATCGACAACTTCGGACTCGACGTCGTCCAGGCGTACATGAAGCACGTCCAGGACAACGCCGAGGAATCCGTGCGCCGTGTCATCGACGTCCTGGAAGACGGCGAGTTCGGTTATCAAACCGACTCGGGTGCCACCATCCACGTCCGCGTCTCCGTGGACCGCGAGGAACGCTCCGCGACCGTCGACTTCACCGGTACGTCCCCTCAGCTCGCCACGAACTTCAACGCGCCCTACGCGGTCGTCAACGCGGCGGTCCTCTACGTCTTCCGTACCCTCGTCGACGACGACATCCCGCTCAACGACGGCTGTCTGCGCCCCCTGCGCATCATCGTGCCACCCGGCTCCCTGCTCGCACCCGAGCCGCCGGCCGCCGTCGTCGCGGGGAACGTGGAGACCTCACAGGCGATCACCGGAGCGCTCTACGCCGCGCTCGGTGTGCAGGCCGAGGGCTCGGGGACGATGAACAACGTCACCTTCGGCAACGCCCGCCACCAGTACTACGAGACGGTGGCCTCCGGGTCCGGGGCGGGCGAAGGCTTCCACGGGGCGTCCGTCGTGCAGACCCACATGACCAACTCGCGTCTCACCGACCCTGAAGTCCTGGAGTGGCGGCTGCCCGTCGTCCTGGAGGAGTTCGCCGTGCGGCGGGGCAGTGGCGGCGGCGGGAGGTGGCGCGGCGGTGACGGGGGAGTGCGCCGCATCCGCTTCCGCGAGCCGATGACGGTGTCCACCCTGGCCCAGCACCGCAGGGTCGCGCCGTACGGCATGGCGGGCGGTGCCCCCGGCGCGCTCGGCGCGGGCCGCGTGGAGCGCGCGGACGGCACCGTCCTGGAGCTCGGCGGCAGCGACTCGGCCGACCTGGGCCCCGGCGACGTACTCGTGATCGAAACCCCCGGCGGCGGCGGATACGGACCGGCCCCGCGCGACACCACTGATGCAGGTACCGATCCAGGAGAAGTGAGCGATGATCTTCAGGCGTTCTGAGCGCGGCAAGGCCCCCGTCGAGCCGGTCACGCTGAAGATCCTGGTGGCCGGAGGCTTCGGCGTCGGCAAGACGACCCTCGTCGGCGCGGTCAGCGAGATCAAGCCGCTGCGTACGGAGGAGACCCTCAGTGAGGCCGGCCGGCCCATCGACGACACGCGCGGTGTCGCGGGCAAGCACACCACCACCGTGGCCATGGACTTCGGCCGCATCACCCTGCGCGACGACCTCGTCCTGTACCTCTTCGGCACCCCGGGCCAGGACCGCTTCTGGTTCCTCTGGGACGAGCTGGCGACGGGGGCGCTCGGCGCCGTGGTCCTCGCCGACACCCGCCGCCTGGAGGACTGCTTCGCCGCCGTCGACTACTTCGAGCGGCGCTCCATACCCTTCGTCGTGGGCGTCAACTGCTTCGAGGGCGCCTCCCGTTACCCCGCCGAGGCCGTCCGCCAGGCGCTCGACCTCGACGACACGGTGCCCATCGTGCTCTGCGACGCGCGCGACCGCGAGTCCGTCAAGGAGGTCCTCATCGGCGTCGTCGAACACGCGATGGCGGCGGCCGCGGCGGCCAGGGAGCCCGCGACCACGTAACCGGAAGGACTCGTGGCCGCCCACGGCCCGTACCCCCGCCGACCGGGGTACGGGCCGCAGCTCTGCTCGGCTCAGCCCTCGCCGTCCTCCAGCCAGCCGAAGCTCCGCTCCACCGCCTTGTGCCAGTTGCGGGACTCCTTGTCGCGCGTGGCCGCGTCCATCCGCGGCGACCACTCGACGTCCTGCTGCCAGTGCGCCTTCAGCTCGTCGAGGTCGTTCCACACGCCGGTCGCGAGCCCGGCCGCGTACGCGGCGCCCAGGCACGTCGTCTCGGAGACCTTGGGGCGAATCACCGGCACCCCGAGGACATCCGCCTGGTGCTGCATCAGCAGATTGTTCTTGGTCATGCCGCCGTCCACCTTGAGGGTGGTGATCCGCACCCCCGAGTCCTGGTACATGGCGTCGACGACCTCACGGGTCTGCCAGCTGGTGGCCTCCAGGACCGCGCGCGCGAGGTGGGCCTTGGTGACGTACCGGGTGAGCCCCGTGACGACACCACGCGCGTCCGAGCGCCAGTACGGCGCGTACAGGCCGGAGAACGCGGGCACGATGTACGCGCCGCCGTTGTCGTCCACGCTCGCCGCGAGGGTCTCGATCTCGTCCGCGCTGCGGATGATGCCGAGCTGGTCGCGGAACCACTGCACCAGGGCGCCGGTGATCGCGATGGACCCCTCCAGGCAGTACACGGGCGCCTCGGAGCCGATCTTGTAGCCCATGGTCGTGAGCAGCCCGTTCTTCGAGGGAACGGGCCTGTTGCCGGTGTTGAGCAGCAGGAAGCTGCCCGTGCCGTACGTGTTCTTCGCCGAACCCGTGTCGTAGCAGGCCTGCCCGAAGACGGCCGCCTGCTGGTCGCCGAGCGCCGAGGCGACGGGCACTCCGGAGAGCTGCCCCACGGCCGTGCCGTAGACCTCGGACGACGACCTGATCTCCGGCAGGACCGCCTCGGGGACGTTCATCGCCGACAGGATCGACTGGTCCCACTGGAGCGTCTGGAGGTTCATCAGCATGGTGCGGCCCGCGTTGGTGACGTCGGTGACGTGCTTGCCGCCGTCGATGCCGCCCGTGAGGTTCCAGATCAGCCAGGAGTCGATGGTTCCGAAGGCGATCTCGCCCCGCTCGGCGCGCGCCCTCAGCCCCGGCACGTTGTCGAGCAGCCAGGCCGCCTTGGGCCCGGAGAAGTAGCTCGCGAGGGGCAGCCCCGTCTGCTCGCGGAAGCGGTCCTGGCCGTCCGCGCCGCCCAGTTCGTTGCAGAGCCCCGAGGTGCGGGTGTCCTGCCACACGATCGCGTTGTGCACGGGCTTGCCCGTGGCGCGGTCCCACAGGACCGTCGTCTCGCGCTGGTTGGTGATGCCGAGCGCGCTCACCTGGTCGGCGCGGAGTCCGGCCTTGGCGATCGCCCCCGCCACCACCGCCTGCACCTTCGACCAGATCTCGGTGGCGTCGTGCTCCACCCAGCCGGGCTTGGGGAAGATCTGGCGGTGCTCGCGCTGGTCCACGGCGACGATCGCGCCGTCCTGGTCGAAGATGATGCAGCGGCTGGAGGTGGTGCCCTGGTCGATGGCGGCGACGAATTTCTCGGAGCTGTCCGGCATGGCTACCCCTTGATGAGAAGACTCAGAAGGCTGCGTTGTAGATGAGGCCCGCGAGGGCTCCGCCGATCAGCGGTCCGGCCACCGGAACCCAGGCGTAGCTCCAGTCGGACGTGCCCTTGTTGGGGATCGGCAGGAAGGCGTGCACGATGCGCGGACCGAGGTCGCGCGCCGGGTTGATGGCGTAACCCGTGGGGCCGCCGAGGGAGAGGCCGATGCCGACGACGAGGAACGCCACAATCAGCGTCTGCGTGCCGGACTCGCCGAGCCCCTCGGTGAGCCCGAAGGCGAGGATCGGCAGTACCAGCGCGATGGTTGCGATGACCTCGGTGATGACGTTCGCGACCGGGTTCCGGATCTCCGGGATGGTGGAGAAGATGCCGAGCGTCGGCGTCGGTTCGTGCGCGCTGGTCACCTTGTCCTTCACGCCCCGCGTCACATTGGCGTTGAACTGCGCGAGATACACGAGATACGCGAGGACGGCGCCGAGCATCGCGCCGACCATCTGCCCGAGCACATAGATCCAGGCCTTGTCCCACTTCCCGGTGTCGATGGCGATGCCGAGCGTGACGGCCGGATTGAGATGGCCGCCGGAGAGCGGCCCGGCGGTGTAGGCGCCCGCGAGCACGCCGAAGCCCCATCCGAAGGCGATGACGACCCATCCGGAGGCCTTCGCCTTCGAGTGGCTGAGCGTGACGGCGGCGCACACGCCGGCGCCGAGCAGTATCAGAATCGCGGTGCCGATGACCTCACCGACGAAGATGTCCCCATTCGAGTACATGGCGGCTCCTAGGCCCTCGCCCGGGGCGGTCCGCCCCGGTACTCCGTGCAGGGTGCGTTTCCCACGACTACTGCCTGGATACGACCGGCTGCCGCAGCCGGAGGCAGGGAGTCTCCCGCGCCCCGCCCGGCGTCCATGACGAGCGTGCCGTGGCAGTCGCATCGCCCCTGGGGGATGACCTGTTGAGCAGGCCCTTCGTGTGGACCCTTCGCGCGCACAGAGGCTCTGGGCGCGCGTGGAGCCGAGGTGCGGCGACGCCGACTGACACCCGGAAGTGTTCACCGGTGGTGATGGAGCGTCAAGGTCGCGGACGGCAACGGTTAACCGGTGTGACGCCTTCCTCCGGGGCGCCCCCCGGAGTGGATCAACGCACCGCGACGACCGAGGAACCGTGGCCGAAAAGACCCTGGTTCGCTGTGATGCCCACGCGCGCGCCCGCCACCTGCCGTGCCCCGGCCGCCCCTCTCAACTGCCACGTTATCTCGCATACTTGAGCGATCGCCTGGGCCGGAACGGCCTCTCCGAAGGAAGCGAGCCCCCCGCTGGTGTTCACGGGTATGCGCCCGCCCGCGGACGTCACCCCGTCGCGCAGCAGCTTGACACCGTCCCCCTCGGCGCAGAGTCCGAGGTCCTCGTACCACTGCAGTTCCAGAGCGGTGGACAGGTCGTACACCTCGGCCAGGGACACGTCATCGGGGCCTATGCCCGCTTCTTCGTACGCCGCTCGCGCGATGGACGCACGGAACGTCCTGTCGGCGGGGTCCACGGCCGCCGCGGAGTCCGTGGCGATGTCCGGCAGGTCAAGCACCGTGGTCGGATACGTCGGCGTCACCGTGGACACCGCGCGGATGCGCACCGGGCCCGGCGTGCCGTGGCGTCGCGCGAACTCCATGCTGGAGAGCACCAGGGCCGCCGCCCCGTCCGAGGTGGCGCAGATGTCGAGCAGCCGCAGCGGATCGGCGACGACGGCCGATGCGGCGACCTCCTCGGCCGTGACGGCCTTGCGGTAGCGGGCGTTCGCGTTGAGGGCGCCCGCCGCCGCGTTCTTCACCTTGACCTGGGCGAAGTCCTCCAGTGTGTCGCCGTGCACGGCCATCCGGCGGCGCGCGTAGAGCCCGAAGTACGCGGGATTGGTCGCTCCGAGCACCCGGAACCGCAGCCAGTCGGGGTCGTCGGGCCGGTCACCGCCGGCGGGCCGGAAGAACCCCTTGGGGGCAGCGTCGGCGCCGACCACCAGGACCACGTCGGCCATGCCCGCGAGGATCTGCGTACGCGCGGCGGCGATGGCCTGGGCGCCGGACGCGCACGCCGCGTACACACTCGCGACCCGCGCCCCCTGCCAGCCGAGCGCCTTGGCGAACGTGGCCCCGGCGACATACCCCGGATAGCCGCCCCGGACGGTGTCCGCGCCGACGATCGAGCCCACGTCCCGCCAGTCGACCCCGGCGTCCGCGAGGGCCGCGCGCGCCGCCACCACTCCGTACTCGACGAAGCCGCGCCCCCACTTGCCCCAGGGATGCATGCCCGCGCCGAGCACCGCCACCTCGCCGGTCATGCGCTCACCCCCAGGGGCCGCCAGTGCCATGTCGTCCATGTCGTCCCGCCGTCCTCGTTGAGCACACCGGGGACGACCTCCACCTCCATGCCGACCTCCAGGTCGGTGACCGAGACGCCGGGAGCCGCCTGCCCGAGCACCACCATGCGCTCCGCCGCCAGCTCCACAGCGATCAACGTGTAGGGCTGCCAGGGAAGTTCCGGGTCCGAGACATAGGGCGCGGGTGGGCGATAACGCCCGTCGGTGTACGACCAGACGCGCCCGCGGCGTGACAGCGGCACCTCGATGAGTTCCCCGCCCGCGCATCCGGGATTGCGGCAGAAGCGGTCCTCGCGCGGGAAGAAGACGCAGGTGCACGCCGAGCAGCGCGTCCCCAGCAGACGGAAGCTCTCACCGTCTCCGGCGAACCAGTCGGCCACTACGGGTGTGCGCGTACGCGACATGGCTCCTCCAGGGCGACGCTGCGTATCCGACGATATCTGACGACCTGTCAGAAGTGTGCCACGGGCAACCGGATTTCGTCAGGGGGAGCGGAGGCCGGAGACTACGGAGTCCGAGGACAGCGGAGGGCGGCGCCGGAGAGAACCGGACAGCCCGCTTTCGCGTCCGAGTATCGGAGAGGGCGACCGGGGCCGACGGGGGTGGTTCCGGTCGCCCTCCTGTACGTGACGCGCCGCCTTTCAGCGCCCCGTCAGCGACCTGCGCGACACCGGGAAGTCGAAGTAGGTGTCGGGAAAGAGCTCGGGCTTGTAGGTGAAGTGCCACCACTCCTCAGGGAGATTGACGAAGCCCGTCTTGACCAGCGCGTCCCTCAGGAGCTCGCGATGGGCCCGTTGCTTGCCCGAGATGCGGGGATCATCCGTGTGCGACAGCGTGTCGAAGCAGTCGAACCCCGTCCCCATGTCGACGGAGTTGTCCGGGAACCGCTCGCTCCGAGGCCCGTAGCACGGCGTGAGCGGCTCCCCCGGGACGTACGACCGGGTCGGCACCGCCGGAAGCCTCACCACAGTCAGATCCACCGTCGACCCCCGGCTGTGCCCGGACTTCTCCGCGATGTAACCGTCGGCGAACAACCGCGACTTGTCGACACGGGGATAGAACTCCGCCTTCATGCGCTCGTCGCCCAGATCCTCGGCCCACCGCACGAAGTGGTCCACGGCCCGCTGTGGCCGGTAGCAGTCGTACACCTTCAGGGAGTAGCCCTTGCGCAGAAGCGACCGCTGCGCTTTGTGCAGCGCCTTCGCCGCGGGCTCGGTGAGGATGCACATCGGCTTCTTGTAGCCGTCGATGGGTTCGCCCACGAAGTTGTGCGGCGTCACGTACCGCATCTCCTGGATGATCGTCGGGTCGACGTCACGCAGTGCCACGAACTCCTCCGGAGCCTTCGGCTCCGGCTTCGCTTGCGCGGGGGAGGGGACGGCCACCACGGCCAGCAGAGCGGCGGCGGTGACGGCGAGGTTCCGCAGAACGGGGGCAAATGCTGTCATGCCCCTGCGTCTATCAGCAGCACCGCCGACCAGGGAAGACCGGCGCCGCGGCGATCGGATACAGTCCGCGGCGTGTCCGCATCCCCGCACCTCGCCAACTCCGCTCCCGGCTCCCACTGTTCGAGCTGCGGAGCGTCCTACGAAGACCTGCCCTCCGGCTGGCCCCGCACCTGCGCCGCCTGCGGAGCCGTGGCCTACCGCAACCCGCTCCCCGTGGCGGTGGCCCTCCAGCCCGTGTACGACACACAGGGCACCGGCCTGGTCGTCGTGACCCGCACCATCGCTCCCGCCCTCGGAGGTATCGCCCTGCCCGGCGGTTTCGTCGATGACAGGGAGGACTGGCGGCACGCGGTCGTGCGCGAGCTCAAGGAGGAGACCGGCATCAGCGCCCAGAGCCGCGACGTCCGCCTGATCGACGCCGCGAGCGACCCCGACGGGTACCTCCTGCTTTTCGGCCTCCTCCCCGAACGCCCGGCCGCCGACCTGCCGGCCTCCGTGCCGACGGACGAGACCGAGGGCTGGGACGTACTGCGCCGCCCCGACGAACTCGCCTTCCCGCTCCACACACTGGCGGCACGCGCGTGGTTCGAGGGCCGGTACATCTGACCTACGGAGTCTCGATGCGGGGTCCGGGGTTCGGGGCGTGTGGCTGGGAGAGATCCGCCGCGCAGCAGCGGGACAGGGCAGCGGAGGAACAGGGAAGCACGCCTCACCCGGCGACCCCCCGCACCCGCACCGGCCGTCCCGGCGCGCGCCCACCTTCGCCACCGGTCCTCTCCACGACCACACGCCCCCCGCTCCACCGCGTCGTGAACCTCTCGACCTCCGCCTCCTCCCATCCATCACCGGCGTCGGCGATCACGAGGCCCCCGCCCGTACGCCCCTCGGTCGGCGCCCACGCCTCCAGCTCAAGGCCACCGTCGCGCCCCCGCACCGGCAGCACCGCGCCCGCGCGCGCAAGCACCGGGATCCGCGACAGAGGCGCGTCCACGAGCACCTGCCCGGGCCCTTCGTACGCCTTCCCGGTCGCCGTGTCGTACCAGCGTCCCGGCGGCAGCCGCACCGCCCGCGCCCGCGCGCCGCTCCCCAGGACCGGCGCCACCAGCAGAGCGTCCCCGAGCAGAAACGCGTCCTCGCAGTCGCGCAGCGCCCTGTCCTCGGGACAGCCCCACCACAGGGGCCGCACATAAGGCGCACCCGTGCGCCGAGCCAACTGGGCGAGCGTGACGAAGTACGGCAGCAACCGCCTGCGTTCGACGAGCGCCACGCGCGCGTGCCCCAGCACCTCCGCACCGAACTCCCAGGGCTCACGCCGCCCGGCCCCGATCGCCGCATGCGTACGGAACAGCGGCAGATACGCCCCGAGTTGGAACCACCGCAGATACAGCTCCGGAGAGGGGCTGCCGTCGAACCCGCCCACATCGGGCCCCGAATACGGCACACCGCACAGCCCGAGCCCCAACACCAGCGACAGCGATGCCCGCAGCCCTGGCCAGCCCGTGGACACATCGCCGGACCACGTCCCTCCGTAACGCTGCATCCCCGCCCATCCAGAACGCGAGAACAAGAAGGGCCGCTCCTCAGGAAGCAGCGCCCGCAGCCCTTCGTAGCCCGCGCGGGCCATCATCAGGCCGTACACGTTGTGGGCCTCCCGGTGATCGCCACCACGCCCCTCCAGGGAGTGCCGCGCCGAACGGGGCAGCGTCGCCTCACCGAACGCCGCGAACGACACCGGCTCGTTCATGTCGTGCCAGAACCCCGCGAACCCCTGGTCGAGCCGCTCCTCGTACAGACGGCCCCACCACTCCCGCGCGCGTGGGTCGGTGAAGTCCGGATACACCGCCTCCCCGGGCCATACGACACCACGCACCGGCCGCCCCGCCGCGTCCCGCACAAAAGCATCGGCAGCCACCCCCCTGTCGTACAGCTCGACGCCCGGCCCGGCCTTCACCGCCGGATCGACGATCGAGACGAGCCGGATTCCCGCCCTGCGCAACTCGTCCGCGAACTGCGGCAGCTTCGGGAAGCGCTCCTTGTCGACCGTGAACACCTGGTGCGCTTCGTAGTGGTCGATGTCGAGATGGACGGCGTCCAGCGGCAGCCCGTGCTCCTGATAGCCCGCGACGATCCGCCGCACCTCCTCCTCACTGCCGAACCCCCACCGCGCGTGATGGTGACCCAGCGCCCACGAAGGCGGCAGCGCCGGCGGACCCGTGAGCGACGCCCAGGTGTGCAGCACGCGCGCGGGAGTGCCGACCATCGCCCAGCACCGCAGCGGCCCACCGTCCATCCGCACCTCGCACGAGCCCGCCCGGTCGTGACCCGACCCCGCCCCCTCCTCGCCCTCACGCACCGACACGTCGCCCTCCCACGTGTTGTCGTGGAAGACCAGATGCGTACCGGCGTCGGCCACCACCACCTGCACCGGCATGGTGATGTACAGCGGATCGTCCCCGGGCCCGAAAGAACCGCCCGGATCGGTGTTCCACAACCGGTACGTCCCGTTCCGCAACCGGGGCCCGCAGGACCGCCCACCGAGTCCAAAGAAGCGCGCGTCCGCCGACACCTCCGACCGCTGCACCCAGCGAGCCGCGCCCCCCTCGGCCGGCTCCCACCAACGCGGCGGCAGATCACGCCGCAGCATCACGCCACCGGGCGTGCGCAGTTCGACGGAGCCCTGACGCGACACCACCACCGTCACGCGCTCCGACACCACCCGCCAGCCGCCCTCCTTGTCGGGCTCCAGGACCGCCCGCGGATCCGGCTCCGGGCTCCCGCACCGCAGCGCGTACGAAGGCTCCGGCTCCGCACCGTCCCACCCCCAGAAGACCGCCCCACCGGCCGTCACCCGCACCCGCAGCTCGGACCGGGCGAACCGCACCACACCACCACCGGGCCCCGGCTCCACCCGCGTCACAGGGCCGGGCACGCGCGCACGCTCGGCACGCCGAGGAGCCAGCCCCGTCACGTCCGCCCGCCACCTGCGCCACGAGGAGCGCACCGTGCGCAACCCCTGCGCCGTGCCGACCATCCCGACCGCCTTCACCGAACGCACCAGGTCACGACCGTTCATACTGCTCACCCTGCCACCGAAAACGCCGCGCGTGTGTGTCGTTCAACTGCCGTTCACCTGGGGCGACGACACATGAGCGACCCGCT
The DNA here is from genome assembly GCF_053589195.1 of Streptomyces sp. NPDC003379. Taxonomy (NCBI): domain Bacteria; kingdom Bacillati; phylum Actinomycetota; class Actinomycetes; order Kitasatosporales; family Streptomycetaceae; genus Streptomyces; species Streptomyces sp. NPDC003379. Next base: position 5,749 of record NZ_JBSFRK010000070.1, on the reverse strand, counting down.
GACTGTGTGCGGAACACCCTGGTGCGGGAGTCGATCACATGGCATCGTCCCTTTCAGCCGTGTTCACGCGCACACCCAGCACGTGCGCACTCCACACGCATACGACGCGTACAGCCCGGGAGCCGCCCCATGACGTCCTCAGCGAACCCCGCGCCGCTCTGGCAGCCGAGCCCGGAGAGGATCGCCGCAGCGCAGGTCACCCGGTTCCAGGCCTGGGCCGCCGAGCGCTACGGCGCCCCGGCCGACGGGGGCTACGAAGCGCTGCACCACTGGTCGGTGACCGACCTTGAGACCTTCTGGAAGGCCGTCACCGACTGGTTCGACGTCCGCTTCTCGACTCCCTACGCGCGTGTGCTGGGCGAGCGCTCCATGCCTGGCGCCCAGTGGTTTCCCGGCTCGACCCTCAACTACGCCGAACACGCGCTGCGCACCGCCGAGGACCCCGCGCGCGCGGACACCCCCGCCCTCCTCCATGTCGACGAGAACCACGACCCGCAACCCGTCACCTGGGCCGAGCTGCGCCGCCAAGTCGGCTCCCTGACCGCGGAACTGCACGCCCTCGGCGTACGCCCCGGAGACCGCGTCAGCGGCTACCTGCCGAACATCCCGCAAGCCGTCGTCGCCTTTCTGGCCGCCGCCGCCGTCGGAGCCGTCTGGACCTCCTGCGCCCCCGACTTCGGCGCCCGCAGCGTCCTGGACCGCTTCCAGCAGGTCGAGCCCGTCGTCCTGTTCACCGTCGACGGCTACCGCTACGGCGGTAAGGAGCACGACCGCCGCGACACCGTCGCCGAACTCCGCTCCGAACTGCCCAGCCTCCGCGCGGTCGTGCACATCCCGCTGCTCGGCACCGACGCCCCCGAGGGCGCCCTGGAGTGGTCGGCCCTCACGTCGGCCGACGTGGCACCCGTCTTCGAAGCGGTGCCCTTCGACCACCCCCTGTGGGTCCTGTACTCCTCCGGCACCACCGGCCTGCCCAAGGCGATCGTCCAGTCCCAGGGCGGCATCCTCGTCGAACACCTCAAGCAGCTCGGCCTGCACTGCGACCTCGGACCCGACGACCGCTTCTTCTGGTACACCTCCACCGGCTGGATGATGTGGAACTTCCTCGTCTCCGGCCTCCTGACGGGCACCACGATCGTCCTGTACGACGGCAGCCCCGGCTACCCCGACACCGGCGCCCAGTGGCGCATCGCCGAACGCACCGGAGCCACCCTCTACGGCACCTCCGCCGCGTACGTCATGGCCTGCCGCAAGGCGGACGTCCACCCGGCCCGCGACTTCGACCTCTCCCGCGTCAAGTGCGTCGCGACGACCGGCTCCCCGCTGCCCCCCGACGGCTTCCGCTGGCTGCACGACGAGTTCGCGGACACCCCCGGCGGCCTGTGGACGGCATCGGTCAGCGGCGGCACGGACGTCTGCTCCTGCTTCGCGGGAGCCGTCCCCACCCTCCCCGTCCACATCGGCGAACTCCAGGCGCCCTGCCTGGGCACCGACCTCCAGTCCTGGGACCCCCAGGGCAAGCCACTGACCGACGAGGTCGGCGAGCTGGTCGTCACCAACCCCATGCCCTCCATGCCCATCCACTTCTGGAACGACCCGGACGGCACCCGCTACCACGACAGCTACTTCGACACCTACCCCGGCGTGTGGCGCCACGGCGACTGGATCACCCTCACCTCACGCGGCTCGGTGATCATCCACGGCCGCTCCGACTCCACGCTCAACCGCCAAGGCGTCCGCATGGGCTCCGCCGACATCTACGAAGCCGTCGAGCGCCTCCCCGAGATCCGGGAATCCCTCGTCATCGGCGTCGAACAGCCCGACGGCGGCTACTGGATGCCCCTCTTCGTCCACCTCGCCCCCGGCGCGGCCCTCGACGACGCCCTGCGCGACCGCATCAAGCGGACCATCCGCGAGCAGCTCTCCCCGCGCCACGTCCCCGACGAGGTCGTCGAAGTCCCCGGCATCCCGCACACCCTCACCGGCAAGCGCATCGAGGTCCCCGTCAAGCGCCTCCTCCAAGGCACCCCCCTGAACAAGGCGGTCAACCCCGGATCGGTCGACAACCCCGACCTCCTCCACTTCTACGAGGACCTCGCCCGCAAGCGCACGTGACTGCTCTCCCCGCAGCTCAGCACCCGTTGTCAGTGCCTCCGATTACCCTGAGTGAGCATTGACCGACTGAGCGCAGGGGGAAATCATGGCGCACACCCGAACCGACACCATGCGACGCGCTCTGCGCCGCGAAGTCGCCGGAACCATCGGCCTGCTGGCCGACGAGGAGGACTTCGCGGCGATGCGTCGCTACCGCACCTTCACCTTCGACGACCACGAGACCTACCTCCAGCAGGTCGAAGCCCTGCTGAAAACCCTCGCCTCCCAGGGCAGGCACACCACCATCACCCTCTTCGACCCCGAGGAGTACGAGGAGTACTGCGCGGACACCGGCCTGGACCCCGACACCCCCGGCAGCCGCACCCGCTTCACCGCCGAACTGGCATCGGGCGGCCCCACCGTGCCCTACGAGGGCCAGCCCCTCACCGACCTCCTCCCCGACCTCGTCGACGAGGCGGTCCGCCAGGCCACCTGGGAGTACGCGACGATGGTGCTCGCCCGCAGCGGCACCTGCGCCACCTGCGGCGAGGACATCGGACGAGCCGCGTTCGCCCGCGCCTCGGAACTGATCACCCGAGCCCTCGACACCTCGGGCCCCGGCATCCGGCACCTGGTGTGCAGCGTGCCCTCCGAACCCGAGACCCTCCTCGCCGTCCTGCACGTAGAAATCGACGCCGACGGCAGCGCCCGACTCGACGAGACCGAGGCCCTGGAGTTCGCCACGGTCCTCGCGGTCGGCATCGCCACCCACCGCGCGGCCGGCATGGTGCTCCGCTCCATCGCCGACGGCACACGCGACCGCGTCCAGGGCTGGCGCATGAACGGCGGACGGCTCCAGCCCCTCACCGCGGCCGAGGTCTTCGACGCGTACTGCACCGACGCCATCACCGGCGAGCTCGTCGCCCCCGAGTCAGGCGTCGACTACTGCGCGGCACCCGACCTCGAAGGAGACGAGCCGGACAGGGGACACACGCACTGAACGCCAAAGGGCGTCCCACCGAAACGGTGGGACGCCCCTCGGAACAACGAGCCGGTACGGCTACTCGCCGGACAGCACCGCCTGCGCGGCCTTCCGGGCCTCCTCGGCGGTGTCGGCGGCACGGGCCGCCAACGCGGCACGCTCGCACTGGGCCAGCGTGTACTTGCCGAGCGTCGCACGCACGTAAGGAATGGACGCCGCGCCCATCGACAGAGAGGTGACACCCAGACCGGTCAGCACACAGGCGAGCAGCGGGTCGGACGCGGCCTCACCGCACACGCCACAGCTCTTGCCCTCGGCCCTCGCCGCTTCCGCGGACAGCGAGACCAGGTCGAGCAGCGCGGGCTGCCACGGGTCCTGCAGCCGGGACACAGCGCCCACCTGCCGGTCGGCCGCGAAGGCGTACTGCGCGAGGTCGTTGGTGCCCAGCGAAAGGAACTCGACCTCCTGAAGGATCGAGCGCGCCCGCAGCGCCGCCGACGGGATCTCGACCATCGCGCCGAACTTCGCCTGCAGCCCGGCCTCACGGCAGGCGTCGGCGAAGGCCTTGGCGTCGGTCCGGTCCGCGACCATGGGAGCCATGACCTCGAGGTACACCGGCAGCCCCTCGGCGGCCTTGGCCAGCGCGGTCAGCTGCGTGCGCAGCACCTCCGGGTGGTCGAGCAGCGCCCGCAGACCCCGCACGCCCAGCGCAGGGTTCGGCTCGTCGGTCGGCGTCAGGAAGTCCAGCGGCTTGTCGGCGCCGGCATCCAGCACACGCACGACGACACGGCCCTCGGGGAACGCCTCCAGCACCTTGCGGTACGCCTCGACCTGCTTCTCCTCGGACGGCGCCTTGGTGCTGTCGTCCAGGAAGAGGAACTCGGTACGGAAGAGACCGACACCCTCGGCCCCCGCCTCGACGGCGGCAGGCACATCGGCGGGACCGCCGACGTTGGCAAGGAGCGGAACCTTGTGCCCGTCGGACGTCGCACCCGGCCCGGTCGACGCGGCCAGCGTCGCCTTGCGCTCCGCAGCGGCGGCCTGAAGCCGCTCCCGCTTCTCCATGCTCGGGTTCACGAAGATCTCACCGGTGCTGCCGTCGACAGCGACGACCGTGCCCTCGACGAGCTCCCCGGCACCCGGCAGCGCGACGATGGCCGGCACTCCGAGCGCACGCGCGAGGATCGCGCTGTGGCTGGTGGGCCCGCCCTCTTCCGTGACGAAGCCGAGCACCAGAGCCGGGTCGAGCAGAGCGGTGTCCGCGGGCGCCAGGTCCCGCGCGATCAGTACGTACGGCTCGTCGCTGTCCGGAACGCCCGGCATCGGCACGCCCAGCAGACGCGCGACGATGCGATTCCGCACGTCGTCGAGGTCCGCCACACGACCGGCCATGTACTCGCCGGCACCGGCCAGCAGTTCGCGGTAGTGGGAGAACGCGTCGTAGACGGCGCGCTCGGCCGTGCTGCCGACGGTGATGCGCCGGTCGACGTCGGACATGAGCTCCGGGTCCTGAGCGATCATGGCCTGCGCCTCGAGCACCGCCTGCGCCTCGCCACCGGCCAGATGGCCCCGGGCGTTCAGGTCGGCCGCCACAGCTTCCACGGCCTGGCGAGCGCGCCCCTGTTCGCGCTCCGCCTCCTCCGCGGGAATCTGCTTGGCCGGCGGCTCGAGAACCGCCGTCCCCATGTGCCGAACCTCGCCGATCGCCACACCGTGGCTCACACCGACGCCTCGCAGCGTTGTCTCCATCTCACCCGTCTCCGATAGTGCGGCGGCACCAGCCGCCGCGTTGGTTGTCCTACCTGCCGTCAGCGACGGCGATGCCGTCACTTCCAGCCGAAGAGAGCGTCGCCGGCCTTCACATCGCCGTCCTCGACCAGCTCGGAGAGGGACTCGGCCGTGGCCTCGAGCGCCACGACCGGGCACACGGGGGACTTGCCGGCGGCCTCGACGGCGGCCGGGTTCCAGCGCACCACGGACTGGCCGCGCTGCACGGTGTCGCCCTTGTTGACGAGGAGCTCGAAGCCCTCGCCGTTGAGCTGAACGGTGTCGATGCCGAGGTGCGTCAGAACGCCGTGGCCCTCAGCGTCGACCACCACGAAGGCGTGGGGATGGAGGGAGACGATGATGCCGTCCACGGGAGAGACGGCCTCGGAGGCCTCGCGCACGGGATCAATGGCCGTGCCAGGGCCCACCATGGCACCCGAGAAGACGGGATCCGGTACTGCAGAGAGCCCAATGGCGCGTCCGGCAAGCGGGGACGAAACGCTGGTCATGGCAAGCCTCCCAGGGGGTGGAGATTCGTAGCCGCCGTCGCTACCTGTCCTGGACGACGCGCTGCTCAGAAGGGTAAGTCATAAGAAGTCCCGGTTCCGCACGAGAGATCCCGGTTGACGGACGTAGGGGCGCAGCACAAACGATTTGCGCCTGCCCTGGAGTCGATGTAGAGTCGAACTCTGCCTGAGGCCGTGGGACGCAGCCAAGCGTCTTGGCTCGGCGACATCCTTCACGTCAGATCTTATCCCTGAGTCTGGTTCCGCATGTCTGCGGTGGCCGTGGTCAGAGAGTCGAATGAGACCTGATAAAGTCGGAACCGCCGGAAAGGGAAACGCGAAAGCCGAAAGGCCGGAGCGGGAACCGGAAAGGCACCGAGGAAGTCGGACACGAAAGAGT
>NZ_JBSFRK010000069.1:0-26907 GCF_053589195.1 Streptomyces sp. NPDC003379 | reverse complement strand
GCCTGCCTCCAGCTTCAACCGGTCCCTGCGAGGACCGGCGGCGGGCCTCTCATCCCGCGAGATCCATCAGCGCCTCGTGGCGCACAGCCCAGCTCATCGATGCATAAAAGATCGACGCGCCCGTAGCGGGCGATGGTCTTGGTCAGCTGCTTGTCGTCAGCGGCCTCGACCAGCTCGTTGACGAGCTTGGTGGCCAGGACGTAGCGGACCCGGTAGCCGTTCATCACGGCCTCGGTGCCCAGAGCGATCAGCAGGTGGGACTTTCCGGTCCCGGAGTCGCCGATCAGGCAGAGCGGTTCGCCCTTCTTGACCCATTCGCAGGTGGCGAGGGTGTTGACGGTGGCCGGGTCGACGCTGGGGTTGGCCTCGAAGTCGAAGGCCCGCAGGCTTTTGTCCCGGGGGAAGGAGGCGGCCTTGATCCGGCGCTCCGAACGACGTCGGGCCCGATCGTCGCACTCGGTCATCAACAGTTCAGCGAGGAAAGCGCGATACGACATCTGATCACGAGCGGCGCCATCAGCCAGCTCGGGGAACTGCTGGCGGATCGACGGCAGCCGGAGCATGCGGCATGCCTGGTCGATCGAGGCGGTGGCGGCTTCTTCGGTCAGTCCGCGCTTGCGTGGGCTCATGATCCCTCTTTCTCCCGCCGCTCTGGGCGGACGTGACGATTGAGGAGTTGGTCGTAGTGGGCCACCGAGGGCGGCGGCCGGGTGTCGGGCGGGAGATGGGACAGCTTCCAGTCGGACAGGAACGTCACCGTGGCCGCCGAGTCCGCAGTGCGCGTCGTGGTGTGGGACGGCGTCGGGATCTCGCCGTTGTCGCCTTCGGCGACTTTGCGGGCCTCCAAGGCAACTGCGTCCGCGGTCAGGGCCCCGGCCCGGTGCGCGGCGGCGAGTCCGGCGACGACGTGTTCGTGTTCCATGTGCCGGGCCAGCAGCAGCACTTCGATCAGCGCGCGAGTGCCGGCGGCCTCGCCGTGTGCGGCGCGGGCGGCAGCCCACCATTTGTCGTGGACGGGAGTGAAGCGGCCGGCCGAGCGGGCCTGCTCCAGCGGCGTCGAGCCGGGGAACGCCCCGGGCTTGCGCAGCAGAGCCTCCAGGTAGTGGTCCAAGACCAGGCGGGAGCCGCCGCGGCCGCTGAGCCGTTCGTGACGGGCCACCTCGGTGCGGCCGTCGTAGACAACGAGGTCATTGGCGTGCAACAGGACTCGCAACTGGCGGCCGATGAACCGGACCGGCACTGAGTAGGCGTTGCTGCGAACGGTGATCTGCCCGAAGCGGTCGACTCGCGGGGCGAACCACCGCCCTGTCTCGAACACCTCGCAGGGCAGCGGCCGCAGCAGCGGCTGTTCCTGGGCGAAGTTCTCGCCGATGGAGCGGGTGCGCGAGCGTAGACGGCGGCCCTCGTCAGCCAGGTCCCAAGCATCGACCAGGGCGTTCAGCTCGGCCAGCGAGCCGACCTCGGGGACGGGGACGAAGTGGTTGCGCCGGAAGTAGCCGATCTGCCCCTCGACCCCGCCCTTCTCGTGAGCTCCCTCGATGCCCGGACGGCAGTAGAACGCGTCGATGCCCCAGTGCGATCGGAATGCCGTCCAACGTTCGGTCTCCACCCTTGCCCGGGAGAACCCGAGGACCCGCTCGACCGCAGCCCGCAGGTTGTCGTAGCGGATCCGGCCGCGCGGGATCCCGCCCAGCACCCGGAAGGCGTGCACGTGGCCTTCGAAGAAGGCCTCCTGGCCGCAGGAAGCGAACACCCGGTGGACCGCCTTGCCCGAGTACGACAACCGCAGCGAAAACAGATAGACCCGCGTCGGCACCCCAGCCAGCACGATGTGTACATCGCCGAAATCGACCTCCGCCTCCGCCGCCGGCAGATGCGTCTGCGGCACGAACATCGCTTCCGGCGCCACCCCGGCCTGTCGGCGGATCTCCTTGCGCCGCTCCTTCACATAGACCCGGACCATGGGATACGAGATGTTCTCCGCCTCGTGCCCCTCGACCAGCCGGTCGAAGATCCGCTGAGCTGTGTGCCGCTGCTTGGGCGGAGCGTCCAGGTCCGCCCGCAGCATCCCGTCGATCAGCGGCTTGTAGGGATCAAGCCGGGACTCTTTGCGCCGCTGTCGCTTCCGCGGCTCCGGCCACTGCCCGTCCAGCGCCCGCCGGACTGTCCTCCACGTCACGTTGTGCCTGCGCTGCAACGCCCGAAGCGACATACCCAACCGGTGATCCTGACGGATCGCGGCGTACAGATCGACCTTCGACTGCGAGTTCCCCACGAGGCCCCCAGCGGGATAAGCACACCCCACGTTCCCACCGCAAGCCCTCAACTGGCGTCAAAACAAACTGACAGCGCAAACTCGGTCAGCGAGTGACTCCCGCAGTCACATCGAAACGGCTCCCCAACTCGCCGACGTAGCCAGAAGCGGGGAGGGATCTGGTGGAACCGTTCGTACCGCAGTTCCAAGGACGCCAATGGGTGGACGGGCTGCGGGCCTTGCACGTGTACGTGCTGCCGCGGCCCGGTGTGGATGATGACCTACTGGCGATGGCGAAGGCGTGCGGGCCGTTGCTGGCCGGCCATCCGGTCGACCCGCAGTATGGCGGCGATGGCGATGCCGGGTTGCTGCACCTGACCGGGGAAATGCTCGCTGACGCCCCCTCGGGCGAGTACGACCAGGCCGCACGCGCGGACCTCGCGGACGCCCTGCACGCAGAGTTGGCGGACCTGGCTCCTTTCACGACGGAAGCAGGGCCACCCCTGGCGACGGTCGCGGGGGCCGTACTGGACGTGTGGCCGGATGACGAGGTGCTGACCGTCATCGAGCGGATCAGGGCAGCGATCCGCAAGACCCGGGGAGAGGCGGCTTTGCAGCATTCTGGCGGGCGCCCGCACATCTCTCTCGGCTACAGCTACCGCGTCGCCTCATCTGATCCACTCAGCAGTGCACTGCGCAACAAGATCACGCCACGGCGGGCCAGCCTGCACGTGGACCGCGTGCACCTGCTAGATGTGAAATGGGCGCTTGACGACGATCTTGGCGGATGGCGCATGACGTGGGAGCCGGTAGCCGTGATCCCGCTGGGTACCGCCCTCGAACCCGCAGAGACCGCACGATGAGCACAGGTTGGCTTCTGCTCATCGCGCTCGGTGTGGTCGGCATCGTGTGGTTCGTGGCCGCCGTCTACCGGGGGCTCGCGCAGAAGGCGCGGACAGACACGCGGCAGGACCTCATCAGGCTCAGCAGCGCCCGGGACGCGGCTACGACCCTGACCCGGGCCGCAGGTCTGCCGGCCTACGCCTTCATGGCTCCCTTCGCGGAGCGGCGTTCGCACCCGTTCGGCTGGCTGTGGTGGCGGGTGGAGCAGAACGACTCCGACGAAACCCCCAGGTACGAGATGGGGTGGGCACTGACCTACCGCAGAGCCCGCAAGGCTGCGGGATTGCCGCTCTCGATCCGAGCGCAGCACACGGAGATCACGTTAGCCCCGGGGCACCAGCGCCAGACCGCCCCTGACTGAGCGCATGGTCCGAGGTAGTGCACTTACCCAGACTGGGTAACCTCCTCCCTGACCTGCGTAACTCAGCGCGGAGCGGCGGTAACCGAGCTCTGGTCAGCCTGTGATCGACCATGGCAGGCTCATCCCTTCCAAGCGGGGAAGGAAGGCCGCGATGAGCGAGACGCCGAAGACCGAGCGGAACGTGTGCCCCGACTGCCAGGCCTGGCCCGACCGGGCCAACGTCTGCTTCGGGGTTGGATCGCCGATCGAGACCTGGCACACGCCCGACTGTCCGCAGTGGACCATCATGCAGATCAACCTTGAGGCAGGCTCCCGGCAGGTCAGGGAACAGGACGCGTGGGCCAAGGGCGTCTTCCCGGCGGCGCACGAACGCCTCCAGCGGGCGGCCGCCGCGATCGAGCCGGGCACGCCCGCTCAGCCGTTCATCGACGCGCTGAGCGAACTGGTCCAGGCACAGGCCGACACCACCGGCTTCGTCGTCTTGCACCGGTGGGCGGAGATTCTGGAGCGGCACTTCCCGCCCCAACTCCCCGATCCCGACCACACCACCGAGTAACCCCGACCACGGCCGACCCTGGTACCGGCGTAGGTGCCAGCGTGACTACCGGCGTAGGTACCGGCGTGAGTACCGGCGTAACTACCGGCGTGATCGGGTAACCGCTAGCGTTCTTGCCAGGTCTGTCCGCATTGCAGAGGTGCGAAGGCCGCTGACACCTCTCCCTCCTAGTGAGGGAGAGGCACCTTTCACTACCTGGCGCGTCAACGGACCCGCATGACTGCCACCGTCGCATGCCGTGTAGTACCGCTCGCGACCTCCACCACCAGGCCACGGCCGGTCGTCGTGTACGGCTCCCCGTCATCCGTGCGCGCCCGCCGGCCGGGACCGGACTCGGCGATGAGCTGCGCGACTTCGGCCGAGAGGGGAGCGGTGATCCGCCTGCGGGCCCTGCACCAGCCGCGCACCATCCGGCTCGCCCCCACACCCCGAGCCTGAGAACCCGGCCCCAACGGCCCGCTCCTACCACTTCCCCGCGGCAGAGGTGGGCTCCGACACTGCACGCCGCGTTCATCGTGCCCCGTTGCCGGTGGGCAGTGCAGTCGTTGGGCTGTTTGAGTGATGTGCGACAGCGGGGTGGGGGGTACAGATGCTTTCGAACGGCGGTCGCGGTGCCCGGTCATTCGCGCAGTGGCCGGGCCAGCGGGGCGGTACCGGCGCGGCGGATACCGGCTTCATGGCGCAGCTGAGCTGGCGGGGTGTGCGAGCGCATAGAGGGTGCGCTGGACAAGACCTGCAGCGAGGCGGCCAGTCGCCGGCGCCACTGTCTTGCGCCGACGCATGATGCGGCCCGAGGCCCGGGACACGGCTGGTGAGGGCAAACTGGCAGTTGTCACAGGTGGTTCTGGTGGGATCGGGCGTGAGATCGCCCGGGCTGTGGCACGCAGGGGTTATCGCACCGTGCTGATTGCCCGCCGGGAGGAGGAACTGCGGCACGTGGTGCAGGAGCTGGGCCGGTGGGCACCGAGTACCGCGGTGGCGTTGGACCTCTCCTCCCGGCGTGACGTGGGTGAGCTTTCTGAGTTGCTTCGCGAGTTGGGGGCGGTGGATGTTCTGGTGCACTGTGCGGGGCACGGGCTGTACAAGCCGTTCCTGGAGTGCACCGCCGAAGACCTGCACGGTCTATGCTGGTGCACTACTTCGCGGCTGCTGCGCTGGTTCGTGCGGTGTTGCCGTCGATGCTGGCCCGCGGTGGTGGTCACGTCATCAACGTCGGGTCCATGTCGGCGAAGATGGGCCCGTGGGGGCATAGCGGGTACGCGGCCGCGAAGGCGGCCCTGGCATCGCTGACGGAGACCCTTGCTGCCGAGCACCAGGGCAGCGGGGTGCATTTCAGCATCGTTCACCCGGGTCTGGTGAACACGCCGTTCCTCGCTCACCCGCCGCTGGACAAGCTGCGCAAGCGGTTTGAACGACGCCTGGTGGAGCCGGAGGAGGTCGCCCGGGCGGTGATCGCTTTGCTCGACCGCCCGCGCCTGCAGGTGTGCGTTCCCCGTGCCTACCGCGTCATCGACGCGCTCGCAGCGGTCAGCCCAACCCTCCTGCACCATCTGGTGGCTCGCTGCAGCCGCCCAGCGCCACGTCCTGCCCGTCGGCCGTAGGAGCGGAAGGATGGACGCGCTTGCGTGCCAGAATTCGGTAGGTGTTGCTCCGATCGACCAGCTGGGCCGTGAGAGCGCACAGCGAGTCGAAGGCAACGGCTACCGGCATGGCCAGTGCGGCACCGGCCATCAGCGCCGACCACGCACCCCACCGGCGCCACGGGGACGGTTCCGGCTTCCACGGAGCGCGGGGGTCGGCTCGTACGCAGGTGAAGAACAGCAGGCTGGCCAGCTCCGCTCCCCACAAGTGGGCGGCCCCGCGTTGCACCGCCACGACCTCGAAAGCGCGTGCTTCCAGCGCGTGGATGAGGTTCCGGTCGGGGATCAAGTGCTGGTGCTGCGGCTGACTCCACAGCAGGAGCTGGTGACGCCCCAGCCGACGTGCCACCGGCCATTGCGGATCGGGTACCTCGACCAGCAGGTGCCCGCCCGCTTCCAGCACCCGCGCCGCGGCATCGAGCTCGGCGTACGGGTCGCGGGTGTGCTCCAGATAGTGGTGCATGCTCACCACGTCATAACGTCCTGCCAGCTCACCGGCCAGGTCGGTGAAACGTCCGCGATGCGCCTTGTCGAGCCAGCCTCGCTCGACTCCCCGCTCGATGCCGTCTCCCTGGTCCAGCCCGTCGAAGAGCGCGTGCGGCCAGCGGGACCGGGCCGAGCCACAGAAATGGCCGTGGCCTGCCCCGACGTCCAGCCACGCCGTCGGCTCGACACCGTGAGCCGCGCACAGGTCGGCCCGCCCGCGATAGGCCGCACGAAGGCGCCGGAAGTTGAAGTCCCACAATGCCTCGCCGTGGCCGTCGTAGAAGTCGCGGTAGTAAAAGTCCAGGCCCTCTTGCGTGAGCCGGGGATTCTGGAATACGTGACCGCACCCTTGGCACTCCTCGAGCGTGAACTGCCCGGGCTTTGCCTGCAGGCGGTCGCGTGTGGACAGCAGCACGGCCAGCGCGATGGAGCCACACCAGGGACAGTCCACCCGGCGCGGTTCGGTGAACCGCTCCACCCCGGCGGCCATCTCCCGCGCATACCAGGCCCGATCGCTGACCGGATCGCGCTCGCCCGCACCAGGCGGCATGCTCGCGGCGGCGGAGCCATGGCGGGGGCCTGCTGGAGCTTCGGAACTCTCGGCGGGCAGGCCCTCGATGCTGTGCGGGGCCGTACGGTCGCCGTTCGCGGCCATGTTAGTCCGCCTTTCGAGCCAGCAGCCGATAGGCGTTGCCTTGATTGCCCAACCGGGCGACAAGCCCGGCAAAAGCATCGAAGGTGAGAGCAGCCGGCATCGCCAGCGCCGCCGCAGCCACGATGGCCGGCCACGCTGCCCGCCGTGCCGGGGAGGCCTTGGGCTTCCACGGCGCCAGGGGATCGGCCTTCACGCAGCCGAAGAACACCAGAGGCGACAGCTCGCTGAACCATTGGTGGGCCGAGCCCCGCTCCTGGCCCAGTACCACAAGGCCCCGGTCGGTGAGCGCCTTGACAAGGTTCTTCGCAGGCATCAGATGCTGGTGCTGTGGCTGGCACCACACGGGCAGGCACCGGCCTCGCATCAGCCGGGCCATGGGCCATCGCGGATCCGGCACCTCCACAAGTAGATGGCCACCGGGCGCCAGCGCCCGCAGCGCGGCGTCGAGCTCGGCGTGCGGATCCCGGGTGTGCTCCAGATAGTTGTGCATGCTCACGACGTCGTACTGCTGCGGCAGCTCCCCGGCCAGGTCGGCGAACCGCCCACGCAGTGCGCGATCCAGCCAGCCCAGCCGCACCCCCCGTTCGATCCCCGCGCCCTGGTCCAGCCCGTGGAAGACGGTGTCCGGCCAGCGTCGGCGGGCGTAGCCGCAGAAATGACCGTAGCCGGACCCCACGTCAAGCCACGCCGTGGGCGTGACCCCGTGGGCTGCACACAGCCGGACCCGACCGCGGTAACTCGCCTTCAACGACCGGAACCCGAACTCCAGCAGGGCCTCGCCGTGGCCGTCGTAGAAGTCGCGGTAGTAGAAGTCCAGACCCTCTTGTGTCAGCCGGGGATTCTGGAAGATGTGCCCGCAGCGGCGACACCGCTCCAGACTGAACCGGCCAGCCTTCCCCTGAAAGTGGTCCGCCGTCTGCAACATCGCCACCAGCGCACCCGAGCCGCACCACGGGCACTCGGCTCGCCTCGGCTCCCAGAACCGCTCCACCCCAGCGGCCATCTGCCGCGCATACCAATTCCGAGAATCGGCCAGAATCTCTCGCACAACGGGCGTCCTGCCCATACCAGACGACTTCACACAATAGGTCACCCGACCGTGGAACACCGACAGCTTCTTGTTGACTCGCTGCGTCAGCTGGGCCGGTCGCGCTCCGTCCGTGCCTCTGGCTTGGCGCCAGCAGAGCCAGAGGCACGGGTTCCCGACGCAGGATATGGGGACAGCTGCGTGGCCAGCTGAGGTCGGGACGTCCTACGACGGTTCCTTGGACGGGATCAACTTCGCCGTAGGCGTCTTGTCTGATCGCAGAGGCGGAGTCGGATGGTGCTGCAGCCCGGCGCAGGAGCTGAGGGGAGCAGCGACTCCTGAGGCTGCTGCGCTGCCTGCTGGCTTGGCACCGATCGCTGTGGCTCACCCGATGTCGGCGTACTCGCCTATAGCGGTGTGAGAGCGTCACCGGCGGAGCCGCATTGCGGGAAGGGCCGACACTCCACCGGCCGAGGAAGTCCAGCCCGCGCTTACTGACAGGGTCCCGCCGACCCTCACAAGGTCACCACGAACGACCGAAACTGCATCGGTTCGCACACGAACTATCCCAGTCCCGCCCTGACACAAACTCTTCCCCGACGCACGTCTGAACGACTCTGTCTGCCATCACCGAGCGTCACAGATCAGGGGATTGAGCACAGCTACTTACGTCGCGGCCAGTTCCGGCACTTCGAGCGCTTCGGCCACTTTGCGGGCCAGCTGCGCCACATGCGGCGGCAGGTAGCTGTCCAGCGAGTCGACGTCGTCGCACAGTCGCGCGTTCAGTCCGTGCAGGCACGCCTCGGTGAACAGCTTCTGTGGGTCGTCCTCGGGGCTCCGTGCCTGCTCGGCCTGCCGCTGGCCCCGGTGGTGCCGCATCCGGTTCGTCGGCGCTCGCATCGCCTCGTACGAGAGCGCCTCGTCCATCAGGCCAGCCACGTGCGCGCGGTCCTCTTCCTGCGGGCCGGCGGACCGGAGCTCCTGCTGCCCGACCTGGAGGTAGCTCTGCAGCGTGTGGGGGTCCATGCCGGTGTGCTCGCAGTACGCGGCGATCAGCATGGCCACCATGTCCATGGTGTCCGCCGCGTCTGTGGCCCGGTACAGCGTCATCCGCTGCCAGGTGTGCGCCTGGTCGGGCTCGGTGTACCGCAGCACCTCCTGGCAGTTCTGTACGCCCTCGGAGACCAGCTGGTGGATCGCCCGGCGCAGCGGCTCGGGCATCGGGGTGGAGTCCATGGCCGCACGGTAGGGGGACGCGCCCGTCACCACCGCAGTTGCGGCTCCTGGTCACCCGCACGGACCAGAAACCACGGCCCCCGGCGGGGGCCGTGGCCGCCTCTTGACGCCGACTCCCCGGCGCGGGACGGTCTTGCGCAACTACGCGCAACCGACTCACAGGGGAGCAAGCGATGACGCTACGGTTCGTCGGGATCGACCCCAATACCGGCGGCGAGGGATCACCGACGGTGTGGGTGGAGGAGGAGAGCGCGGACCTGGTCCTCCAGGGCGAGGAGGCCGACGCCCTCCTAAAGGCCCTGGTCGGCTCCACCGAGTGGGTAGCCGGCCACAAGACAGGGATCCCCGCGAACGAGCGGGTGATCCGGATCCCGTTCCGCATGGTGCAGATTCTGAGGGAGGCGTGCAATGCCGCTCAACGCGCAGCAGCTGAACACCGCGACGTTCGCTGAGCTGCTCGCCGACACCCACCACACCGCGGTCCACCTGGAGATGCGCGACGTCTACGCCGTCGGGGACGAGACGGCCGACTACGCCGCCTTCCTGCGCACCGGCGTCCCGAACCTCGATCCGGCCCGCTCGTTCTGGCCCCAGTGGATGCCGCTCGTCAAGGACGCGGCCGCCCGCGGCGTGGTGATGCGCCGCGCGCGAATCGTCTCCGAGCCGGTCACCGACTACATCCGCTACGAGCACGCCATCACCCCCCTCAACCTCCAGGCCGGGGAGGACGTGCGCTGGCTGCCCCGCCGCCGGGCGTCCGACATCCCGCTGCCCGGCAACGACTTCTGGCTCCTGGACGGCCGCCTCGTGCAGTTCCACCACTTCACCGGAACCGGCGACTGGGCACCGAACGGCAAGGAACGCACTACCGACCCGGCCGCGGCCGCGCTGTGCGCCACGGCGTTCGAGACGGTCTGGGAGCGCGGCATCCCGCACGAGAAGTACACCGTCTAGGCCCTGAGCAGCCCCATGACCGCATCCCCATCGTCCAGCGCCCAAGCAGCCCGTGAGGCGCTGGCCGTGCGCTTGCAGCACCTGCGCAAGGACGCCGGCCTCACCGGGAAGGAGCTCTCCGCCCGGTGCGGCTGGCACCCGGCGAAGACCACCCGCATCCAGAAGGGCGACGTCCCGCCCTCCGACGCCGACATCCGCGCCTGGTGCACGGCCTGCGACGCGGACGACCAGGCCGACGACCTCATCGCCACCGCCCGCGCCGTCGACTCGATGCATATGGAGTGGCGCCGCCTGCACAAAGACGGGATGCGCAAGGTCCAACAGGACTGGAACACCCTGCACAAGCGCACCCGCGTCTGCCGGGTCTACGTCTCCAACGTCCCGCCCGGGTTCTTCCAGACCCCCGGCTTCGCCACCGCCCTCATGAACCAGATCACCCGCTTCCAGGGCACCCCCAACGACGTCGCCGAAGCGGTCGCCGCCCGCATCGCCCGCTCCCGCTTCCTCTACGAAGGCGGCCACCGCTACGTCATCCTCATGGAGGAATCCGTCCTGCGCTACCGCACCGCCGACCCCGGCGCCATGCGCGGACAGCTGCGCCACCTTCTGGCCGTGATGCCGCTCGCCTCCGTCTCGCTGGGGATCATCCCGTTCACCGCCCAGCGCACCGTGTGGCCGCTGGAGGCGTTCTACGTCCACGACGACACCATGGCCGTGGTGGAGACGCTGACGGCGGAGATCAAGGTGAAGCAGCCGCGCGAACTCGCCGACTACGCGAAGGCGTTCGCCGGCCTCGCAGAGATGGCCGTGTACGGCGACGACGCCCGCGCCCTCATCACGGCCGCGATGGACGCGCTGGAGTGAACTTCCGCAATTGCCCGCAATCTCGTTGAAGAACGGCCCGCCGCCTCCGTAGCGTCGAACGACACCGACGCACCCAGCAACGGAGGCGGTGCCCATGAGCGCACCCACACCCGCCAGCCCCGCACCACACGGCTTCGGCCTCCAGCCGCCCGCCTTCGGCCGACCCTCCCCGGCGCTGGCCGCCCGTGCCGACCGCGACTACGCCCGCTTCCTCGCCGTCCAGGCCACGAACGCCGACACCGGCGATCACGACCAGGCCGACGCGGGGGGCGCACGATGAGAGGCACGCACGTCGTGCTCTACGACCCCCAGGGCCTGATCGAGGCCGAACTCCCCCTGGACCGCGCCCCGCACGAGGCACTCATCACCACCGTGCTCGCGTGGAAGAACCCGGACCTCGAACCCCGCGACTACGAGCAGATCGCCCTCCAGCTCACCGGACACGCCCGCGCGGTGGCAGCCGACGTCCGTCGCCACGCTGCCGCACTGCCCAAGAGCGACGACCGCGGCGCCCTCGCCGAAGTCGTCCTCCGCGAAGCCGACGGACGCCTGTCCGCCCCGCTGGAAGGCACCGCCCGTTGCGCCCAGAACCGCGCCCGCCTCGTACGGGCCCTCTACACGCGGCTGGACCGCCTCACCGAACACGCCCCGGCCGCCACGTAGCCCGACGGCCAGCGGGCCGGACACCCTTGAGAACGCTGCGTCCGCGCCCGGAGACCCAAAGCAGCTACGTCGCGTCTTCGTCGTCGTCGGGGTGATCGAGGTCCTGGTTCAACGCACGCAGCAAGGCGTGGGCGAGGAGGATTGCCGGCAGAACGAACTCCGGACGGTAGGTGTCGGGCGAGGCTTGGTGCGCTCCAAGGTGGCGGTTGAAGGTGTCCTGGGTGGCGCCGGGCCCGAAGGCGCTTCGCATGCCCGCCAGCACCAAGTAGTGCTTGAACTGCAGCAGAGTGAGATCGCCCCAGTCGTCCGCGTCGTCCAGGGCACTGCCGATGGTGCCGTGGTGCCCGGCCTTCGGCGGGTAAGTCACCTGGGGGAAGGAACGTCGGATCCAGGCGTTGCCGTGCCTTTTCATTGCGGTCTCTAGCACGTTGCCCGCCAGGGCTTGGGCGCCCTCGCCGAAGCCGGCCCGCGCGGTCCGGGTGGCAGTGCTCAGGATGGCGACCATGCCGGTCAGCTCAGGATGGGTGACGATCTGGAGGCTGGCGTCGACGTCGTCGAGAACGTCGTCGCGGCGTTCGGACAGGAGGGCGTAACGCTCTTGGCGCGCCTCGAGAGGGAACAGGGCTTTCACGATCTCGGTCCGTGGTGCCCACGCGAGGGACAGTCCGTCATCCTCACCCATCTCCAGAATCGTGTAGAGGTCCGCAGTGTCCAGGCCGACGAGATTGGCAGGCAGGAAGAGGGCGGCTGTCGCTGCGAGTCGGTCCAGCAGTGTGCGGGGAAGTGACACGCTGCGCACGACGTCGTTGATGCGGCTGTGCCAGTCGTAGATGTCGCTCAGATCGCTCTGCAGTGCCAGGACGGGCTCGGTGAGCGCCCGGTAATGGCGCTGGGCGTCCAGTGCAGCCTGGTAGGCCGCGTTGCCCGGCCCCATGACGCTTCCGATGGTCTGGCGGGTGGACTCCATCTGTCGGATGTGGCGGCGGGCGGGCTCCAGCATCTTGTCGATGGAGTTGTGCCAGGCTGAGATCTGTTTGATCGACTCCATGAAGCCGGACAGGTCGTTGTTGGCGCCATGGTCCTGGTGCGGCTCCGCTTCCTGGCCGAAGTCTTCTTCGCCGCCGTCTGCGTCCGGGGTGTCCTCGTTGTTCATGCCCCCATGATCCTGAATCCGCCATGGGTGGGCACTCGCATTTGCGGCTGCTGTGCTCTGCATGAGACGCCCGTTGAGCCCGGAACCGCGTCCGGTCGGGCAGGCGCTCTCCACGCGGCTGAATTGCCTCACCGAACCCGTCCCAGCCACCACGTAGCCCACAGGCGGCCCACCGCACCGCAGCACGCTGCGCGTCGCTCGGCTCGGTCACCTCGTAGACGACGCGGGCGAGCTGGCTGACCGAGGTCAGATTCGGGGCGCCGTCGATCCTGCTGCGCCCGGCGGGCTCACTGCGCAGATACGCGAGGACCGCCCGCTGCACCTTTCCCATGCCCCGTGACATGGCCCAGGATTCCCTCACGGGCACGCCCTGGGCAACGAGCGCTTAATGCCGGGCGGGAGCACACCGGCGTACGGGCCCATCGACCGCGTCACCGCCGGTACGGTCATCGTCACGGCACCGACGGCGCACACCACCGGACCCAGGGGGGCCAATGGGCGTGGAGAACGGATCACAGAGCATCCCGTGGGGCGGCGAGTGGCGACGCCACCTCCGCTCCGATGCCGAGATGGATCTCGTGCGCTCCTGGATGCGCCGTGTCGAATGCCCGACCTGCAAGGCGGCCGCAGGGCGCGCCTGCCGCACCGCGGGCGGCCGACCGACCGATCATCACCGTGCCCGCCGCGACGCTGTCGGCCCGATCCCGTACGAGAAGTGGAGGAAGCGGGGCCTCATCCCGGAGCAGCGGACGTACACGATCCCGGCCGTGCTCAAGGAGTCGGAGAAGGCCCGCGCCGACTTCAACGTGGACACCGCCCTGGCTGATGGGGTGGCGGTCGTCCGTATGTTCCTCGCCGACCGGCTCGGGTTGTTCCTCCAGGGCGAGGAGGCGATGGACCGCATCGACGACGCCGTGCGCAAACTGATCGAAGTCCGCGGCCCGGTGGGGACGGCCGACCTGGTCACCGTCCTTGCCGGTTTCGTCGTCGCGCTGCTGGCTGCGAACGCCGGGCCCGACGGCGATCCGGAGGCCCTGTTCGACACGATGATCCGCGCGCAGATCGACATGGTCCGCAGGATGAATGCGATCGAGAAGGAACGAGCCGACGGCTGACCGGCCCTCACTGATGTAGTGCCACCCACTAACCTCCTGCCGACGCAGTACCAACGTGCACGCCGGCGCTGTCCCGTTCGAGCGAAGGGCTGAGCTGTGCCCGACCGACCTGAAATCGTCTGCATCTGCGGCTCCACCCGGTTCATGGACGAGATGCGTGCGGTGAATCGTGACCTGACCTTCGCCGGGATCATTGTTGTCGCGCCAGGCGAAGCAGACAAGTTGATCACCGACAAGCAGAAGACGGCTCTGGACGCCCTCCATCTGCGCAAGATCGACCTGGCAGACCGGGTTCTGGTCGTCAACCCTGGCGGCTACATCGGCGAGTCCACGCGCAGGGAAATCGACTATGCCCACGCCACCGGCAAGCCGATTTCGTTCACCGGTCCCGCCCCGGCTACCCCATAGTTCGCCGGGGGAGCGCTGCAAGATCTCAGGCCTGGCATGACCCTGGCTGCGCTGCGCCCACTCCAACGACTCCGCCCTCTACCCCTTGTCGCCCGGCTCCTCCGTCAAGTCACGTACGGCCTCCGCGACCCGGTCATTCAGCTCGCGGGACATTGCGCTGTTGTCGAGGACGCTGCGGATCGCCTCTTCGGCCGGCGACAAGTCCGGGCCGAACTGCTCCACTAGGCGGGCCAGGGTGACCTGCATGGCCGGGGTGTTCATCAACTCGGCAAGGTGCGCTCTGCCCAAGCGCGTTAGTCGCTCCTCCGTCGCTTGTGGAAGCGTCGGCACGTTGGGGACGTCCTCGGCCGAGATCGGTCCCGGCCGCCGGAAGTCCAGGACCGTCATGGCCTGGTCAGCCGCTGTGCTCAGTAGCACCCGCGTCTCCCAGGCATACGCCCGTTCGTGCGTCTCGCCCCGGATGATCCTGTCGTCCCTGAGCAACCACCGCACCCAGGCCGTGAACCAGTGGTGACCGCCAACCTCGTGGCCGCTCGCCTCCAGCACCTGATCCAGTGCCACCGCCGTCGGGGACCAGTTGGAAGTGGTCCTGGGGAGCCTTTGTGTGTCGCCGTTGAAGACGGAAGGTATCGGTGTGCCGGTGACCATCCGGTAGCGCCTGGATACGGGTCTCGTCGTGGCCAGGACCGTCTCGCGGTTTTCCTGGGTGTCCAGCAACTCCCGAACGTCCTCGGTACTGGCCTCCACCGCCGTGGCGAACTTGGTGACGACACCGTCGAGTGAAGTAAACAGGTGGAACCGGTGCTCCATACCGGAGATGTCCTTCTGCATCTCCGGCAGGAACTGGCCGTCCTCTGACATGTCTGAGTCGTTGCTGACGAAGAACACGGTCTCGTCCTCGTGTGTCTTCGCGTACTCGACCGCCGTCAGCCAGATAGCGGCGTCCCGGGCCCCGGTCTTGTAGGTGCCGCTGTTGACCGTCTTGCACGGGGCGATCTGGTTCGTCTCCCGGAACATGGCCTGCTGGTAGGCAGTGTGGGACGTCTCCAGGACTTCCGTGATGGAGGAGTACCGTTCCCGCCAGTGCCTACGCACGTGCTCGGCCGGCCACCGCTTGGGGTGGTTGACGTGCTCCCAGGGGGTCGCCTTCCGGAGGGCGTCCACCGCGTCCATGGCCGCCTGGTGCTTCTCCGCGTAGGACAGGGCTTGTTGCGCGGCGATCTCCTCGACGGCGATCCATGGTGTGGCTACTCGTTCGACGCCTGCGCCTCGGATGGCGCGGAGTACGTCCGCGACGGGTCCCCGAAGAGAGGTCCCCTTAATGATGTTCGCGTCCAGAATGATCAATGCGAGGCGCTCCATCTCTTTTGGCTCCCGGCCCTACGGAACCATTATTTCAACTTCTGATCATTGGAGCGGGGGCATTGCAGTGTTTGCGGGTCGCGTAGTGCGCCCCGGGCGGTGTCACGTCCAGCACTGCGGAGTTGTGAGGGGCCGCCGCGATCAACATCCGCTGTGCGCTGTAGGGGTAGCGAACTGGCGACCTCGCGTAATCGGGAGTCGCGTATTCCTCAGCTGTTGAGGGCTCGGGGTCACCGTGAGTGGTCGCCGGGTGCGTAGTGCTGCCAGGTTCCTCCGGCTTCGGCTGCGAGCTGGGCTGTGGTGTCGGCGTGGTAGCCGAGCATGCGGGCGACCACGGGTGCGGGGGCTTGGAGGACGAGGTGGCGGATCGCCGCCGTGCGTCCTCTCTGAGTGGGGAAGTCCAGGTGGCGAAGTCGGAGTTCGAAGGTGGCCGGGGTCAAGGGTTGCCCGGCTCGTCGGCCGGGGAAGAGCCATCGGGCGTCCGGGTTGGACGCGATCATGGTGTTTGGCCGTTGGCCCAGGTAGCTCAGCAGCATTCCGGCGAAAGGTGCCGGGACGGGCGAGGGTGGGTCACCGAGCCGGACCAGGACCTCATCGTCTTCTTGGAGGACATCGTCGATGGTGAGCTGGGCGATCCGGGTAAGCGGCTGCGCATAGAGAAGGACGAGCACGGCGGCCACGCGGTCCTGGAGCGGTGTGTCGTCGCGGGTCACGAGCTGTCGCAGCAGTGTGAGCCGTTGGTGCTGGGCGAGTGGGGCGGGGTTGCTCGTGGAGCGGTGCGGGACTGCGACCTTCGGCATGTGCTTGGACCGTATTGCCCACCGCAGGAAGGCGTGGGTGAGGCGCCGGGCGACATAGCCGCCCGCGTACCAGGCGTCGACATCAGCCTGGGTGCAGTCGGCGAGGGTCCGTCCATGCTCGGCAAGTTGATCGAGGAAGGCGGTCGCGAGGTGGATTTCGCTGCGGGCCTGCTGGATCTGCTTGCCGGTGAGTGAGCCGCGGCCAGACAGGGTGTTCAGACGGCGCTGGACGTGCCAGGTGGCGAAGAGCTGCAACAGCTGTCGGTGCCCGGCATTGGCGACGGCGGGCAGCTTCTCGGTGAGCCATCGTTGGAACAGCAGCAGATGCCGGTCGGCCGGTGGCAGGACCCCGGCTTGGATGAGCAGATCACGCAGGTAGGCCACTGAACGCCAGGGGGTGAGCTGGCTCAAGCCCTCATGGGTGAGCGGGACCTCACCGCAGGCCAAAGCCCGTAAATTCCGCTGGACGTGTGGCTTACTTGTCCAGGTCAGGGCGCCCTTCGGGCGGCGCGTTTGCCGCAGGGCGTCAAACATCGGAAGCAGCTCGGCGCGGATGGAGCCGGTGCCGCTGTCAAGGAGTTCGTGGAGGCGTTCGGTCAGCACACATTGGCCGCAGATTCCTCGCCGGTAGCGCCTTGCTTCTCGTCCGCACTGTTCGCAGGTGAAGTCGCCGAGGCCGCCGGCGCAGTCGGTGCAGAGCTTGCCGCCGTCCGGCGCGAGGCCAGGAGTCAGCCGCTCGGCACCGCAGGTGACGCAGGTCCCATAGGTCTCCAGCGCGTGGTCGTAGCAGGCAGCGCAGAGGTAGCCCTCGGGCCAGTGGGCCGTCCCGAGGCGGACAGCTCGGTTGCAGCGGGAGCAGAACAGGTCCTCGGCTCGGACGCGGGTGCGGCTCATCCTTCCGGCCGGATGCGGGCGCGCTTGGGACGGACCGCCGACAGGTCGACGACCGCATCGCCGGTGGCGACCCTGCGGACGGTGGCGTTCTCTGCCCTGGTGGCGATCAGGTCGGCCGGGGTGCAGTCGAAGATGTCGCAGAGGGCAGCCAGGACCGGGAGCGACAGCCGTTCGGGGATGCCGGTGACGAGCCGGTGGACCTGGGAGAGCGAGAGGTTGATGCCGCGCTCGGCGAGGGGCGGGGCGAGCTCGCTGGTGGTGAACATTCCGGCGGTGGCCATCTTCTCGCGCAGTCGCCACTGGTAGCTGACCTGGCGTTTCATCGGGCCCTCCTCGCGGGCTTGAGTGCGGCCTCGATGGTGGCGTCCAGCGCCCGGCGCAGGGTGCGGGTGCGGAAGTCGGAGGACACGCAGGTGTAGATGGAGGTGGTGGAGGCGTGGTCGTGGCCGGCCTGTTGCTGGACGAAGAGGGGATCCATGCCGTCTTCGATCAGGTGGGTGACGTAGGACCTGCGTAGCGAGTGGAAGTCCAGGACCGGGTCCAGGCCGAGGTCGTCGCGGTAGGCGGCGAAGCGGGAGTCCAGCCGTTGCAGGCCCACTCGCCGCCCACGTTCGGACGGCCACAGGGCTGGCCCGTCCGCGTGCCGCATGGCGGGCCGGACCTCGCTCGTCCATTGGCCGAGGATTTCGGCTGACCACTCCCATACCGTCAGCACGCTGCGGCGTTTGGGCGGCGAGCCCTTCTTCGCTTTGCCGTGGCGGACGTAGCAGATGCCGAACTCGCCGAACTCCGCTCCTTCGGGGTTGCGGCCGAAGTCCGCGGTGTCCAGCATCCGGGTCTCGTTGCGGCGCAGTCCGAATGCGTACGCGGTCTTGAACAGCATCGCGTCGCGGAAGGCTGGCAGCCAGCCCTTGCGGCCACGTCCTCGAACGCGCTCGACTTGGTCGTCGGCGTGGTCGAAGAATGTCTGCAACTCGTCCCGTGTGAAGGCCCGTTTTGGGGCTTCTGCCTCGCACTCCTGTATGTGCACGGCGGTGTTCCACTCGTGGCAGACCTGGATCGGATGGGTACCGAAGCGGCGTTCGCACTCGGTCGCCCACTCGTAGGCCGGGTCGGTGGTGTAGTCGCAGAACAGCCGTACCGCTTCCTGGTAGCCCCGGAGTGTCGAACGTCCGCAGCCGTGAACCGACCGCAGGTCGCCGAACCACTCGTCGGCCAGCGGTGAGGACCAGTTCCACGGGAAGGCGTCGGCGTGAGCGGCGAACGCCCGGACCTTTCGCTCGCGGCCGTTGATGGTCGACAGCGCGAGGTTCCGGGCCAGTTGCTGGTTGCGCCAGCCGTCCAGCATCGCTTCGAAGACTTGCTCGTCCGGCCGGAGCAGCGGCACCCCGTCGGCCAGGTGAAGTCGCGCGGCCCCCGGCGCCGCCCTGTTGTCGCTCACCACATTGTCACGCTCCGTAGATCGCATTCGCCGCGAGAATCTCGCATCAGATGCGAAGCGTGGAGCGGAACGGCAGGTCAGCCATCCGATCGAGTGAAGCGCAACGACATGGGCCCGCTCTGTCAGCTACCGTCCCAACAGGTCATGGTGGACCGTCTACCTGCTGATCAGCAGCTTCAAAGCCCACCTGACCAACACGGCGCAAGATGCCGCCAGTTCGCATCGGATGCGATAGGCGTCGGTTCCGAGGTAAACCCAAAAGCCGCCAGTTGTTGATCTTGAGGATGTGGTGGCTCCACTGCGCTGACTTCTCTACGTCGTCAAGGCCGCGGCCGTGAGTTCGTCGTATTCGCGCAGCATCCGCATAACAGTGGCGGGCGAGGGTTGCTGTCCCTTCTTCGCACCCGTGGTGATGACGAGCCGCTTGGCGATGTCGCGCAGGCTCATCTCCTTCTCGTCGCGCAGGTGGAGGGCCATAAGAGCATTGAGTCGTCGGTGACGCCGGCGCCGCCGATGGTTTTGCCGCGCTTGCGGGCGGACTCGTGGCCTTCGAGGGTGCGGTCGCGGATGTACTCGCGCTCCATGCCGGACATGGCGGCCAGCACGGTGAAGACGATGCCGGAGGGATCGTGCGAGCCCTTCAGTTCCCCGGTGAGGAATTCCAGGCCGACGTCGCTCGCCTTCAGTTCGCGAGCATGGCGAGTTCGATGCCGCGGCCGAGGCGCTTGTTTTCGTG
Source organism: Streptomyces sp. NPDC003379 (assembly GCF_053589195.1). NCBI lineage: Bacteria > Bacillati > Actinomycetota > Actinomycetes > Kitasatosporales > Streptomycetaceae > Streptomyces > Streptomyces sp. NPDC003379. Next base: position 7,399 of record NZ_JBSFRK010000069.1, on the reverse strand, counting down.
GACGACGAGGGTGGCGGCGACGCCGGAGGAGCGGATCTCACTGGCGAGTTTCACAGCGGCCTCCAGTTCGGGGCGTTTGGTGGCGCGGGTGGAGATCTTCTCCGAGAAGACCCGGGTGGCCCCAGCTTCGGTGAGGGAGTCGAGTTGGGCGTCTAGGGACTGCCGGGCGGTCGAGGCGCGGGCCCCGAGGCGTACGTGTCCGACCGGCTCGGTGCCGGCGCTCGCGGGCCGGGGCAGCTCGGTCCAGGCCGAGCCGGCTTGCGTACGGCGGGGGTCGGCACGCTGAGGGTGTTGGCGAGTTGGGACACGAGGCGGAAGCGGGCGGTGTGGTATTGGATGGCCACCTTGCCCTTGCCGGTGCGGCATGGGGAGCCCGCCGGGGCGGCGCAGGTGGACATCGGGCAGGCGTGCGATTCCATGCGCTTGAAGTCGTCACTCACACCCCAGACCGTTTCATGAGGGCGTTTCAGACGCCCAGTCGTTTGCAACAACTCATGAAACATGATCGCCGCAGGCGGACTGCCGGGCGACGGGGTGTTTCATGAGCGACCACCTATGAAACGGCGCTCCACTGTGCGTCGTTGACGCTGCCCCTCCCTGGCAGCCTGAGCCGGTCAGAGCAGAAGCCCTCGTCTGCTACCGCTTCACGAACAAATCAAGGTAACGACCAAAACCGGAGCGGTTCAGTGAGGAGGCCAGGGAGTGGTGCATAGCGGGATCAGCGGGCTTCGATGGTCATCGGTAGGCTGCTCACGCGCGGAAGAACAGCCAAGACCTCCTTCACTTTATGCCGAGGTGGAGGTAGGAACCGCCAACGGGAGCACAACGCAGCGATGATGGTGACCATTTCGGTCCACGCGAAATAATCGCCAATGCACTTGTGTTTACCCAGACTGAAGGGCAGGAAAGCATCACGCGGTAGGGCGCCGACCCGGTCCGGATGCCACCGATCGGGGTCAAAACGGTGCGGGTCTGCGAAGAATCTTGGATCGCGGTGGATCACGTATGGGCAGACGACCAGCTCGGCCCCTGGAGGAAGCGCGTGGCCGGCGACCGTCACCGGGACGGTGACGGTGCGCATGACCATCAGAGCGGAGTAGAGACGGGTGACCTCACTGAGGATTCGGCTCGTGTATTCGAGCTTCCGCACGTCCTCAAAACGTATCTGCCGATCACCAAGCATGGAGTCGAGCTCGCTGTGAAGCCTGGCTTCCACCTCGGAGTGGCAGGACAGAGCATGAAAAGTCCACGCCAGGGTGGTGGCCGTGGTTTCCGTACCCGCCAGCAGGAGGGTGACGATCTCATCACGGATCTGCTGATCGCTCATACTTTCGCCAGTCTCGCGGGACTGGGCTGAGCGCATCGTCGTCAGCAGATGCGCGTCACCGGACGCAGCGGTTTCGTGCTGTGCGACGGCCAAGTCGATCGCACGGCGCAGACGCAGTACAGTCCGGTCAAAACGGCGGTTCACAGGAATCGGCAGTGCACCCAGCGCATCGGGCAAAAAAGCGCGGGGAGGAATTCCCTTAAGGATCACGGGTAGAGACTGCTCAATCTCAGCCACCACCGGACGAGCCAGATCCTCGCCGAACAGGGCCTCGGCCACCACTGCCATGGGCAACCGGTACAGGGCTTGGTCGAGTTGAATGGTCTGTCCGGGCTGCCATGATCCGGCAAGCTCGTAGGCGCGCCGGATCATGACGTTGGAATACGCCGCCATCCTGTCGGCCTGGAAGGCTGGTTGCACCAGCCGCCGCTGACTGCGGTGCAAGGCCCCGTCGGAGGTGAGTAGCCCGTTGCCGATCAAAGGCCTGGCCTTCCGGAACATGCGGCCTTTGTCGAAGGACCGCGCATGTTCGACCAGGACCTCATAGGCGGCTTCGTAGGCGGTGACGAAGTAGAACGGTGATGTACCAATCCGGACCTCAACCAAGCCGCCGCCTACTGATCCCAGCGATGCGATGAAGGCCATCGGGTCATGGACAACGGAAAGTCCATGGCCAAGAAGTGGAATACCACCTCGGGCTGCCGGGACGGAACGCACGGGTGCTGTCACCAGAGTTCCTTTCTGTGGTTGCGGCGCCGAGAATTCGGTGGCACCAGGGCTCTTAAATCCACTGCTCCTCGCCTAACCCTCCCAACAGGCACGTGGGGAATGAGAGAGATGAATGCGCGGGGTATAGAAGTGACGAAAGTCATCTATGGAACTTAAGCGGATCGTCACTCAGTACGCGGAAGGTGAGTCGCTCGCGAAGTCGCGAGATGAGGGAGCATCCCATCGCGATGGCGGGTGTTGTCTGCCCCGATGTGGGCGGCAGGTCATCGAATGCCAGGCTGAGCGCGCACTCAGCCAGGATGACGGCTGACTCCTCATAGCCGGGATCCCCACCAGCTATCTCGACAGTGACCTTTTTGCCGGCCGCCGCACCGTGTAAGCGGAACGAGAACCGCATCTTGGAACGCTGCTCGCGACTGGGGGCCTGCTGCTGATCCACGCGGGCCGTCATCCAACGGCAGGCGGGCGGGAATAGGGACAGTACGCCCAACAGGGCCACTGTCGCCCCTGCCGCTATGGCCGTGGAGAATCTCGGCACGGCGATGGAACGGCGGTAGCGGAAATCTTTTCCGTACTCTGTCAGTGCGGTGGCGGACCGTGTAATCGCCCGCGCATCCGGCAAGGGCATCAAGCCCCTGAGGTCCGGCACAGGGATTGCCCACGAACGTGTGGCGCGGTCGTAGCGCAAAGAGCCCGACGACACCTTGACCCTACGACCGACGGACTGTTGCTCGAGTTGCTTGCGCCGCCGGGCAATTGCGAGTGTCTGTGGCAGCCGGGCCAGCAGCGCCAGCGCAGAAGCCTGTGAGCCCTTGGACAGGGCCGACAGATTGGTGTGAAGGACTGCATCGATCCGGACGGCGGATGCTGTCGCAGCAGCCGGGGTCAGTTGCTGGACTGTGAACAAGACGCCGAGGTCGAACACCACTGAGATGAAGCCGCATGCATGAACCAACCGTGCGCCGCTTCGGCGCGCCCGCGAGTCGTAGCGTAGATACATCTGGTCGATGAACCCCTGCTCCCCGGTCACATCAAGGTAGTCCGTACCAGCGTCGGCACAGGCCGCGACAAGGGCTTCTCCACCGAGGAGGAATGGCCCCACGGTTGTGACGACGACTCTGCCCTGACCGGCGAGGGATTTCAGCGATGCCGTGTCAGCGAGGTCAGCATGCAGGAGCGGAAGATCCGAGCAACTAGGTGCGATCTCCGACAACCTGTCGCGCAATGTCTTCAGTTTTTCCTGGTTTCGGCCTGCAAGGGCCCATTTAGCGTCGGGCGGCGCATGGGCGGCCAGATACTCGGCAGTGAGTGAGCCCGTGAAGCCCGTGGCGCCGAAGAGGACGAGATCGAAGGGCCGTTGAGTGTGCTGGGTCACGGAGGACCTCCGAAGGTGCTTGCGGTCAACACGGCTGCAGGCCCAAGGAGCGTGATCGACGCTGGCCTGGACGGCCCATTGAGCGACGCGGTCACCTGATCAACGCTGCGGGTGGCGGTGTTGCGCTTCGGTCCCATGGAATCTGGGGGATTTCCCGGTAGCGGCCGGTTTCGGCGTGCCATCGCACCATGCCTGCAAGCCACTCAGCGATGCCGGTGAGATAGCCCTCCAGGTACTCCCACTCGCTGTCGCCGACACCGTAGAGAGGGCGGGCGCGGCGAAGGTCGTCGCAGGCAGCGAAGAAGTCACGGATCGCGTCCTCGGTCATGGCCGTTGCAGTGGCCAATGCCTGTTCCCAGGTGCCGCCGCGGGCGAAGAACAGCACGATCACCAGGTTGACGGGGTCGGTGTTGTGGTGATCCTTGGGCAGGGACCACAGGTCGTTGGTCCAGCCGGTGATGTTGGCGGCCAGGAGCCGGATGTCGAGGTTGAGGTCGCTGTCGGCGATGACCGGGGACACTTCGTGGCCGAGTTCGATCAGGTCAAGGCTCATCTGGGTGCCAGAATGTTGCCGGCGGCGCCGGATGTAAGCAGCTAGGTCAGCGGCCCCCTCCCTCGGGCGAGCACGATGATCACGGGTTTGCAGGGCGCAGGCCAGCGCCGTGCGATAGTGGCCGACAGCTTGGGCGCGCCAGTGCAGGGATTGGGCTGGCGCCATGCGGCTCCACAGATCGGCCATCGCGCGGGTCAGTGGTTGCGTGGGCCGCGGTGCGTGCAGGTCGGCCGGCATCTGCGCAAGCAGGTCGTGCGCGAGGTCGAGCATCACCTCGTCGCTACCTTGCTGTTCGTCGATAACGTCGTCGATGAACCACATCAGGGCATTCCACTCGGCAGCCAGTTCCAGGTCGGCGGCACGTGGATGGCAGTAGGCGGCGAAACCGCCCAATTGCGCGCGGGCAAGGCGCTGCGCGGCGTCCTCATCGCTCAACAGGTGCAGGTCGGTAGCCCACCGCGTGAGATAGCCCTCGATCCGGTCGGCGTCCGGATGGACCATGCTCGGAACAGGGAACTGCAGGTCGGGCAGGGGCAGCGTGCTGGGAAGATCGGGCAGTGTGGTCATGAGGTCCTCACGGTGACGATGTCTGCCAGTTGAGTCAGCGCGGTGGTCACGTGGGCTGGTAGGGCGCTGTGTGCCAGGGCCTGGCGGCTCTGGGCGCAGCGCACTTTGATCATGTTCTCGACTGTCTCGCGGGCTCCGGTGACGCTCAGGACTTCGCGAACGCGGGCTGCTCCGTCCTCGTCCAGGTCAGCTGTGCCGATCAGGGTGCGCAGCATGTCTCGCTGGGGCGGGTCGGCTCGCGTCAGGGCGAGGGCAACGAGAGCGGTGGCTTTGCCATCGCGCAAGTCGTCCAGAACGGTTTTGCCGGTCACGGCCGGGTCGCCGAAGACGCCCAGCAGGTCGTCACGGAGCTGAAAGGCTTCACCGAGCGGTACGGCAAAGGCGCTGAGAACCGCCAGCAGGTCCTCGTCGGCGCCTGCCAGCGCGGCGCCCAGGTGCAGGGGTCGCTCCACGGTGTACTTGCCGCTCTTGAGCCGCGCGATGCGCAGGGCGCCCTCGACATCGGGACTCGGACGGCCGGAGGCGGTCAGGTCGAGGTACTGGCCGAGCATGAGTTCCGTACGCATGGTGTCTACTACCGCCTGGGCCGCGGCGAGCTGGGAGGTGGTGAGACCGGCTGTGTGGAGCAGCTCGTCGGACCAGGTCAAGGCCAGGTCTCCGAGGAGAATGGCCCCGTTGACGCCCAGCCGTGGCGCGTGAGGGTGCCCGGCATGATGGGCTGCCAGTGCTTCATGGGCAGCGGGTCGCCCCCGGCGGGTGGCGCTGTCGTCCATGACATCGTCGTGGATGAGCGCGAAGGTGTGGAACATCTCCAGTGATGCGGCCGCCTTGTTAAGTGGCGCGATGTCGCCGCCGTGCCTGCCGGCGGCGTACCAGCCTGCCACACACAGCACGGGGCGCAGGCGCTTGCCACCAGCGAACAGTAACCCCCTCAAGGCCTCAGTGATCTCGGCCGGCAGCTGGTGCGTAGCAGCCGGTGCGGCCTTGCGCTCGACAAAGGCGGCGAGAACCGACTCGACGTCAGTGCGAACGGCCGCCAAGTCGACCGGTGCAGCAAGAAGCGGCTGGGTAACCACAGGAACGTCTCCCTCCGGCGACACCCGGAGTCATCGCCTGAATCCGAAGGCCAGGGCAGACCGCGGATCGAAACCGGCGGCAGCCGGGCCAGTGTTGAATGCATGCGCATACGTGAAGACGCGCTTGCTCCAGGCCTGCCTGGTTCTTTCCTGGGTTGCCACGGAACGGAACGGAACACTCCTGGTCAGGGGGCGCACAGGTTCGACATGACGCATCCGAATGCACCTGCATATGCCCATAGCGGACTTCTGCGCCCCGTACGCCCGGCGTGGTCAGCCCTTGGCCCGGGCGCGCCCTCGCCGAAGTCGTCCTCCGCGAAGCCGACGGACGCCTGTCCGCCCCACTGGAAGGCACCGCCCGTTGCGCCCAGAACCGCGCCCGCCTCGTACGGGCCCTCTACACGCGGCTGGACCGCCTCACCGAACCCGCCCCGGCCACCCTGTAGTTGGTCAGAGGGAGCGGCACACGATCCCAGGGCCTACACGCACACCAGTGCGATGCTCGCGACTCAGAACCCCCGGGCATCGCACTCAAGTGCGTGTAGGGCCTGGGGCATGATGCCCCAGGCCCCGGACAGCGAAGGACCCGGTGGTTCGCCGGAGTGCGCAGTGTCGGCGTCGAGGCTGGTGGCCGCCTCGACCTCGTGGGGGTGCGGGTCGGTGCTCATGGTTCAACGGTGCGCTTGCTGCGAGGAGTTGCTGCTCTGGCCTGACCCTCTGGCGTAGCGTGTCGCCATGAACGAAAAACACCCCGGTCAGCTCGAATGGTGGGAAGTACCATTCCGCCCCGTAAAGATCACCGGCATCATCCAGCACGAGATCGGCTCTCCGGACAAGGACGGCAAGTACAGCGTCCCCTTCGCCATCGCCCCAGCAGCCTCCCGGAACTGGGAAGACCTAGTGATGGAGGAATGGCGCCGCCATCAGGCCGGGAACGAAGGCCCCGGCATCTCCGTCTCCTCTGAGGACTCAAGGATCACCCTGTCCTCCACCACGGTGGAGGACATACGTGATGAGCACTTGCAGATCCTCAAGGACGCCGTGGACATGGCCAACCTGAAAGAGGAAAAGGCCCGCGCCGACTACATGACGCAGAAGGAAACGAAGGACGACGCTGCAGCCCGCCGCAAGCAGGACATCAGCGGGGTCGTAGCGGAGCTGGACTTCAGCTGACGGCAGACCCCTGAGCTTGTCCCCCGGGCCGCCTGCGCCCCGGGGTCCTGTCCACCGGTCTCACACCGCCACTCACCAGTCGTCGGGTGCGCTGCCCACCCACGCGATCGGCTGGCCCTCGCTGTTGCGGCCCCGGTGCGGGTCCTCCATCGACGTCTCGTGGCCGTCGTCCAGGACGCAGATCCGCCCCAGCGGCCGTGCTTGCCCGCGCAGACCCCGGTGAGCCGTGCCTCGTCGCCCCCCCGTCACGGCTTGGTCGTAGCGGTCCTGGAACGGCTGGAGGCGGGCGGACAGCTCCATGCCAAGCTCGGTCTCCGCCGCCTCAACCCGGTCCCGCGCCTCCTGCACCCCAGGGTCGGACAGCACAGCCGAGATGACGTCCTCCGCCTCCGCGAAGGCCCTGGTGCGGGCGTGCCGCCGGACGGCTTCCTGCACGCACCGCTCTTCCTCGGGCGTAGTCATCACGCCGCTCCTTCCGTGGCCGCCCACTCCAGCCCGAGGCCGGCCAGCGTCCGCTGTGACGGAGCAGTGATCTTCAGGGTGCTGGGCTGCTTTGGTCTGGTATCTCGTCTTTCGAGTGGGACTCGGTATGGCTGAAG
>NZ_JBSFRK010000068.1:0-27530 GCF_053589195.1 Streptomyces sp. NPDC003379 | reverse complement strand
GTTGATGCAGGCGTTGCCTTCGGGTGGGGTGATGGTCTCGTTGGAGGCTTCGGAGGAGCAGGCGCTGGCGTGGATCGGGGAGGCGGCTGTCGGGGGTCTGGTGTCGCTGGCCGCGGTGAATGGTCCGGTGTCGGTGGTGGTCTCCGGTGCTGAGGGTGCTGTGGAGCGGGTGGTGGAGCTGGCTGGGGCGGCGGGGTGTCGTACGCGGCGGCTCAGGGTGGGGCAGGCGTTCCATTCGCCGTTGGTGGAGCCGGTGTTGGAGGAGTTCGCGGAGGTTTTGCGGGAGGTGGACTTCCACGAGCCCGGCATTCCGGTGGTGTCGAATGTGACCGGTTCGGTCGCGGGCGTGGGTGAGCTGGGCAGTGTGGAGTACTGGGTGCGGCATGCCCGTGAGGCGGTGCGGTTCGCCGATGGGGTGCGGTGCCTGGTCGAGCGGGGTGTGACGGAGTTTGTCGAGGTCGGTCCCGAGGCGGTGCTGAGCAGCCTGGTGCAGGGCGAGGGTGTTGTCGCGATACCGGCGGTGCGTACGACGCAGGGTGAGGTCACGTCGTACGTACAGGCGTTGGCGCGGCTGCATACGCGCGGTATGCGGGTGACCTGGCCGACCCTGCGTCCTGGACGTCGCGTCGAGCTTCCGACGTACGCCTTCGACCGGCAGCGCTACTGGCCCCGGCGTTCCGGGCCCGTCGGCGTGGAAGCGGCCATCGGGTCCGTCGGACTCGAACCCACCGGGCACCCGCTGCTCGGTGCGAGGGTCGGTCTGGCCGACGGCGACGGCGTACTCCTCACCGGCCGGCTCTCGCTGGCCGAGCAGCCCTGGCTGGCCGACCACGCGGTGCTGGGCACGGTCCTCTTCCCCGGCGCGGGCTTCGTCGAGATGGTGCTGCGGGCCGGTGACGAGGTCGGGTGCGACAGCGTCGAGGAGCTGACGCTGCACGCGCCCCTCGTACTGCCCGAGGGTGCCACCGCGCGCGTCCAGCTCACCGTGGGCGACGCGGACGCGGACGGTCGGCGCGACTTCGCGGTGTACGCGAGGACCGGTGACGCCGGGCAGTGGACCACCCACGCCACCGGCGCGGTCGCCCCGGCCCGGACGGCGCCCGAGCAGCCTGCCCTGCCCCAGGTGTGGCCGCCCGAGGGCGCCGTGCCGGTCGCGGTGGACGGGCTCTACGAGCAGATGAGCGAGGGCGGCTTCGCCTACGGCCCCGCGTTCCAGGGGCTGACGGCCGCATGGCGCCGGGGGCCCGAGGTGTTCGCCGAGGTACGGCTGCCGGAGGGCGGGGAAGCCGGGGAGGCGGGCGACTTCTGCCTGCACCCGGCCGTACTCGATGCCGCGCTGCACGGGGTGTCCCTGCTGGAGGCGACCAGCGACGGCGAGCCGCCGCGCGGCCTGCCCTTCTCCTGGGAGGGCGTACGCCTCTACGCCACGGGGGCGTCCATGGTGCGGGTCCGCCTCGCCCCGGCCGGCACCGGTGGCGTCACGGTCACCATGACCGACGGCGCCGGGCTGCCGCTGGCCTCCGTCGACACGCTCGTCCTGCGCCCGGTCACCGGCGACCAGTTGCGCGCCGCACGCGGCCACGGCGACTGGCTGTACCGGACCGGCTGGGCCGAACTGCCCCCGGTCGCGGCCCTGGACGGCGCGCCCCGGCCCACCTGGGCCACCGTCGGAACCGAGGCCGCCGGGGTCACCCGCGCCGCGGACGCGGACGCCGACATCGAGACGTACGAGGATCTCGCGGGCCTCGCGGCGGCGCTCGACGCCGGGACCGTGGCACCGGAGGCGGTCGTCGTGGCGTGCCCCGACTTCTCCGGAGACGGAGGCAACACGGGAGACGTCCCGGAGGCGACCAAGGCGGCCACCGGCTGGGCGCTGGAGACGGTCCAGGCATGGCTCACCGACGACAGGTTCGCGTCGGCCCGCCTGGTCGTGGTCACACGGAACGCGGCGGGCGCGGTCGACGTGGAGGTGCCCGAGGAGCGCACCTCGGACAAGCGGACATCTGACGAGCGGGCGCCTGGCGAGCGGACTACAGACGAGCGCACCTCAGACAACCAGGCATCTGACAAGTCGGCACCTGACGAGCAGTCCTCAGACAAGCGCACCTCAGACAAGCAGTCCTCAGACAAGCACGCAGCTGACCAGCGCAGCCCCGCCCTGCCGCACGCCGCCGCCCGCGGTCTCGTCCGCTCGGCCCAGTCCGAGCATCCCGACCGCATCATCCAGCTCGACCTGCCCGCCGACCTCGACGACGGCACGGCCGCGGCCCTGGTGCCCGCCGTCCGGACCGCCCACGCGGCGGGCGAGCCCGAACTGGTCCTGCGCGGCAGCGCGCTGTGGGCGCCCCGACTCACCCGCACAGTCCCGGCGACGGCCCCGGCGGCCCCCACGGGCCCGGCCGAGGCCGGGCCGACCCCCGTCTGGGACCCGCACGGCACCGTGCTCATCACCGGCGGCACCGGCGTCCTCGGCGGCGCCGTCGCCCGTCACCTGGCCACCGAGCACGGCGTACGCCATCTGCTGCTGCTCGGCAGGCAGGGCCCGCAGGCCGTCGGCGCGCGGGAGCTCGTGGCCGAACTCGCCGAGCTGGGCGCGGAGGCCACCGTCGCCGCCTGCGACGTGGCGGACCGGCAGAGTCTTGCCGCCGTGCTGGCGGACATCCCGGCCGACCGGCCACTGCGCGGAGTGGTCCACTCCGCCGGCGTCGTGGACGACGGCGTCATCTCCTCGCTGACCCGCGAACGGGTCGACACCGTACTGCGCCCCAAGTCGCAGGCCGCCTGGAACCTGCACGAGCTCACCGCGGACCAGGACCTCACCGCGTTCGTGCTGTTCTCCTCCGCCGCCGGCCTCCTCGGCGCGGTCGGCCAGGCCAACTACGCGGCGGCCAACACCTTCCTCAACGCCCTCGCCGAGCACCGCAGGGCCCGAGGGCTCACCGCGCACGCGCTGGCCTGGGGCCTGTGGGAGCAGCGCAGCACCATGTCGGGGGTCATGAGCGAGCAGGACCTCGCCCGCGTCTCGCGCGGCGGCATGTCGGCCCTGTCCATCGAGGACGGCCTCGCGCTGTTCGACGCGGCGCTCGCCGCGGACGGCCCGGTGCTGGCGCCGATGGCCTTCGACCCGGCCGCCGTCCGCACCGACACCGCCGGGATCCCCCCGGTACTGCGCGGCCTGGTCCGCACCCCCTCCCGGCGTGTCTCGGGGGCGGAGCCGACCGGCGGGCTGCGCGAGCGGCTGCGCGCCCTGCCCGTGGCCGATCGCGACGAGGCGCTGCTGCGGCTGGTGCTGCGGCACGTCACGGCCGTACTCGGCCACGCGCCCGACCGGGACCTGGAGTCCGACCGGGCCTTCTCCGAGCTGGGCTTCGACTCGCTCACCGCGGTGGACCTGCGCAACCAGCTCGCCGCGGCCACGGGAGTACGGCTGCCCGCCACCCTCGTCTTCGACTACCCGACCCCGGCGGCGCTCGCCCGCCATCTGCGCTCCGAACTCGTGGACGAGGCGACCGGGACGAGCGGGACAACGACCCCGGCACAACCCCCGCACCGGGCGACGGGCGACGACGAGCTGATCGCCATCATCGGCATGAGCTGCCGCTACCCCGGCGGCGTCCGTACACCCGAAGAGCTGTGGCAGCTGGTCGCCGAGGGCAGGGACGGCGTCACCCCCTTCCCCGAGGACCGCGGCTGGAACGTACGGGAGCTGCACGATCCCGAGGGAGCGCGCCCGAACACCAGCTACGTCGGCGAGGGCGGGTTCCTGCACGACGCCGCCGAGTTCGACCCCGAGTTCTTCGGGATCTCGCCGCGCGAGGCCCTCGCCATGGACCCGCAGCAGCGGCTGCTCCTGGAGACCACCTGGGAGGCGTTCGAGGACGCGCACATCGACCCCGCCGCCGTGCGCGGCAGCAGGGTCGGAGTCTTCGCCGGGCTCATGTACCACGACTACGCCGCCCGGCTGCGGACCATCCCCGAGGAGGTCGCCGGCTTCCTCGGCAACGGCAACACCGGCAGCATCGCGACCGGCCGGGTGTCGTACACGTTCGGTTTCGAGGGTCCGGCGGTGACGGTGGACACGGCGTGCTCGTCGTCGCTGGTGGCGCTGCACCAGGCGGCGCAGGCGCTGCGCCACGGCGAGTGCACCCTGGCCCTGGCGGGCGGCGTCGCCGTGATGGCGACCCCGGACTCCTTCGTCGAGTTCAGCCGCCAGCAGGGCCTCGCACCCGACGGCCGCTGCAAGTCCTTCGCCGCGGGCGCGGACGGCACCACCTGGTCGGAAGGCGTGGGCCTGCTGCTGGTGGAGCGGTTGTCGGACGCGCGGCGCAACGGGCACGAGGTCCTCGCGGTGGTGCGGGGTTCGGCGGTGAACCAGGATGGCGCCTCGAATGGTCTGACGGCGCCGAACGGTCCGTCGCAGCAGCGGGTGATCCGCCAGGCGCTGGCGAGCGCGGGGGTGAAGCCCGCCGAGGTCGACGTCGTCGAGGCGCACGGCACCGGCACCCCGCTCGGTGATCCGATCGAGGCGCAGGCCGTCCTCGCCACCTACGGCCAGGACCGCCCCGACGGACAGCCGCTGTTGATGGGCTCCTTGAAGTCCAACTTCGGTCACACGCAGGCCGCCGCCGGGGTCGCGGGAATCATCAAGATGGTCGAGGCGATGCGGCACGGCGTGGTGCCGAAGACGCTGCACGTGGACGAGCCGACACCGCACGTCGACTGGTCGGCGGGCGCGGTGGAGCTGGTGACCGAGAACCGGGCATGGCCGGAGACGGGGCGTCCGCGCCGGGCCGCCGTGTCGTCGTTCGGCATCAGCGGTACGAACGCGCATGTCGTCCTGGAGCAGGCGCCGACGGAGCGACCCGCCGCTGAACCCGCCGACGAGCCGACAACGGACACTCCGGGTGGCGTGCTGCCTTGGGCGCTCTCCGCGAAGTCCGCCGCCGGGCTCCGCGGACAGGCCGCGAGGCTGCGGGAGTTCGCCGCCACGGCGCAGGCGTCCGACGCGGACATCGCCTGGACGCTGCTCTCCGGGCGCTCGGCCATGGAACACCGTGCCGTGATCACCGGCGCCACCCGCGAGGAACTCCTGTGCGGCCTGGACGCCGTCATCTCCGGAGAACCCGCACCCCACACCGTCCTGGACCGCGCGAAGGCCGGTCGTTCCACCGCTCTGGTGTTCTCGGGCCAGGGGTCGCAGCGGGTGGGGATGGGGCGTGAGTTGGCTGGTGTGCCGGGGTTCGGTGAGGTGTTTGAGGAGGTGTGCGGGGCCTTTGACGGGGTGTTGGAGGTGCCGTTGCGTGAGGTGTTGTGGGCGGAGGTGGGTTCGTGGGCTGCGGGGTTGTTGGATGAGACGGCTTATACGCAGGCCGGGTTGTTCGCGTTCGAGGTGGCGTTGTTCCGGCTGTTGGAGCGTTGTGGGGTGGCCCCTGACTTTGTGATGGGGCATTCGGTGGGTGAGTTGGCGGCGGCTCATGTGGCGGGTGTGTGGTCGCTGGGGGATGCGGTGCGGGTGGTGGCGGCTCGGGGCCGGTTGATGCAGGCGTTGCCTTCGGGTGGGGTGATGGTCTCGTTGGAGGCTTCGGAGGAGCAGGCGCTGGCGTGGATCGGGGAGGCGGCTGTCGGGGATCTGGTGTCGCTGGCCGCGGTGAATGGTCCGGTGTCGGTGGTCGTCTCTGGCGCTGAGGGTGCTGTGGAGCGGGTGGGGGAGTTGGCTGGGGCGGCGGGGTGTCGTACGCGGCGGCTCAGGGTGGGGCAGGCGTTCCATTCGCCGTTGGTGGAGCCGGTGTTGGAGGAGTTCGCGGAGGTTCTGCGGGAGGTGGACTTCCACGAGCCCGGCATTCCGGTGGTGTCGAATGTGACCGGTTCGGTCGCGGGCGTGGGTGAGCTGGGCAGTGTGGAGTACTGGGTGCGGCATGCCCGTGAGGCGGTGCGGTTCGCCGATGGGGTGCGGTGCCTGGTCGAGCGGGGTGTGACGGAGTTCGTCGAGGTCGGCCCCGAGGCGGTGCTGAGCAGCCTGGTGCAGGGCGAGGGTGTTGTCGCGATACCGGCGGTGCGCACGACGCAGGGTGAGGTCATGTCGTACGTACAGGCGTTGGCACGGCTGCACACGCGCGGTACGCGGGTGACCTGGCCGACCCTGCGTCCTGGACGCCGCGTCGAGCTTCCGACGTACGCCTTCGACCGGCAGCGCTACTGGCTCGACGAGCCCGCCGTCACGGAGGGGGAGCACATCCCCGAGCTGGACCAGGCGTTCTGGTCCGCCGTGGAGGGCGAAGACATGGACGTACTGGCCCGCACCCTGGGCGTCGACGAGGAGGAACGGCAGGCGCCGCTGCGGGAGATCCTGCCGGTCCTCGCCGACTGGCGCCGCCGGTCAAGGGAGCGTTCGGACCTCGGCGAGCTCTGCTACGACGTGCACTGGCGGCCGCTCGCCGAACCTGCCGACCGGCCGACCGGCACCTGGCTGTACGTCACCGCCGGTGGCGCGGCGGCCGCCGAGTGCGTCGCCGCGCTCGAACAGCAGGGCCTCCACCTCATCCCCGTGGACGTGTCCGCTTCCGCCGACCTCACCGAGGGCGCGAGCCCCGACGCACTCGTCGGGGCGCTGCGTGCCGCACTGCCGGACACGCCCGTGCGCGGCGTGCTGTCCCTCCTGGCGCTCGCCCAGGACGAGGAGACAGAGACAGAGGACACCGAGGAGACAGAGGACACCGCCGCGCCGCTGGCCGGCACGCACGCCCTGGTGCGCGCGCTGGGTGAGCTGGAGGTGGCGGCGCCGCTGTGGTGCCTCACCCGAGGCGCGGTCGCCGTCGCGGGCGGTGAGGAGATCCGACCGAGTCAGGCGCAGGTGTGGGGCCTTGGCCGGGTCGCGGCGCTGGAGCACCCGGAGCGCTGGGGCGGCCTGGTCGACCTGCCCGACGGGCTCGGGGCGCGCGACGCCGCGCGGCTGGGTTCCGTGCTGGCCGGAGCGACCGGAGAGGACCAGGTGGCGCTGCGCCCCTCCGGTCTGCTGGCCCGGCGGCTGCGGCGGGCGCCGCTCGCGGTCACGGCGGGCGGCGCGGGCTGGACCCCGCGCGGTGCCGTCCTGGTCACCGGCGGCACCGGGGCCCTCGGCGCCCACGTGGCCCGTCGGCTGGCCCGCTCGGGCGCCGAGCACCTGGTGCTCACCAGCCGCCGCGGCCCCGAGGCGCCGGAGGCGGCGGCCCTGCACGCCGAACTGACCGGCCTGGGCGCCCGGGTGACCATCGCCGCGTGCGACGTGGGTGACCGGGGCGCGCTGGACGCGCTGCTCGACAAGCTCGCCGCCGACGGTGTCCGCGTCACGGCGGTGCTGCACACCGCGGGCGTCGCCCAGTCCAGCCGCATCGACGAGACGGGCCCGGACGAAGTGGCCGCCATCAGCGCGGGCAAGGTCGACGGCGCACGCAACCTGGACGAGGCGTTCGCGGAGGCCGACCTCGACGCGTTCGTCCTGTTCTCCTCCACGGCCGGCGTCTGGGGCGGTGCGGGACAGGGCGCCTACGGAGCCGCCAACGCCTACCTCGACGCGCTCGCCGAACAGCGCAGGGCGCGCGGTGCCGTCGCCACCTCCGTGGCCTGGGGCCCGTGGAGCGAGGGCGGCATGGCGGCCCGCGACGACGCCGAGGCGCACCTGCGCCGGCGCGGCGTGCGGGCGCTTGCCCCGGACACCGCGCTGACCCTGCTCCAGCACGCGATCGGCCAGGGGGTGGCCTGCCTGACGGTCGCCGATGTCGACTGGGAGAGGTTCGCGCTGTCGTACACCTCGACCCGGCCGAGCACCCTGCTCTCCGACATCCCCGAGGCCCAGCGGGCGCAGGCGCCCGCCGAACCGGCCCAGGACAGCGCCGACGAGCTGGCGCGGCGGCTGTCCGGGCTCTCCGCTGCCGAACAGCGGCAGACGCTGACCGAGCTGGTGCGGCTGCACGCGGCGGCCGTCCTCGGACACACCGGGATCGCGGCGATCGAGGCGGACAAGCCCTTCCGGGACGTCGGGTTCGACTCGCTGGCGGCGGTCGAGTTCCGCAACCGGCTGACCGAGGCCACCGGGCTCGGGCTCTCCGCCACCACGATCTTCGACTACCCGACGCCGGGCGAGCTGGCCGAGCACCTGCGTTGCGAACTGGGCGAGGACGAGCTGTCCGAGAAGTCCGTGCTCGCCGAGATCGACCGCCTCGAGGGCAGGCTCGCCGCGGTCACGGCCCAGGCGGCGGCGCCCTCACCGGACGTACTGGCCCGGCTGGCGGCCCTGGTGGGGCGCTGGTCCGCCCCGACGCCGGGCGAGGCGGCGGGCGAGGCGGCCGGGGAGCGCCTCCACACCGCGACGCGCGACGAGATCTTCGACTTCATCGACAACGAGCTGGGCCTGTGAACGGCGGCAGCACGTGGGCCCACGACAACGGCAGTCCGAAAAGCACGAGCGGTGAGCGGCAAGGCGCAGATGGCGCAGATGGCGCAGATGGCGTCACACGGGGAGACACACGAATGGGACCCACCATGGATGAGGACAAGACTCTCGACTACCTCAAGCGGGTCACCGCCGACCTGCACAAGGTCCGCGGCCGGCTGCGCGAGGTCGAGGAAGCCGAGCGGGAGCCGATCGCCATCGTGGGGATGAGCTGCCGGTTCCCCGGCGGCGTCCGCTCGCCCGAGGAGCTGTGGGAGCTGGTGGTCCAAGGGGCCGACGGCATCGGCGAGTTCCCCCGGGACCGCGGCTGGGACCTGCCCGCGCTCCTCGACGGCGGACCGGGCCAGGAGGCGGGCTCGGCCACCGGCGCCGGCGGATTCCTGCACGACGCCGCCGACTTCGACGCGGACTTCTTCGGGATCTCGCCGCGCGAGGCGCTGGCCATGGACCCGCAGCAGCGGCTGCTCCTGGAGACCTCCTGGGAGGCCATCGAGCGGGCCGGCCTCGACTCCCGGGCGCTGCGCGGCAGCAGGACCGGTGTGTTCGTCGGCACCAACGGCCAGGACTACGCCACCTTGATGCTCGGCGACAGCCACTCGGAGCTGGCCGGGTTCATGGGCATCGGCAACGCCGCCAGCGTCGCGTCCGGCCGCATCGCCTACACCTTCGGCTTCGAGGGCCCCGCGCTCACCGTCGACACCGCCTGCTCGTCGTCCCTGGTCGCGCTGCACCTCGCCGCGCACGCGCTGCGCAAGGGCGAGTGCGCGATGGCCCTGGCGGGCGGCGTGACGATCATGTCGACGCCCAGCATGTTCACCGAGTTCACCAAGCAGCAGGGCCTCGCGTCCGACGGCCGCGTCAAGGCGTTCGCCGCCTCCGCCGACGGCACCGCGTGGGGCGAGGGCGTCGGCGTACTGCTCGTCGAGCGGCTCTCGGACGCCCACCGCAACGGGCACCGGGTCCTCGCCGTGCTGCGCGGCTCGGCCGTCAACCAGGACGGCGCCTCCAACGGCCTGACCGCACCCAACGGCCCCTCCCAGCAGCGCGTCATCCGCCAGGCCCTCGGCAACGCCCGGCTGTCGGCCGCTGAGATCGACGTCGTCGAGGCACACGGCACCGGCACCACCCTCGGCGACCCCATCGAGGCGCAGGCCCTGCTCGCCACCTACGGCCAGGACCGTCCCGAGGACCGTCCGTTGCTCCTCGGCTCGGTCAAGTCCAACATCGGCCACACCGCGGCGGCCGCGGGCGTGGCGAGCGTCATCAAGACGGTGCTCGCGCTCCAGCACGGCGTCGTACCGCCCACCCTGCACGTGGACGAGCCCACCCCGCACGTCGACTGGAGCGCGGGCGACGTCCGCCTCGTCACCGAGGCCACCGACTGGCCGAAGACCGGGCAGCCGCGCCGCGCCGGCATCTCCGCCTTCGGTGTGAGCGGCACGAACGCGCACGTGATCCTGGAGCAGCCCCAGCCCCAGCCCCAGTCCCAGCCCCAGTCCCAGTCCCAGCCCGCTACCGCCGATTCCCGCGCCGGGCAGCCCGCCGCGTCCGGCGACACCACCTCCGCGGCCGCCGTGCCGCTCGCGGAGGGCGCCGGTGACACGCTGCCGTGGGTCGTCTCGGGCCACAGCCCCCGCGCACTGCGCGAACAGGCCGCGCGCATACGGGAGTTCGCAGCGACCTCCGACGCGGACGCCACCGGTATCGGCCGCTCCCTCGCCCTGCACCGCACCGCGCTGCGGCACCGTGCCGTCGTCCTGGCGGGGGACCGGGACGGACTCCTGTCCGGCCTGGACGCCGTCGCCGCGCAGGAGTCGTCCGCGTACGTCGTGACGGGCGAGGCCGCCTCCGCCGCCGCCAAGGTCGTCTTCGTCTTCCCGGGGCAGGGCTCCCAGTGGGCCGGCATGGCCACCGGACTCATGGCGGCCTCGCCCGTGTTCGCCGAGGCCATGCGCGAGTGCGCCGACGCGCTGGCGGCCCACCTCGACTGGGACCCGCTCGAACTGCTGCGGGGCGGCGAGAAGTTGGAGCGGGACGACATCGTGCAGCCCGTGCTGTGGGCGGTGATGGTCTCCCTCGCGCGGCTGTGGCGCTCCCTGGGCGTCGTGCCCGCCGCGGTCGTCGGACACTCCCAGGGCGAGATCGCCGCCGCCTGTGCGGCCGGTGCGCTCTCCCTGGCCGACGGGGCGCGGCTCGTGGCCCTGCGCAGCCGCGTCTTCAACGAGCACCTGTCGGGCAAGGGAGCCATGTACGCGCTCTCCGCGCCGCCCGAGCAGGCCGCCGCGCTCATCGGGGACCGGGCCGGGGTGTGGATCGCCTCGGTCAACGGCCCCGAGGCGACCGTCGTGGCCGGTGACCTCGACGCGCTCGCCGAGGTCACCGCCGAGGCGGAGGCGGCGGGGCTGCGGCCCCGGAAGGTCGGCATCGAGTACGCCTCGCACACCCCGCACACCGAGCGCGTACGCGACCAGCTCCTGGAGCTCGCGGCGCCGGTCGCCCCGCGCGCCGGGGACACCCCGCTGTACTCGACCGTCACCGCCGCGCCCGTGCCCGGCGAGACGCTGGACGCCGAGTACTGGTACCGCAACCTGCGCGAACCCGTCCGCTTCCAGGAGACCATCCAGCTCCTCCTGGACGAGGGCAACACCGCCTTCGTGGAGGTCAGCCCGCACCCGGTCCTGATGACCGCCGTCCAGGACACGGTCGCCCACCAGCCGGCCGGTGCCCGAAGCGCCACCGTCACGGGCACCCTGCGCAGGAACGACGGCGGCACCCGGCGGCTGCTGACCTCGCTGGCGCAGCTGTGGACCGGCGGAGTCCCCGTGGACTGGCGCACGGTATACGGGCCGGACGGCGGGGACACGGACGCGGTTACCGGCACTGGCACCGGGGCCGGGTTCGTGGATCTGCCCACCTACGCCTTCCAGCGCCGCCGCTACTGGCTGTCCGGCTCCGCCGGAGGCGCGGCGGACGTGTCCGGGGCCGGACTCTCCCTCGTCGGGCACCCGCTCCTGGCCGCGGGCGTCGAGGCCGCCGACGGCGACCGGTACGTACTCACCGGCCGGCTCTCCACCCACACCCACCCCTGGCTCGCCGACCACCAGGTCCTCGGCCGCGTCCTCGTACCCGGCACCGCACTCGTCGAACTCGCCCTGCGCGCCGGGGAGTACGCCGACTGCGACCAGGTCGCCGAACTGATCCTGGAAAGCCCGCTGGTCCTGCCCGCCGAGGGCCCGGGCGTCGACCTCCAGGTCACCGTCGCCGAGCCCGACGAAACCGGCGCCCGCCAGGTGCGGATCTTCTCCCGCCCCGCCGGTGCCGAAGCCGGTGCCCATGAGTGGACGGGACACGCCGGCGGAACCTTGACGACGGAGCCCGGGGCTGCGACGTCCGCGCCCACGTCGGCCGGTGTCGTGACGCCTGCGACGGCGACGCCCGTTGCGGCGACGTCCGCGACCACGACGTCCGTCGCCGCGAGGTCCGGGGCCGCGACGCCTGCGACGGCGACGCCCGCCCCCACGAGGCCCCCCGCCGACGAAGCCGTCTGGCCGCCCGCCGACGCCGTCCCCGTGCCCGTCGAGGGGCTGTACGAGCGGCTGGCCGATTGGGGCTTCGTCTATGGCCCCGTCTTCCAGGGGCTGCGTGCCCTGTGGCGGCGTGGTGACGAACTGTTCGCCGAGGTCGCGCTCGACGAGGAGCACGGCACGGAGGCCGGGCGGTTCGGGATGCATCCGGCGCTGGTCGACGCGGCACTGCACAGTCAGATCGCCACCGCGCTCGACCAGGACAGCGCGGTGGAGCCGAGGCTGCCGTTCTCCTTCGGCGGCGTACGACTGCACGCCACCGGAGCCACCACGGCCCGCGTCCGGCTCACCCCGAACGGCGCCGGCTCCCTCTCCCTGACCATGACCGACCCCACGGGCCGGCCCCTCCTCACGGTCGACGAGCTGACCTCGCGCCCCGTGGCCACCGCCGACGTCCGCGAACGCCCCCGCACGGACGCGCTCTTCCGGCTGGAGTGGGCCGCACTGCCCGAGAGTGAGAGCGAGAGCGGGGGCGAGGTGAGCAGCGGGTGCAGCCTGGCCGTGCTCGGTGCCGAGGGTGAGGTGCGGGCCCAGGGCGCCGTCCACTACCCCGGGATCACCGCGCTCCAGGAAGCCGTACGCGCCGGGGAACAGCTGCCCGACGTGGTGCTGCTGCCCGTGCCCACCGGCTCCGGCGACCCCGTGGCCGCCGCCAGGGAAGCGACCGGCGCCGTGCTGGAGGCGGTGCGGCGCTGGCTCGCCGCCGAGGAGACCGGGCCCGCCTGCCTGGCGGTCGTCACCCGGGGCGGAGCCGCCGCCGCGCCCGGCGACACCATCGACCCGGCACACTCCGCCGTCCGTGGCCTGGTGCGCTCCGCCTGCTCGGAGAACCCCGGCAGGATCGTCCAGATCGACCTCGACGCGGACGCCCGCTCGGCCGCCGCGCTCCCCGCGGCCGTGGCCGCCGCCGTGGCGGCGGGGGAGACGGAGAGCGTGGTGCGCGCCGGTGCCCCGCTGGTGCCGCGCCTGGCCCGCGTGGCGCCCGCCGACACCCTCGCCCCGCCCGCCGAAGGCGCCTGGAGCCTCGACGTGGACGGCAGCGGCTCCCTGGAAGGGCTGCGGCTCGTGCCGTGCCCCCAGGCCGAGGCACCGCTGACCGAGGGCCAGGTACGGGTGGAGGTCCGCGCCACGGGCGTCAACTTCCGCGACGTGCTGCTCGCCCTCGGCGTGGTCGACGTCGCCAAGTCCTTCACCGAGATGGCCTTCGGCTCCGAGGGCGCCGGCTTTGTCGCCGAGGTCGGGCCCGGCGTCACCGGGGTCGCCGTGGGCGACCGCGTCATGGGCCTGCTCTCCGGCTCCTACGCGGGACCGCTGGCCGTCACCGACGCCCGTACCATCGCGCCGATCCCGCGCGGCTGGTCGTTCGCCCAGGCCGCCGCCGTCCCCACGGTCTTCCTGACCGCCTACTACGCGTTGCAGGACCTGGCCCGCGTCGAGGAGGGCGAGTCGCTGCTCGTGCACGCCGCGGCCGGTGGCGTCGGCATGGCCGCCGTCCAGCTCGCCCGGCACTGGGGCATCGAGGTGTACGCCACCGCCAGCGAGCCCAAGTGGCCGGTGGTGCGCGCCTCCGGCATCCCCGCCGAGCGCCTCGCCTCCTCCCGCACCCTGGACTTCGCCGGAACCTTCCGCGCCGCGAGCGGCGGACGCGGCGTCGACGTCGTCCTCAACTGCCTGGCCCGCGAGTTCACCGACGCCTCGCTCGACCTCCTGGTGCCCGAGGGCCGGTTCATCGAGATGGGCAAGACCGACATCCGCGAGCCGGAAGCCGTCGCCGCCTCCTGGCCCGGCACCTTCTACCGCTCCTTCGACCTCGGAGAGGCGGGCCCGGACCGCATCGGCGAGATGCTCACCCACCTCGCCGAGCTGTTCGAGGAGGGCGTGCTCGCCCCGCTGCCGGTGACCACTTGGGACGTCCGCCGGGCGGGCGAGGCCTTCCGGTATCTCAGCCAGGCCCGGCACGTCGGCAAGGTCGCCCTCACCGTGCCCTCGGCGCCGCTGGACGGCACCGTGCTGGTCACCGGCGGCACCGGCGCCATCGGCGGCGCCGTCGCCCGGCACCTGGCCGAGCGGCACGGCGTCACCGAGCTGGTGCTCACCAGCCGCCGCGGCCCCGAGGCACCCGGCGCCACCGAACTCGTCGCGGAGCTCGCCGGACTCGGCGCCACCGCCCGCGTCGTGGCCTGTGACGCCGCCGAACGCGAGGAACTGGCCCGTCTCCTAGACGAGATCCCGGACCTGCGGGGCGTCGTGCACGCGGCGGGCGTGATCGACGACGGCGTCCTCACGGCCCTCACCCCCGAACGGTTCGACACGGTCCTGCGCCCCAAGGCCGACGCGGCCTGGCACCTGCACGAACTCACCCGCGACAGGGACCTCGCCCTGTTCGCCCTGTTCTCGTCCGCCGCGGGCGTGTTCGGCGCCCCGGGACAGGCCAACTACGCGGCGGCCAACGCCTTCCTGGACGGCCTCGCGCACCACCGCCGCCGCCTCGGGCTGCCCGCGCAGTCGCTGTCCTGGGGGCTGTGGGCCGAGACCAGCGGGCTCACCGGCGACCTGGACAAGACCGACCTCGACCGCATGGCGCGTACGGGCGTACGCGCGCTGTCCACCGCCGACGGACTCGCCCTCTTCGACGCCGCCACCGGCGACAACCACACCCACACCGTGCCCGTCCGGCTGGACCCCGCCCGGTTCTCCGGCGCCGTCCCGCCCCTGCTGCGCGGCCTCGTCAAGGCGCCCGCCAAGCCGATGGCGTCGTCCGCCGGTTCGGCGTCCGCGGGCGGTGCGGGCGGCGGTGCGGGCGGTGGGCTGGCCGAGCGACTGGCGCGGCTCTCGCCACAGGAGTGCGAGGAGCTGCTCACCGAAGAAGTGCGCCGCCAGGCCGCCGTCGTCCTCGGGCACGACGACACCGAGACCGTGGGCGCGGAGAGGCCGTTCAAGACCCTCGGCTTCGACTCGCTCACCACCGTCGAGCTGCGCAACCGGCTCAACTCCGTCACCGGGCTACGGCTTCCGGCCACGCTGCTGTTCGACCACCCCACGCCCGTGGCCGTGGCCGCGCACCTCAAGCAGCAGCTGCTCCCGGAGGTCGACACCGCCGCACTGGCCGCGCGCCAACTCGGCGCGTTGGAGGCCCTGCTCGCCGAGGTCGCCCAGGACGACCCGGGGCGCGCGAACCTCACCGTACGGCTGCGAGCCGTGCTGACGAAGTGGACCGAGGCCGAAGCCGCGGCCGACCAGGTCGACCTGGACGCGGCCACGGACGCGGAGCTGTTCGAACTCGTGGACAACAAGCCATGGTCCAGCTGACCGGCGGGCGGGCGTCCCCGCCGACCATGTGACCCATGTGACCCATGTGACCCCCCATCTGCTGACCGCACTCTGTTGGAACCGGAAGAGGATCGGATGTCGAACGAGCAGAAGCTCCGCGATTACCTCAAGCAGGCGGTCGCCGACGCCCGCGACTCCTACGCGCGGCTGCGTGCCGTCGAGGAGGCCGCCCGTGAGCCGCTCGCCGTCATCGGCATGAGCTGCCGGTTCCCCGGCGGGGTGCACACCCCCGAAGACCTGTGGGAGCTGGTCGCCGAGGGGCGCGTGGGCATCGCGGACTTCCCCGCCGACCGCGGATGGGACCTCGGCGCCCTCTACGACCCGGAGGGGCTGCGCCCGCGCAGCTCGTACATCCGCAAGGGCGGGTTCATCGACGGCGCCGCCGACTTCGACGCCGAGTTCTTCGAGATATCGCCGCGCGAGGCCCTCGCCATGGACCCGCAGCAGCGGGTGCTGATGGAGGCGTCCTGGGAGGCGTTCGAGCGGGCCGGGATCGACCCCGGCACGCTGCGCGGCGAGAGCGCGGGGGTCTTCGTCGGCGGCGTCCTGTCCGGCTACGGCTCGAACGTGGGCAGTACGCAGGACAGCGAGGGCTACCTCCTCACCGGCAACGCCTCCAGCATCTTCTCCGGCCGCCTCTCCTACACGTACGGCTTCGAGGGACCGGCCGTCACCGTCGACACCGCCTGCTCGTCCTCGCTGACCGCGCTGCACCTGGCGGCCCAGTCGCTGCGGAACAAGGAGAGCTCCCTCGCGCTGGTGGGCGGCGTGATGGTGATGTCGACGCCGGCCGCGTTCACCGAGTTCAGCAAGCAGCGGGGACTGTCCCGGGACGGTCTGTGCAAGGCGTTCGCCGCGTCGGCGGACGGTACCGCGTGGGGTGAGGGTGTCGGCGTGCTGCTCGTGGAGCGGCTCTCGGACGCCCGCCGCGACGGGCACCGGGTGCTGGCCGTGATCCGTGGCTCGGCGGTCAACCAGGACGGCGCCTCCAACGGCCTGACCGCGCCCAACGGGCCCTCCCAGCAGCGCGTCATCCGCCAGGCGCTCGCCAACGCCGGGCTCGCCCCGTCCGACATCGACGCCCTGGAGGCGCACGGCACCGGCACCACCCTCGGCGACCCCATCGAGGCGCAGGCCCTCCTGGCCACCTACGGCCAGGACCGCCCCGAGGACCGCCCGCTCCTGCTGGGCTCGGTGAAGTCCAACATCGGCCACACCCAGTCGGCGGCCGGTATCGCGGGCGTCATCAAGATGGTGCTCGCCCTGCGCCACGGCGTGGTGCCGCCCACCCTGCACGTGGACGAGCCCACCCCGCACGTCGACTGGAGCGCGGGCGCCGTCGAGCTGGTGACCGAGCCGGTGGCCTGGCCGGAGACGGGCCGGCCCCGGCGCGCCGCGGTCTCCTCGTTCGGCATCAGCGGCACCAACGCCCACGTCATCCTCGAACAGTCCCCGGAGACGGCGGAACGGCACACCGACGCGGCGCCCGCCGATCCCACGCCCACCGAGGGCACCCCGGCCGCCACAGCCACGCCGGTACTCACCGGCATCACACCCCCGTGGCCGCTCTCCGCCAAGACCGATCCTGCGGTGCGGGAGCAGGCCGCCCGGCTGCGGGGCTTTCTCGGCGACGCGAGCGGCGCCGCCGGCACCGGGGTCCCCGAGGCCGACGCCCCTGCCGTCGCCGCCGCGCTCGTACACACCCGCGCCGCCTTCGCCCACCGCGCCGTCGTCCTCGGTGACGAGCGTGAGCGCGCCGGATCGCTGGCCGCGCTCGCGGACGGCGCGCTGGACGTGCCCGGCGTGGTGCGTGGCATCGCACGCCCCGGTGCCAAGGTCGCGTTCGTCTTCCCGGGGCAGGGCGCCCAGTGGGTCGGTATGGCCACCGGGCTGCTCAAGTCCTCGCCCGCCTTCGCGGGCGCCCTGCGCGAGTGCGCCGACGCGTTGGCGCCGCACGTGGAGTGGCGGCTGCTCGACGTGCTCGGCGATGAAGAGGCCCTCCAGCGCGTCGACGTGGTGCAGCCCGCCCTGTGGGCCGTGATGGTCTCCCTCGCCCGGGTGTGGCAGGCCGCCGGGATCACCCCGGACGTCGTCGCGGGCCACTCGCAGGGTGAGATCGCCGCCGCCTGCGCAGCCGGCATCCTCACCCTGGACGACGGGGCGCGCCTGGTCGCCCTGCGCAGCCGCACCATCGCCGAGGACCTCGCGGGGCAGGGCGGCATGGTCTCCGTCGCCGCCTCCGCCGAGCGCACCGCAGAGCTCCTCGGCGAGCGCGACGGCGTCTGGGTGGCCGCCGTCAACGGCCCCGAGGCCACCGTGATCGCGGGCGCCCCCGAGGTGCTCGCCGAGGTCTCCGAGGCCGCCGGCGCCGCGGGCATCCGCGCCCGCACCATCCCGGTCGACTACGCCTCGCACACCCCGCACGTCGAAGCCGTCCGCAGTCGGCTCCTGGAGCTGGCCGAGCCCATCGCGCCGCGCACGGGCTCCGTGCCCATGCACTCGTCGGTCACCGCGGCGCCCCTCGGCGAGACCGAGGCCGACGCGCGGTACTGGTACCAGAACCTGCGCAGGCCCGTCCGGTTCGCCGAGACCGTCACCGCGCTGCTCGACCGGGGCATCGACACGTTCGTCGAGATCAGCCCGCACCCGGTGATCGCCCCCGCCATCGAGGACGTCGCGGCCGCCGCGGGCCGCGACGACGTGGTCGTCTCCGGAACGCTCCGCCGCGACCAGGACGAGAGCGCCGCGCTGACCCGCGCGGCCGCCACCCTGTGGACCCGCGGCGTCGACATCTCCTGGGACGCCTTCCTCGCCACCACGGCGGCCACCGCCGCCCCGGCCGACGCGGTGGAACTGCCGACGTACCCGTTCCAGCGGCGGCGCTACTGGCTGGAAGGGCCCGCCCACACGGGCGACGCCTCCGGCATCGGGCTCGACCCCGTCGCACACCCGCTGCTCGCCGCCGCCACGCTCCCCGCCGAGTCCGGCACGGCGGTCTTCACCGGACGGCTGTCCCTGCCGACGCACCCCTGGCTGGCCGACCACGCCCTGCTGGAGACCGTGCTGCTGCCGGGCACCGCCTTCGTGGAACTCGCGCTCGCCGCGGGCCGGGAGACCGGCTGCGGCCGGGTCCGGGAACTCACCCTGGAGCGCCCCCTCACCCTCACCGCGGACACCGGCGTCACCATTCAGGTCCAGGTGACCGAGGCCGACGAGACGGGCGGCAGGACCGCCACCGTCTACTCCCGGACCGGCACCGAGGGCCAGCCGGGCCAGGCAGACAAGGTGGAGTCCGTCGAGTGGATCCGGCACGCCACCGCCGCGCTGACCGCCGAAGAGCCCCACGTCCCGGCGGAGTTCGACGCCCTCCAGGGCGCCTGGCCACCTCCCGGTGCCACCGCCGTCGAGATGGGCGACTTCTACGGCGCGCTGTTCGAGCGCGGCTACGAGTACGGTCCCGCCTTCCAGGGCCTGCGCTCCGTCTGGCGGCGCGGTGACGAGGTGTTCGCCGAGGTGGCACTGCCCGAGGAGGCGGCCGCCGACGACTTCCTCGTCCACCCGGCACTCCTCGACGCCGCCCTGCACGCCATGGGCATCGGCGGCCTGTTCGGGGACGAGGGCGCGGTACGCCTGCCGTTCGCCTGGTCAGGCGTGCAGACGTGGACCGACGGGGCCACTTCGCTGCGCGTCCAGCTGACCGCGGCCGGCGAGGACGGCGTACGGCTGCGCGTGTGCGACGACGCCGGTACGCCCGTCGCCGCCGTGGACGAGCTGGTGCTGCGCCCGCTCTCCGCCACCGACGTGCGCGCGGTCCCCACCCGGTCGCTGTACGTGCCGCGCTGGGACACCTGGGAGCCCCCGACCGACGCGGACACCACCGCGGTGCGTACGACTGTCTGGCACCCGGGTGCCGCGCTCACCGAAGTGCTGTCGGAGGAGCCCGAGTTCGTGCTGCTCGACTGCGCGGCGCAGAACCTGCCGGACGGCGGCGATGTACCGGCCAGGGCACACGCCCTCACCCGCACCGCACTGGCCCGCGTGCACGAGTGGCTCGCCCACGAGACGCCCGCGCGGGCGCGGCTGGCCGTGCTGACCCGCGGCGCCGTCGGCATAACGCCCGAGGACCGGCCCGACTTGGTGCAGGCCCCCGTACGCGGCCTGATGCGCTCCACCCAGTCGGAACACCCGGACCGTTTCCTGCTGGTGGACACCGACGGTGACCCCGCCGAGGTGTCCGGCACCGTCCTGGCCGCGGCCGTGGCCGCCGGCGAACCGGAGATCGCCCTGCGCGGCGACACCGCGCTCGTCCCGCGCCTGACCCGACCCGCCGCCGCCCCTTCCGACGCTGGTGGTGTGTCGTGGTCGGGTGTGGGGTCGGTGGTGGTGACGGGTGGTACGGGTGTGGTGGGTGCCGCGGTGGCGCGGCATTTGGTGGTGGCGCACGGTGTGCGTGATGTGGTGCTGGTCAGTCGGCGTGGCGAACGGGCGCCGGGTGCGGCTGAGTTGGTGTCCGGCTTGAAGGAGTTGGGTGCTCGGGCGCGGGTGGTCGCGTGTGATGTGGGCGACCGTACCGCGGTGGAGCGGTTGTTGGCGGGTCTGCCGGATGTGCGGGGTGTGGTGCATGCGGCGGGTGCGGTGGATGACGGTGTGGTGTCGGGGCTGACTCCGGAGCGGTTGGCGTCCGTGTTGCGGCCGAAGGTGGACGCGGCGTGGCATCTGCATGAGCTGACGCGGGGTCGGGGTCTTGAGCTGTTCGTGCTGTTCTCTTCGGCGGCGGGAGTGTTCGGTTCGCCGGGTCAGGCCAACTACGCGGCGGCGAACGTGTTCCTGGATGCTCTGGCCGTGCGCCGTCGTGCGGAAGGGCTGCCCGCGCAGTCCCTGTCGTGGGGGCTGTGGGAAGAGACCAGCGAGCTGACCGCCACCCTCGGCGACGCCGACAAGGCCCGGCTCGGCCGAGGCGGTCTGCGGACCCTCGGCACCGAGGAAGGGCTCGCCCTCTTCGACCACGCGGTGGCCCTCGACGCCCCCCACGTGGTCCCCGTACGGCTCGACCTGGCCCGCGCCCGCGCCGAAGGACAGCGGACGCCCCCGCTGCTGCGCGCCCTGGTGCGCACGCCCGCGCGCCGCGCCACCGCCACGGCGGGCCGCGGCTGGCGCGCGCAGTACGAGACGGCGCCCGGGGCGGACCGCGAGCGCATGCTCGTCGAACTCGTCCGGACACAGGTCGCCGCCGTGCTCGGGCACTCCGGCGCCGAAGCGGTCCCCGTGGACCGGGGCTTCAAGGACCTCGGCTTCGACTCCCTCACCGCCGTGGAGCTGCGCAACCGGCTCAACGAAATCACCGGCACCCGGCTGCCCGCCACCCTGGTGTTCGACTACCCGACACCCGGCGCCCTCGGCGCCCACCTGCACGGGCTGCTGGCAGGCACCACCGCGCGGCACAGCGCCGTGGCGCGTGTCGTACGGGACGACGAGCCCATCGCCATCGTCGGCATGAGCTGCCGCTTCCCCGGCGACGTCGACTCGCCCGAAGAGCTGTGGCAGCTGCTCGCCGACGGCGGCGAGGGCATCAGCGGCTTCCCGACGGACCGCGACTGGGCCCTGGACTCGTTCTTCGACCCCACGGGGGAGCGGCCCGGCACCTCGCTGGTGGACCGGGGCGGCTTCCTGCACGACGCCGCCGACTTCGACGCCGCCTTCTTCGGGATCTCCCCGCGCGAGGCCGTGACCATGGACCCGCAGCACCGGATGCTCCTCGAACTGTCCTGGGAGGCCGTCGAGCGGGCCGGCGTCGACCCGACGCGGTTGCGCGGCAGCAGGACCGGCGTGTTCTCCGGCCTGATGTACCACGAGTACGCCGCCCGGCTGCGCTCCGTGCCCGAGGACGTCGCCGGGTTCCTCAGCAACGGCAACGCAGGCAGCGTGGCCACCGGCCGGGTCTCCTACACCCTCGGCTTCGAGGGTCCCGCCGTGACCGTCGACACGGCCTGCTCCTCGTCCCTCGTCGCCCTGGACATGGCCGTCAGCGCTCTGCAGCGCGCCGAGTGCGATCTGGCGCTCGCCGGCGGCGTCACCGTGATGGCCACCCCGACGATCTTCGCGGAGTTCACCCGGCAGCGCGGCCTGGCGCACGACGGCCGCTGCAAGGCGTTCTCCGCCGAGGCGGACGGCATGGGCGTAGCCGAGGGCGCGGGCATGGTCCTGGTCGAGCGGCTCTCGGACGCCCGCCGCAACGGCCACCGGGTGCTTGCCGTGATCCGCGGCTCGGCGGTCAACCAGGACGGCGCCTCCAACGGCCTCACCGCGCCCAACGGCCCCTCCCAGCAGCGCGTCATCCGCCAGGCGCTCGCCAACGCCGGACTCGCCCCCTCCGACATCGACGTGGTCGAGGCGCACGGCACGGGCACGTCGTTGGGCGACCCGATCGAGGCGCAGGCGCTGCTCGCCACCTACGGCCAGGACCGGGACGGCCGGCAGCCGGTGCTCCTCGGCTCGGTCAAGTCCAACATCGGTCACACCCAGGCCGCCGCCGGTATCGCGGGCGTCATGAAGATGGTCCTCGCCCTGCGGCACGGCACCGTGCCCCGGACCCTGCACGCCGAGCGGCCGAGCGAGCACATCGACTGGACGGCCGGCGCCGTCGAGCTGGCCACCGAGCCCGTCGCCTGGCCCGAGTACGACCGGCCGCGGCGCGCCGCCGTCTCCTCGTTCGGCATCAGCGGCACCAACGCCCACGTCATCCTCGAACAGGCCCCCGAGGCCCCCGAGGCCCCCGAGGCCCCCGAGGCCGCGGAGTACGAGGATGCCGAGCGGCCCGGGGAACAGGAGCGCCGTCAGGCCGTGGTCACCACGCCCGAGGGCGCCGTACTGCCGTGGCTCGTCTCCGCCAAGTCCGGCGCCGCGCTGCGCGGCCAGGCCGAGCGGCTGCGCGCACTCGCCGCCACCGGCACCGACCCGCTGGCAACGGCCGACCCCTTGGCGACGGCCGCCGCGCTCATCGGGACGCGTACCGCCTTCGACGAGCGCGCCGTCGTACTCGCCTCCGACACCGACGGCTTCACCGAAGGGCTCACGGCCCTCGTCCGCCAGGACCCCGAGGCGCCGGGTCTCGTCTCCGGAACCGTGCGCCCCGGCGCGACCGTGGCCTTCGTCTTCCCCGGCCAGGGCGCCCAGTGGACCGGCATGGCACTCGGCCTGATGGAGTCCTCACCCGTTTTCGCCGCCTCGATGCGGCGCTGCGCCGAGGAGTTGTCGGCGCACGCCGACTGGAACCTCCTCGACGTGCTCGGCGACGCGCGGGCGCTGGAGCGCGTCGACGTGGTGCAGCCCGCGTTGTGGGCCGTGATGGTCTCCCTCGCCGAGGTCTGGCAGCACACCGGCATCACGCCCTCCGTGGTCGTCGGCCACTCGCAGGGCGAGATCGCCGCCGCCTGCGTGGCGGGCGCGCTGTCGCCGGCCGACGGCGCCCGGCTGGTGGCCGTACGCAGCCGGATCATCGCCGAAGAGCTCGCCGGACGCGGCGGCATGGCCTCCCTGACCGTGTCCGCCGAGGAGGCCCGGGCCCTCATCGACCGGTACACGGACTCGACGGGCGACGCCGACTCGACGGGCGAGGCCGACTCGACGCGTGACGCCGACTCCACGGGCGACACCGACTCCGCCACCGGCGTGGTCATCGCGGCGGTCAACGGCCCCGGCGCCGTCGTCGTCGCCGGCGACGAGGGACCGCTGACCCGGCTCCTCGACGGCTGCGAGGCCGAAGGCGTCCGCGCCCGCCGCATCCCCGTCACCTACCCCTCGCACGCCCCCCAGGTCGAACTCATCAAGGACCGGCTCCTCAAGGAACTCGGCGACATCGTCCCCGCCCGCCCCCAGGTGACGTGGCACTCCACCGTGACCGGCGAGCCCGTACAGGGACCCGAGGCCGACACCGAGTACTGGTACCGGAACCTGCGCCGGCCGGTGCGCTTCGCGGAGGTCGTCGCCGAGCTGATCGAGAGCGGCGTCGACACGTTCGTCGAGATCAGCCCGCACCCGGTGACCACCGCGGCCCTGGAGGACGCCGCACTGCGGGCGGGCGGGCGCGAGGTCGTCGTCACCGGCACCCTGCGCCGCGACGACGACGAGCGCACGGCGCTGCTGCGTTCCGCCGCGACCCTGTGGACCCGCGGCCTCGGCGTGGACTGGACCGCGCTGGTGCCCGCCCCGGACAAGGCGGCCACCGTCGAACTGCCCACGTACGCCTTCCAGCGGGAGCGCTACTGGCTCGACGCACCGCACGACACCGGAGACCCCGGCGGTGTCGGCCAGGAGGCGACCGACCACCCGCTGCTCGCCGCGGCCGTCGCGCCCGCCGGAACCGACACCCTCCTGCTCACCGGCAGGCTCACCGCCCCGGCCACCTCCTCGCCCGCCGAACACACCGTGCTGGATACCCCCGTGCTGCCCGGCGGCGCCGTGCTCGACTGGGCGCTGTACGCGGCGGACCGCCTCGGCCTGCCCGCCGTCGCGAGCCTGGAGCACCACGAACCACTGCTCCTCGCCCCCGACGGCGCCGCACGCGTCCAGGTGATGGCCGCGGCACCCGACGACTCCGGGCGCCGACGGCTGACCGTCCACGCACAGCCCGACGGCGACCCCACGGCGGAGTGGACCCTGCACGCCACCGCCGTCCTCGAACCCACCGTCCTCGAACCCACCGCCGTCCCGGCCGACGAGACGTACGCGACGTACGCACGTCTCGCGGGCGCCTGGCCGCCGGCCGACGCCACACCGGTGGACACGGCCGACCTCTACGGCGAACTCTTCGCGGCAGGGCAGCAGTTCGGGCCCGCGCTCCAGGGGCTGCGCGCCGCCTGGCGGAGCGGCGACGACGTCTACGCCGAGGTGGAGCTGCCCGAGCGGGCAGCCGACGGCCTGGCGCCGCGCGCCGCGCTGCTGGAGTCCGTCTGCCACGCCTGGCACCTCACCGACGCCGACGGCCCCGGAACCGCGGGCCCTCTGCAACCGGCCGCCTGGCGGGGCGTACGTGCAGGGGCCGACGCCTTCGACGCCGTGCCCGGCGCGGCCGACGGCGCCCGCACCGTACGAGTCCTGCTCTCCCCGGCAGGCGACACAGCCGTACGGATACGCACCGCCGACGCCGACGGCACCCCGCTGCTCGGCGCCGACCAGGTCGAGCTGCGCCCGCTCACCGCGGCCCGGCTCCGCTCCGCCGGTGCCACCGCGGCACGCTCGCTGTACGAGGTGCGCTGGGAGCGCCGACAGCTCGACGAGCCCGCGCGGGCCGACGCCGACGGCGTGCGCCTCGTACTGCTGGACGCGGTTGCCCTGGCCGCCCAGGGAGTGGGGGGCGACGCGGACGAGCGGCTGCCGGAACACGTCCACGACGCGCTGGCGGCCGCACTCGCCCGCGCCAAGGAGTGGCTGGCCGACGAGGCCGTCGCCGACGCGCGGCTGGCCGTGGTCACCCGCGGTGCGGTCGCCCTGTCGGACGCCGACGCCGTGGACCTGACCCAGGCCGCCGTACGAGGCTTCCTGCGCTCGGCCCGCGCCGAACACCCGGACCGTTTCCTCCTGGTGGACACCGACGGCGACCCCGCCGAGGTACCTGACGCCGTCCTGGCCGCGGCCGTGGCCGCCGACGAGCCCGAGATCGCCCTGCGGGACGGAGAGACGTACGTACCCAGGCTGGCCCTCGTGAGTACGGACACCGCTGCTGCTGATGACGGTGCTGGTGGTGTGTCGTGGTCGGGTGTGGGGTCGGTGGTGGTGACGGGTGGTACGGGTGTGGTGGGTGCCGCGGTGGCGCGGCATTTGGTGGTGGTGCACGGTGTGCGTGATGTGGTGCTGGTCAGTCGGCGTGGCGAACGGGCGCCGGGTGCGGCTGAGTTGGTGTCCGGCTTGAAGGAGTTGGGTGCTCGGGCGCGGTTGGTGGTCTGCGATGTGGCCGATCGCGCTCAAGTGGAGCGGTTGTTGGCGGGTCTGCCGGATGTGCGGGGTGTGGTGCATGCGGCGGGTGCGGTGGATGACGGTGTGGTGTCGGGGTTGACTCCGGAGCGGTTGGCGTCTGTGTTGCGGCCGAAGGTGGACGCGGCGTGGCATCTGCATGAGCTGACGCGGGGTCGGGGTCTTGAGCTGTTCGTGCTGTTCTCTTCGGCGGCGGGGGTGTTCGGTTCGCCGGGTCAGGCCAACTACGCGGCGGCGAACGTGTTCCTGGATGCTCTGGCCGTGCGCCGTCGTGCGGAAGGGCTGCCCGCGCAGTCCCTGTCGTGGGGGCTGTGGGAAGAGACCAGCGAGCTGACCGCCACCCTCAGCGAGGCAGAGCTGCGCCGCCTCAGCGCCGGCGGCGTCCTCCCGTTCAGCACGGAGGAAGGGCTCGCCCTGTTCGACCGGGCCGTGGCCGTCGGCCTGCCGCACACCGCGCCGGTCCAGCTCGACCGTGCCCGGCTGCGCGGTGACGAGCACACGCCCGCGCTGCTGCGCGGCCTGGTGCGCACGCCCGCGCGCCGGGCCACGGCGCCGGACGCCCAGACGCTGCGCGGCCGGCTGTCCGCCCTGCCCGCCGCCGAGCGTACGGAAGCCCTCCTGGAGACGGTACGTACACAGATCGCCGCGGTGCTCAAGTACGGCACCGCCGACCAGATATCGGCCACCCGGTCCTTCACCGAACTCGGCTTCGACTCGCTGACCGCCGTCGAACTCCGCAACCGGCTGGCCCGTATGGCCGGCACCCGGCTGCCCACCACGCTCGTCTTCGACTACCCCACGCCCGAGGCGCTCACCGGTCATCTGCTCGGGATCCTGCTGCCCGGGACGGCGGCCGAGGAGTGGGGCAAGGAGCCCGTCGACCGCCTGGAGGCCATGCTCGACGACGAGCGCGACGAGGCCGAGGTCAACAAGGTGACGGCCCGCCTGGAGACCCTGCTGCTGCGCTGGCGGGAACGGTCCAGGGCGCTGGCCGGGACAGCCCCCGGCGGCCGGGCCGAGGACAGCGGCGCCGACGAGCTGGGCTCCGTGAGCGAGGAAGAACTCCTCCGCTACATCGACGACGAGATCGGGCTGAGCTGATGCGCGCACGGCCCGCACGCACCACGACCCGTACTACGAGGGGTTTCGGACATGGCTGAGAAAGAGCAGGTCGTCGAGTACCTGAAGCGGGTGACCGCTGACCTGAAGCGGACCAGGGACCGCGTCCGAGACCTGGAAGAGGCCGAGCGCGAGCCCATCGCGATCGTCGGCATGGGCTGCCGGTTCCCCGGCGGGGCCGGCACGCCCGAGGCGTTCTGGGAGCTGCTGCGCGACGGCGTCGACGCCATGGGCGACTTCCCCGCCGACCGCGGGTGGCAGCGGCCCGAGGGCGGCCCTCTGCCGCAGGGCGGCTTCCTCGACACGGCCACCGAGTTCGACGCCGGGTTCTTCGGGATCGCCCCGCGCGAGGCCCTGGAGATGGACCCGCAGCAGCGGCTGCTCCTGGAAACCTCCTGGGAGACCTTGGAGCGGGCCGGGATCGACGCCACCACCCTGCGCGGCAGCCGGACCGGCGTGTACATCGGCGTCAACGGCGCCGACTACCCCGGCATGCTCAACCACGCCGGTCACGAGTCCCTCGGCCATCTGCTCACCGGCACCGCCTCCAGCGTCGTCTCCGGCCGCATCTCCTACACCCTCGGCCTGGAGGGCCCGGCCGTCACCATCGACACGGCCTGCTCGGCCTCCCTGGTCGCGCTGCACATGGCGGCCCGCGCCCTGCGCTCCGGAGAGTGCCCGCTGGCGCTGGTCGGCGGTGTCACCGTCATGTCGACCCCGGGCGTGTTCGCGGAGTTCAGCAAGCAGGGCGGGCTGGCCGCCGACGCCCGTTGCAAGGCGTTCGCGGAGGGGGCCGACGGCACCGCCTGGGGTGAGGGCGTCGGGGTGCTGCTGGTGGAGCGTCTTTCGGACGCGCGGCGCAACGGTCACCGCGTCCTCGCCGTCGTGCGGGGTACGGCCGTCAACCAGGACGGTGCCTCCAACGGCCTGACCGCGCCCAACGGCCCCTCCCAGCAGCGCGTCATCCGGCAGGCCCTCGCCAACGCCGGACTCGTCCCCTCCGACGTCGACGTGGTGGAGGCGCATGGTACGGGGACGTCGTTGGGTGATCCGATCGAGGCGCAGGCGTTGCTGGCCACGTATGGGCAGGAGCGGTCGGG
>NZ_JBSFRK010000067.1:0-28551 GCF_053589195.1 Streptomyces sp. NPDC003379 | reverse complement strand
CCACCCCACAGCCCCCCGGGCCGACCCCGTCCGCGCGGTGGAGAACGAAGCCCCCCCCCCCCCCCGCCGCGGGGGCGGGGGCGGGGTCGGGTGACAATCTATCAGCCGGGCGGGGCGGCCGCCCCGCCCGACTCATCGAAGGTCACCGGACCCCGCCCCAGCCCCAGCGGCTGGTGGTGCGGGGGCCTTCGTACTCCACGTCGCTGACGGGCTCGGCCAGGTGGTCTCTGGGGTGCCGTCCGCGGTGGCCTCCCACATGGCGAGGTGGACATCCCAGGTCGGGCGCGCGCGACGTACGGTCGGTCGAGAGGTGGGCAATCGCCGGGAAGTCCGCGAGATCCTCGTCTCGCGGCGAGCAAAGATCACACCCGAACAGGCCGGTCTCCCCGCCGGGTCCAAGCGCCGCGTACCGGGACTGCGCGCAGCGAGGTCGCGGCGCTGGTCCGACGTAGACGTCGAGTACTACTCCAAGCTCGAACGGGGTCCCTCGTCGGCGTCTCCGCCGGAGCCCTGGACGCCGTCGCCCGCGCCCCGCGGCTGGACGACGCCGAGCGCGCCCACCTGGTCGACCTGGCGCGCGCCGCGTGACGGCAGCGGTGCCCCCATGCGGCAGGGGCGCCGTCGGCCGAAACGCTGGACGCCCCATCCCAGCCCGCAGTGGACCCTCGACGCGATCACCGAAGGCGCCGCCTTCGTCCGCAGCGGCCGCATGGACCTGCTGGCCACGAATCGCCTCGCCCGCGCCTTCTACCACGACGTCGGGTTGCGGCCCGCCTCGGTGCGACGAGGGCCTGGAGATGGCCGTCGAACCGGGCCTGACCCTCACCATCCACGCCGCCGAACCCAACTCCCCATCGGCAGAATCACTGAGCCTCCTCGCCTCGTGGGCAGTGACCCGAAACTCCCTCCCGGCAGGCTGACCGGGCGCGGCCTCGTCCAGAGCGAGCGGCACCTCACAGCGGGTCGAGGATCATGAGCACCTCATCGTGATCGTCCCCCTCGGCAAGCCGGAGGGCGCCCGGCCACCGACCGACTTCCTTCCAGCCGAGCCGCCCGTAGAAGTCCTCCAGGCCCACGCCACCGCGGGCGGCGAGATGCAACTGCTCCAGCCCCATCTCCTCCCGGGCGACCCTGCGCACTCCGTCCATGAGGGCACGCCCGACACCGCGCCCGCGCACGGCGGTGCGGGTCTGGACATGATGGAGAGTGCCCCAGTGGGCGATCAGCTCGAACCGGTCACGACGGACGTTGAGCCACCCGGCGAGTTCACCGTCGACGTCCACCGTGAGGAGCCGACTGGTGTCGGGGGAGAGCAGGCCGACGATGCGATCGAGGACGGGAGTCACCGTATCGGCATCCACAGGCGGAAAGGGAAAACCGGCCGCACCACCCGAGTTGGTGACCTCCACCCAGCATTCGACAAGCGCGCGCCGGAGTCGAGGGGTGACGGCATCGGGCGAGGTGAGCTGCTGAAGGGTGAGGGAGTCGGTGATCACCCCAAGATCATGACACCCCCCTCTGACAGAGCCGATCGGTACGGCAACCGCCATCGCCGCGGTGCAGGACAGGATCGATGCACGGACGCAGCGCTCCTAAGGGGGGTTAACCCCCGGCACCGCCCTGAAGACAGCGCATCGGCATGTCAGGGGGAGAGCCGGATGGGCCGGTTCTCTCTCCGCTGGTGGGATGGTCCCCGACACCGGCTCCGGAGGAAAACAGCCGCAGGCCACAGCCTGAGCGGTCCCTCAACGCGCAGGCAACGCGAACAGAAAAGGGATCACCATGCACGTGTCAGGAAGGCGTCGGAGAGGCTCGCTCGTCCTGAGCAGCCTGGCCGCCGCGGTCCTCCTCGCCGCATCGACCGGGCTGACGGCGACGGCGAGGCCCCAGTCGGCCGATCCGCTCCAGCAGCAGGTGGACGCGGTCCGCGACACCGGGGCCGTCGGTGTGTTCGCCGAGGTGACGTCACCGGACACGCGTGACAGCGCGCGCGCCGGGACAGCCGAGAGGGGCACCAAGGGACCGATGCCACGGAACGGTAGATTCCGGATCGGTAGCGCCACCAAGACCTTCACCGCCACGGTCGTACTGCAACTCGTCCGCGAGGGGCGAATGTCCCTGGAGGACACCGTCGAGCGGTGGCTGCCGGGAGTGGTCCGGGACAGCGGAAGCGACGGCAGTCGGATCACCGTGCGGCAACTGCTGCAGCACACCAGCGGCATCCGTGACGTCCTGCCGCGGATACCTTCCTTGAACAGCGCGGACGGCTACCGAGCCGAGCGGTTCCGCACCTACACCCCCGAAGAGTTGGTGGGGCCGGCGATGCGGCACCCTCGCCCTCCCGGCTTCTCCCCGGGCGATGACTGGTCGTACTCCAACACCAACTACATTCTCGCCGCGATGATCATCCATGAGGTCACCGGCCGGAGTTGGGCACAGGAGGTGAAGGACCGGATCATCCGCCCGCTGCGCCTGAGGGACACCAGTACGCCCGGCGCCTTCCCGTACATACTGGGCCCGCACGCCCGGAGCTACGCCGCGTTCGGCACCGACACCAGCATCGACGTCACGGCGCTCAATCCGAGTATGGCCGTCGGCTCCGGCTCGATCATCAGCACCACGCACGACCTGAACCGCTTCTACGGCGAACTGCTCGGCGGCCGTCTGCTGGCCCCGGCGCAGCTCGACGAGATGACGACCACCAAGCCCGCGCCCGAGCTGGGCGTGCGGTACGGACTCGGCCTGGGCGAGATCCCCCTGTCCTGCGGCGGCAGCTACTTCGGTCACCCGGGCGAACTGCTCGGCTACCGCACCTGGGCCGGCGTCACCCGGGACGGGACCCGGACCGCCGTGGTGTACGTCACCAGTGACGGCGGCAAGGACACTCAGCGGGCCATGAGCGCACTCGTGGACCGGGAATTGTGCCGGACCCGGCCCCCGCAGGACGAACGTCAGGGTCGCGTCGGGGCCCCGGAACGCGCACCGAAGGAACTCACACAGGCTGGAGGTCCCTCCGGCATCCGTACAACGCGATAACCCATCCACGCCCCCGTACCCGCCCCGCCCTTCCTGGGCCCGCGCGTCAGTGACCGTGCATGCTCTGCGCCATCCGCACCAGCTCGTCCGTCTCCGGCGCGTCAATCTCGACGTCCAGGACGGTGCAGACGCGGGCGAGCATGTAGTAGAAGCCCGCCAGGACGAGGGTCTCGACGATCTGTTCCTCGGTGTAGTGGGCGGCCACTGCCGCATGGCGGGCCTCGTCCACGAGAGGTGAGGCGGCCGCGGCCGCGGCGAAGCCCAGGAGCGCCCGCTGGGCCGGGGTGAAGACGTCGGCGTCGTACTGCTTGCGGCGCAGGGCCGTGCGCTGTGCGTCCGTGACACCCACGGCCCCGGAGATGGGGACGTGCTGCGCCCACTCGTACTCGGCCTCGAAACTGGTGGCGTAGGTGAGGATGAGCAGCTCGCGGTCCATCGCGCTGAGGCTGCCGTCGGCGAAGAGGGCGGCGCCCAGCCGGGCGATCTGGGTGACCGACCGGGACGCGTGGCCGAGAATCCGGTACACGTTGATGATGCGCCCCTGGCTGAGGGAGCGCAGGGCTTCGGGCATGGCCTCGGCGTCGAGGCAGGGGATGCGGGACATGAGGTCTCTCCTTTGGGGGCGGGCCGCCCGCCGGGGAAGAGCGGGGCAGCGCGAGTGAAGGCGAGCGGTGGGGGAGGAATGGGCGTGGTGAGCGCTGCGGGGCGGCGTCAGGACGCCAAGTCGTCGTCCCAACGCGGTTGCGACGAGCCACGGGGGACCAGGAGCGGACCGCGCCAGGCGGGCGGCGTCTCGCTCAGGCTGACCGGCGGCGCCACCAGGGAGAGGTCGCCGAGCGGGGTGGCCCGGGTGAGGCGCCGGGGCGGCGGCAGCGGGGCCGGTGGAAGGAGCCGATCCGACTGCTTGCGTGTGAACGTGCCCAGCTCCCAGGCCCAGTTGGCGACACCGGCGAGGGAGACCCGGACCTGGTAGCTGCCGCCCTCGCGCGCGCGGCGCAGCACCGCGCTCATGACACCGGCGGCGGCGAGATAGGCGGCCAGGTAGTCGTTGAGCATGCGGCCGGGTGGCAACTGGGGGCGCCCGTCCTGCTGCTCGCTCCAGTTGACGCCGGTCAGGGCCTGGGCGTGCTGGTCGAAGCCGCCGCGGTCCTGCCAGGGGCCGCTGTGGCCGTAGCAGCGTACGGAGACGTGGATGATGCCGGGGGAGATCTCCGCGCACTCCTCGGGCCCGAGTCCGAGCCGGGCCATCTTGGAGGGCCGGTGGTTGTGCACGAAGACGTCCGCCGTGCGCAGCAGATCCTCGAAGGCGCGCCGGCCGTCGCCGCCGGCGTTCAGGGGGAGGCGGGCCGAGCGCAGGCCGACGCCGGTCTCGTTCCAGCACAGGTCGTGGTCGAAGGCGTTCGGCTCGCACACATGTAGTACGTCGGCGCCCTGTTCGGCGAGGACCCGGCCGGCCGCGGTGCCCGCGAAGACATGGGTGAACTGCAGGGAGCGCAGACCGGACAGCGGCTGGGCGCCGGCCGGCAGCGGACGCGGCGGTGCGTCGCCCACGCGCTCGACGGCCACGAGGGGTTCGCTGAGCACGGCCCGGCCCTGGGGGTGGGCGAGGAACTCCTCCCTGCTGCGTACGATCGCCAGCGGGACACCCCGGGCGGCGGCCTCCTCCTCCAGATCCCAGGAGATCCGGCCCGCGATGGCCGCGCCGATGTGTTCGCGGGTGTGCGCGGTGCCGAGCAGGTCGAGGAAGGCGTCCCGCGTGTTCGGGTAGCAGGCGATCGGGATGGCCCAGCGGTCGTCCGCGGTGCGGTACAAGTCCCACAGGGCGGGGGCGAGATCGCCGTCGAGCCCGAGGACGCTGCCCATGTTGGAGCCGTAGCCGTTCAGGGTGTTGCCGCCGCCGAGGTAGGGCGTGAGCTGGTGCAGCGCCTGCCCGAGGTCCAGGCCCAGCCGCTGTGGGCGGCCCGTCGCGGTCCGCCAGATCTGTGCCGCGCCGACGGCGGCGGACAGCAGGGCTATACCCATGGCCGAGCCCAGCCGAATGGTGGACGGCACCAGCGGATCGTGTCCGTCCACGGCGAGTTCGCTGACGGCCTCGTCGCGTGAGAGGCCCAGCGCCTTCAGTGTCCTGTCTAATTCACCGACCAGATCGAATTCGTTTTCGTCCATGCCGGAAAACATATCACCGATTCGGTGGAGGTAAACCGACCGTGGCATATTTATGGATGTCTGCGGGCGGGTCGGTTGACGGTCCGCCGGATGCGCGGAAGTCTTCATCAGTCGGCTATCAGGTCACTATCAGGAACGGCTGTTTCGATTTTGGTCAGCAGTCGATTCGTAGAGAGGTGGTGACGTGGGTGTCGCATGATATTCCCACCATGGAGAAGCTGAGGCTCCTGCCGGAGTACGAGCGTCGGGAGCTCATCGAGGACCTGGTCGTGGGGGAGTTCAGGAGCGCCCTTTTCATGACCGAACACGAGGAGTTCTCCCTGGATACGGGCTTCCTCGACCTGGGACTCACTTCGCTGCGACTGAGCGAGGTGAAGCTCTCCCTGGAGCGAAGGCTCGAGTGCGAGATTTCGACGGCCGCCCTTTTCGGTCACCCGACCGCCGGTCAGTTGATCGACCATCTCTGTGCGTGATCTGCTTCCTGACCGGAGGAAATAAATGTCGGACCCATCGAATCCGGAAGCGGCCGAGCTGGCCGCCGTAATCGCCGATTTACGACGCAAGGAGGAAGCACTCGCCGCCCTTGAACGCGAGAAATACGAACCCATAGCCATCGTGGGTATGGGGCTGCGTATTCCGGGCGGGAACAATGACGTCGACACGTTCGCGGAGTTCCTGCGCGAGGGGCGTTCGGGAGTCGGGCCCCTGCCGGCCGACGAGCGCCGCCAGATGGCCCCGGCCCCGGACAGTGAGTCCTCGGACAGTGAGCCCCCGGACCCTGAGTCCCCGGGCGACTGGCCGCGCGGCGGCTTCGTACGCGACGTCGACCGCTTCGACGCCGCCTTCTTCTCGGTGTCGCCCAAGGAAGCCCCCTACATCGACCCCCAGCAGAGGCTGGCCCTCCAGACGGCCTGGGAGGCGCTGGAGCACGCGGGCATCGATCCCACCTCGCTGCGGCACGGCGACACCGGCGTGTACATGGGCGTCACCACGCTCGACTACATCTTCGAGTCCACCGGCCTCGCCCCCGCCGACCTCGACGGCTACCTCGCGCCCGGACTGACGCACAGCGCGGTCTCGGGCCGACTGTCGTACTTCCTGGGACTGCGCGGACCGTGCATGACCGTCGACACCACCTGCTCCTCGTCGCTGACGGCCACCCACCTGGCCGTGCAGGCGCTGCGCGGCGGCGAGTGCGGCCTCGCGCTGAGCGGGGGCGTCAACGTCATCCACAACGCGCACAACCACACCATCCTGTCCCTGGGCGGGGTGCTCGCCTCCGACGGGCAGTGCAAGACCTTCGACGAGCGGGCCGACGGCTACGCCCGCGCCGAGGGGTGCGGGGTGCTCGTCCTCAAGCGGCTCTCCGACGCGCTGCGGGACGGCGACACCGTCCACGCCCTGATCCGGGGCTCCGCGGTCGGCCAGGACGGCGAGAGCGCGGGCCTGGTGGCCCCCAACGGCGCCGCCCAGGAACAGGTCATGCGCTCCGCACTGGCCCGGTGCAGGCTGGAGCCCGGCGACATCCAGTACGTCGAGGCCCACGGCACGGGCACCGCGCTCGGCGACCCCACCGAGATGGACGCGATCAGCGACGTGTTCGCCCAGTCGCACACCAGCGACCGGCCCGTGGTGGTGGGCTCGCTGAAGACGAACATCGGCCACATGGAGGGCGCGGCCGGTGTCGGCTCGATCATCAAGGCGGCGCTCCAGCTGCGGGAGAAGACGGTCTTCCCGCACCTGAACCTCGTCACGCCCTCGCGGCGCATCGCCTGGGACGACGCTCCCGTCACCGTCCCGACCCAGTGCGGCCCGTGGCCCGGCACAGGCACCGGGCGCGCGATGGTGAACGGATTCGGAGTGACGGGCACCATCGCCTCCGTAGTCCTGGAGGAGGCGCCGGTCACGTCAGGCACCGAAACGGACGAGTACGGCACCGACGCGCGCCCCAGCGCCGTACTCACCCTCTCCGCCAAGAGCCGCACCTCGCTGCGGCGGCTCGCCGAGCGCTACCTAGACCACCTGAACGCGCACCCCGACGCCCCGCTCACCGACCTGTGCCGCACCTCCAACACGGGGCGCGCCCACTTCCGTTACCGGATCTCCGAGGTGGTGAGCGACCGGGACGACACGGTACGGGCGCTGAACAAGCGCGTCGCGTCCCTGACGGCGGGCACCGCCCGCGGTGGCGCGGCGAGCGTCCCGAAGGTGGCGTTCCTCTTCTCCGGCACGGGCACGCAGTACCCCGGCATGGGCGCCGCGCTCCACCGGCAGTACCCGGTCTTCCGCGCCGCGCTCGACGAGTGCGACCGCATCCTGACCCCGCTGCTCGGCGTCCCGCTCGGTGAGCTGGTCCGCGGCGAGTGCGAGGCACCCGAGCGCGTCCACGAACCCCGGTATCTGCAACCCGCGCTGTTCAGCCTCGAATACGCGATGGCCCGGCTGTGGCTGTCCTGGGGCGTGCGCCCCTCGGTGCTGATGGGCCACAGCCTGGGCGAGTTCGCCGCCGCCGCGGTGGCCGGCCTGTTCTCGCTGGAGGACGGGGCCCGTCTGGTGGCCGCGCGCGGACGGCTGAGCGAGGCGGTGCGCAGCAAGGGCGGCATGGCGGCGGTCGGCGCACCCGCCGCCGAGGTCGCCCCGCTCCTCGAAAGCTACCCGGACCTGACGGTCGGCGCCGTCAACGGTCCCGGCCAGTGCCTGCTCACCGGCGGCAACGACTCGCTGGCCGACGCGGGCCGGCGGCTGGCCGAACGCGGCGTGAAGTTCACCCCGCTGCGCGGCGCCGTGCCCTACCACTCGCCGCTGATGGCCGAGATCGTCGACGAGTTCCGCGAGGTGCTCGCCACCGTCGACTTCCGCCCGCCGACCATGGCCCTGGTGTCCAACGTGACCGGACGCGTCGCCCGCGGACGGCAGATGGCGGACCCCGAGTACTGGATCAGGCATCTGCTCGAACCGGTGCAGTTCGAGGCCGGCGTCCAGGCGGTGGACCAGCGCGGCCGGCACGTCTTCGTCGAGCTCGGCCCCTCGGCCGCGCTCACCGCGCTGGCCAGGACCTCGGCCGGTGAGGCGGACCACGTCTGGCTGAGCAGCACCTTCCGCGACGACCACGACGGCGACATGATCCGCCGTTCCCTGGCCAAGGCGTACGAGGCGGGCGTGCAGGTCTCCTGGGCCGGCTACCACGAGGGCGCGCCGCGGCGCCGGATCCCCTTGCCGTCGTACCCCTTCGACGGCAAGCGGTACTGGCTGCCCACCGCGCAGCGCCGGGCCGCCGAGGCCGCCTGGCAGGCGGAACGGAACCCCGAGGGCGAACGGGGCGCGAACGGCGGCCTGTTCTACGAGCAGCACTGGCTCGCCCAGACGCTGCCCGCCACGCGGCGGGAGCGGCGGCGCGTACTCGTCACAGGGGACACGGCGCGGCTGCCGCGCGGGCTCGCGGAGGCCGCCGCCGCGGACGATGTCACCCTGACCGTCGCCACCGACCCGACGGCCCTGGCGGGCGCGCTGGACGACGAGCCGCCCACCGACGTGTGCTGGCTGTGGCGATCCGGCACGGAAGACGCAGGAGCGGACACGGACACGGACGCGGACACGAACGCGGATGACGCGGCGGCACGGCTGCGCGCCGAATGCGAGGTCAACTACCGCGATCTGCTGGCCGTACTGGACACCCTGGCCCGCAAGGGCTTCGGCCGTGGCCAGCGGCTGTGGCTGGTCACCGAGGGCGCACAGCACCTGCCCGGCGACAAGACCACCGAACCGGCGGCCGCGGCGACCCTGTGGGGCTTCGGCCGGGCCCTCGGCATGGAGTTCCCCGGATACCGGGTGACCCTGGTGGACCTCCAGCCCGGCACCGACGGCGTCAGCGGCCTGGTGGGGGAGTGGCTGGCGGCCGGGGAGAGCGAACTGGAGATCGTCCACCGCGACGGCGAGCGCTGGGTGCGCCGACTGCGTACGGCCGAGCCCGTCCCCGCCGCTTCCGGGCCCCTCACCATCCGCCCCGACCGCACCTATGTGGTGGCCGGCGCCACCGGCATGGTCGGACGGGCCCTCGCACACCGACTGGCCGCCCTGGGCGCCCGGCACCTGGCGCTGCTGAGCCGCAC
Organism: Streptomyces sp. NPDC003379; assembly: GCF_053589195.1. Classification (NCBI taxonomy): domain Bacteria; kingdom Bacillati; phylum Actinomycetota; class Actinomycetes; order Kitasatosporales; family Streptomycetaceae; genus Streptomyces; species Streptomyces sp. NPDC003379. The sequence goes on along the minus strand of NZ_JBSFRK010000067.1, from coordinate 19,240 downwards.
CGGCGGCCCGGCCCCCGCGCTCGGCGACGGCGTCACGGCGAGCGTCCACGCGTGCGACCTGGGCTCCGCGAGTGACGTCTCGCGCGTCCTGGCCGAACTGGCCGCCACCGCACCCCCGGTGGGCGGCGTGATCCACGCCGCGCAGGAGGCCGCGCAGGACCTCCCGCTCGCCCAGCAGACCTGGGAGAGCCTGGACGCCGTCTTCCGTACGAAGGTCTACGGTGCCTGGCTGCTGCACGAGGCGACCGCCGACCTGCCCGAGCTGGACTTCTTCCTCGGCTGCTCCACGGCCGGAGCCCTGCTCGGCGCCGCCACCCAGACCGGCGCCGGAGCGGGCAACGCCTTCCTCGACCACCTGATGGCACAGCGCGCCGGCGCGGGCCTGCCCGCCACCGCCGTCAACTGGGGGCCATGGGCACCCCGCGAGCCCGGGCAGCAGCTCAGCTCCTCCCTGGTCCGCAGCTGGGAGGGGCAGGGCATCACACTCCTGGAGCAGGACGCGGCCACCGACGCGCTGCCCGCACTGCTGGACGCCGGGCGCACCCAGATCCTCATGGGCCACTGCGACTGGAACCGCTTCGTGGCCCGCAGGGCGCCGAGCGCGCTCTTCGCGGAGCTGGTCTCGGGGCCCGCCGCGGGCGGGGCACAGACCGACATCAGCGCCCTGACCACCGCCCCCGGAGCCGCCCGCTCGGCCGGGATCAACGCGATCGTGCGGGCCCGGCTCGCGGACGTCCTGCGCTTCGAGTCGGCCGACGACCTCGAATCCGACGCCGAACTGGCCGCCCTGGGCATGGACTCGCTCAACGCGGTCGAGATCCGCAACTCGCTGGAGGCAGCCTTCCGGGTCACGCTGCCGGCGTCCGTCACCTTCGACCGGCCCAGCGTGGACCTGCTCACCGAATACATCGAACAGCTGCTGTCCGGCGCCGAGGCACCGGCGCACGCGGCGGGAACGGGAGCACACCGATGACCACGTCACCGCGACCGCGGACCCTTCAGGAAGTGATCGCCCGGCAGGCGGCGCTCCGGCCGGACCAGCCGGCCGTCGTCTGCTCCGGCCGGACGCTCACCTACCGGGAACTGGACCGGGAGAGCGAGCGCACGGCCCGGGTGCTGCGCGCGTCCGGCGTCGGACCCGGCTCCCGCGTGGGCTACCTCGGCAAGGAGGCCGTGGAGTACTGGGAGCTGGCCTTCGCCTGCGCCAGGACCGGCGCGGTCCTCGTCCCCGTCAACTGGCGGCTGACCGCGCAGGAGGTGGACCACATCCTGCGCGACTCCACCACCGAGGTCCTCCTCGTGGACGAGGAGCACCTGCCGGTGGCCGCCGAGGTGCGCAAGGGGCTGCCCACGCTGCGGACCGTGCTGTGCCTGGACGCGCACGCCGCCGACGCCGAGTCCCTGACCCGCCTCAAGCACTCGGTGTCCGCCGAAACCGGCCCGCGGAAACCCGGAACCGGGCAGGCGGACGGCGGCGAGGACAGCGCCGTCGTGCAGATCTACACCAGCGGCACCAGCGGCCTGCCCAAGGGCGTCGTCCTTCCCCACCGCAGCTTCTTCAACGTCGCCGAGGCGATGGACGACCACGGCCTGGACTGGCTCGACTGGAAGCCCGGCGACCGCAGCCTGATCGGCCTGCCCGGCTTCCACATCGGCGGCCTCTCGTACGGGATGCAGGCGTTCAACGCCGGTGCCACGGTGGTCTCCCTGCCGGCCTTCATCAGCTCCGACGCGGTACGGGTGATCGAGGAGGAGCGGGTCACCACCGCCATCGTGGCCCCCGCCATGCTGGAACTGATGCTCGCCGAACCGGCCGCCTCCAGGGGCGCCCTCGGCACGCTGCGCAAGGTGGTCTACGGAGGCTCCCCCATCGGAGAGGACCTCCTGAGCCGGGCGATCGACGTCCTGGACTGCGACTTCCTCCAGATCTACGGCAGCAGTGAGACCGGAAACTTCGCCGTCTGCCTGCCGCCCGCCGACCATGTCCCCGGCAGCCCGCGGCTGCGCGCGGCGGGCCGCCCGTACCCGGGAATCGAGGTACGTATCGAGGACACCGAGGGCAAGGAGCTGCCGACCGGGGAGGTCGGGGAGATCTGTGTGCGCACACCCGCCCGGATGCTCGGCTACTGGCGGCTGCCCGAGGCCACGGAGCGCACCGTGGTCGACGGTTGGGTGCACATGGGGGACGCGGGCTGTCTGGACGAGGACGGGTTCCTCTACGTCCGTGACCGGGTCAACGACATGATCATCGTGGCGGGGGAGAACGTCTACCCGGCCGAGATCGAGGACGCCCTCGCACGGCACCCCGCCGTCGCCGGGGCGGCCGTGGTGGGCCTGCCGCACGAGCGGTGGGGGGAGTCCGTGCACGCCCGGGTGGTTTTGGAGGCCGGGCAGCAGGCCGGGGCCAGGGACCTGCTGCTGTTCCTGCGCGGTCGTCTCGCGGACTTCAAGATGCCCACGTCGTACGACTTCGCGGAGGCACTGCCCCGCAACCCCAGCGGCAAGGTCCTGCGGCGGGCCGTGCGCGACGAACTCGCCGCCGCGAAGGTCTGACCGGCCGCGCACCCCATACGGCGGTGGCCCGCCCCCTCGGTTCGACGAGGGGGCGGGCCACCGCCGCATGCGCGGCATGCGAGGCCACGAACACCTATCCGGTGTAGTCCTGCGGCGAGAAGACCGCGGTGCGCTCCCGGTAGGCCTCGATGCTGGAGGACCAGTTGTTGACCACGCGGCCGTCGCCCGTCGTGTACCAACTGCCGCAGCCGGCGGCGAAGGCCGTGCCCGCGAGGTCACGTTGGAGGTCCTCGTTGTAGCGCCGCTGCACCTCGGGGATGACGTCCAGGGTGCGGTCCCGGCCGGCGTCGAGGGACGCGAGCGCCTGAAGCACGTACGCGATCTGGCTCTCCACCATGAACAGGATCGAGTGGTGGCCCAGATTGGTGTTCGGGCCGTAGAGCATGAACATGTTGGGGAAGCCGCTGACCGTCACGCCGAGATACGCCTCGGGCCCCTCCTTCCACGCCTCGCGCAGCCTCAGCAGGTTCCGTCCGATGACCTCCACCCCGCCGGTGCGGTCGAGCGGCTGGAAGCCGGTGGCGTGCACGATCATGTCGACGTCGTGCCGCCGCCCGTCCGTGGTCCGTATGCCTTCCGGCTCGATCCTGGCGATGGGCTCCGTCACCAGTTCGACGTTGGCGCGGGACAGCGCCGGGTAGTAGTCGTCGCTCATCAGCACCCGCTTGCAGCCGAAGGCGTAGTCGGGGGTGAGCCGGTCGCGGAGCCGGGCGTCGGCGACCTGCGTGGCCAGATGTTCTCCCGCCACCCGCAGGAACTCCTCCCGCACCGGATTGCCGTCGTCGCGCAGGCCGGTGGCCCAGCCGTCGCGCTCACGGTAGAGGCCCTCGCGCAGAGTGGCGTAGCGGTGCGGCTCGGCGAGCAGCGCGGCACGCTCGTCGTCCGCCAGCGCCCGGTCCTCGCGCGGGAGGAGGTAGTTGGCGGACCGCTGGAACACCATCAGCTGCTCGGTGGCCTCCGCGATGGCGGGCACCAGCTGGACGGCGCTGGCCGCGTTGCCGATGCAGGCGACCCGCTTGCCCGTCAGATCCAGCTCGTCGGGCCAGCGCGCCGTGTGCACCTGTGTCCCCTCGAAGTGGTCCGCGCCCTCGACGCGCGCCCAGGCCGGCCGGTCGAGCTGCCCCCACGCCGTGATCAGCACGCGGGCCCGCAGCCGCTCACCACGTGAGGTGCGCAGCAGCCAGGCGCCGTCCTCGTCCGACCACGCGGCCTGGGTGACCTCCACGCCGAGGCGGATGTGCTCATCCAACCGGTGGCTCTTGGCGAACCGTTCGAGGTTGCGCAGGATCTCCGGCTGCCCGGCGTAGGTGCGCGTCCAGTCGGGCTGTTCGCCGAAGGAGTACCAGTACAGGTGGGACTGCACGTCGCAGGCCGCGCCGGGGTACGTGTTGTCGCGCCAGGTCCCGCCGATCGAGGCGGCCTTCTCCAGAACCGTGAACGCGTGCCGTCCGGCCTCCTTGAGACGGGCGGCCATGCCGAGGCCCGACATCCCGGCGCCGATGATGACGACCTCAAAGTCCTCGTCCATAATCATCCCCTTCGTAGTGCCTCTTCCGCCGACCACCATGGCCAGCGGTGCTGATCGACGGCTGAAGGTCGGCTGATGGACTGTCCCGAACAAACAGCCGCGTCGGCGCATTCGGCAAGAGTGCCGCAAAATAAGGGGAAGAAGAAGACGAAGAATTACCCGAGAGTAGCGTGAACCTTTGCGATAGGAAATGCGAAAGGGGCGGGTGTCACTCAACCCGCGCCGCTCTTCCTCCCGGTCCGAATTCCCGTGGTGGAGTTTGCTCGAGGAATATTCTCGCGCAGTGCACTGACGCGCGGCTGACGCGCTACAGACTCCCGAGAACCAAGAACCGAGAACCGAGAACTGGCAACCGAGAACCGAATCGGAGTTCTCGGACAAGGGAACAAGACGAGGCTGCGGCAGTACACCCCCGCCTCTCTCCGGGCGTACTGCCGCAGCCTCGTCACGCAGCGGCGGCCTGACCTCACCGCCTACGCGGGGACGACCGCGTCCAGCGAGGGAGCCTGGTTGAGGATCTCCCGCAGCCGCTCGCGCAGCTTGACCGAGGGCTCCACCCCCAGCTCGCTCGCCAGCCTGTGCCGCGTGCTGTTGTACGTCTCCACCGCCTCGGCCTGCCGACCGGTCCGGTACAGGGCCAGCATGAGCATCTCGGTCAAGCGCTCCCGCCAGGGATGGATGGTGCGCATGCGCTTCAACTCGCTGATGCTGTGCACCGGGTCCGCCAGCTGGATCTCCAGCCAGAGCTTGTCCTCGACGGCGCACAGCTGCTCCTCCTCCAGCGCCAGAGCGACGCTCTGCGACATCGGCCCCTGGGCGACGTCCTGGAAGGGCGCGCCGCGCCAGAGCGCGAGAGCCTCGTCGAGCAGCCGGTGCGCCTGCGCGGGGCTGTGCCGAGTGCACGCGCGGGCCTGGCCGGCCAGTCGGCGGAAGGCCGCCGCGTCGGTCTCCTCGCCGTCCACCTCCAGGACGTAACCCGACGAGCGCGTGAGCAGCTCGGGCGCCGTCCCGTCCGGGCCCGCCGTCTGCTGCAGCGTCCGGCGTAACCGGTAGACGTGGGCCTGGAGCGAATTCTCGAAGGTGGGCGGCGGGTTCTCCCCCCACAGTTCCGTGTACAGCTGCTCGGCGGAGAGCGGACGGCCCGGGCTCACCAGCAGTGCCGCCAGCAGGGTGCGCTGCCGGTTCCCGCCGACGGTGTATGCGCGGTCGCCCGCGCGCACTTCCAGCGGCCCCAGAAACGCGAAGACCGGACCGGTTCCGGAAGCGGCCGGTGCCTGGGACCCGGACGGCGGTATCGGGTCGCTCTTCCGGCGCGCATCCTTGAACTGCGAATAGATGATCACTTTTTCCTCCTGTCGTGAATGGTTCCCTTTATTGACTCCGGCTCCCTTCATAACCGCAAGTGCGCAAGGGGGGCAGGCGTCGCTTCCACGCCAGTGCGTGCTCGCTGCAGCAAAGCCGGTTCCCGGCGGTGATGTCGGGGCGGATGGGTGCATGTCGGACAGTGAAAAGGCGCGTTTTCCATGCCTGTGCGCGGGCTGTTCCGTCCCAGCCATGGCCGGTTCGGGCGCAGCATTAACAGTTATTCCAATAGTCGCAGGCAATTGAGATACCGGTGATGCTGGGCGCGGGTGGCCGGTTCACCACGGGCCATCACCCCGGCCGCTCCGCCCGCTTTCACCGGGCGATCAGGAACCTGTCAGGAACGGCTGCTTGGATCGCAGGAACCGCTGACCACGATTCAAGAAAGAGGTGTGCGATGGGGGCTGCCCGTCAGCCGCTCCGCGTAGGGGTCCTGCTGCCGACCAGGGAGCAGGCGATCCTCGGCGAGTACAGCGTCGCGCCCCTGCTGGACTTCGCCCGACGGGCCGAAGAACTCGGCTTCGACTCCCTGTGGACGGGCGACTCGCTCACCGCGCGCCCCCGGCTCGACCCCATGGTGGTGCTGTCCGCCGCGGGCGCGGTGACCCGCCAGGTGCTCCTGGGCACAGCGGCCCTGACTCCCGCGCTGCGGCACCCCCTTGTGGCCGCGAGCATGATCAGCAGTCTGGACCACGTCACCTCCGGCCGGCTCGTCCTCGGAGTGGGTACGGGTTTCCCGGCGCCGGAGACCGACGAGGAACTGGCCGCCGTGGGCGCCCCGGAGGCCGACGAGGGCGACCGGCTCGACGAGATCACCGCGCTGTGGCGGACGGCCTGGAGCAGCACCCGGCCCGGCGCACCGAGCCGCTTCGCGGGTCGGCACTGGCAGGCGGAGGGCCTGGACCGACTGGTCTGCCCCGCCGCGCCCGACGGACCGCCGCTGTGGCTCGCCGCCGACGGCACCGCCGGCGTGCTGGAACGGGCGGCCCTCCTCTACGACGGCTGGCTGCCGTTCCTCACGTCGGCCGAGGCCTACGCCCGCGCTCGGCAACGCCTGGAGTACCTCTGCCGACGCGCGGGACGCCGGGCCGGCGCGGTGACCCCGGCCCTGTACCTGACGGTCACCGTGGGCCCGGACGAACGAGGCGCCAGGGTCGAGCTGGACGACTACCTGGAGCACTGCTACGGCCGCTCTCTGGAGGAGATGAAGGCGATCCAGGCCTATGCGTGGGGCCCGAGTGAGCACTGCGCGCAGCGTGTGGCCGATTACGTGCGGGCGGGCGCCCGCCACATCGTGCTCCGCATCGGGTCCTTGCGGCCGGAGACACATTTGCGGGAGGTCGCGGACGTACTGGTGTCCAAGGCCCGCCAGACGGATCAGGAGAGCGCATGACGACCACCACCGGCAGTACTCGAGGCGCCCGCTGGTTCACCAGCTCCGGGGCCGACCCGAACGCCGAACATCAAGCCTTCCTCCTTCCGCACGCAGGCGGCACGGCCCCGGCCTACCAGGCATGGGCGGCCACCTTGCCCTCCACGATGGAGGTACGAACGCTGCAACTGCCCGGCCGCCAGGAACGGCTGGCCGAGGAGCCGTTCACCGATGTGACAGTGCTGCTGGAAGCGCTGGTGGAGGCGTTCGAAGCGGAACTCGACGGCCGCCCCTACCTGCTCTTCGGTCACAGTTTCGGAGGGCTGCTCGCCTACCGGCTGTCCGTGGCGGCGGTCTGGAGCGGCCTGCCGCCCCCCGAACTCCTGGCCGTCTCGGCATGGGCCCCGGGACTGGAACCGGCCGCCGAGCTGGACCGGGTGGCCACCATGTCGGACGCCGAACTCCTCGCCCGGGTAGGGCAACTGGGCCTGATGGCGGAGGGCGCGACGCTGGACCCGGCCACCCTGGCCTCGATCATGCCCGCCCTGCGCGCCGACTTCCTGACCGCGGGCAGCCTGCGCGAGGACGGCGAACCGGCGCCCTGCCCGGTCGCGGCCTACTGCGGCACCTCGGACCCGATCGCCGCACCGGGCGGCATGGCCGCCTGGGCGGACCACTGCACGGACTTCCTCGGCGTGACCCAATTCCCCGGCAGCCACTTCTACCACTTCGAACACGCCGCGGCGGTCCAGTACAGCCTGCACCGCCACCTGCGCAGACTGGCCGCGCGGGCCTGAGGGATCATTGCCGGATGCGGATGGTGTGGGCCTGACCAGGTGCAAGATACCGTCGCCTCAACCGCGGCGGTGACTGGCAGGCCAACGCCGCCCGTGAGACGCATGGTCGCCCCGCACCGCGCCCCCGACAACGTTGTCGAAGGCGCGGCGTGCACGGGCTATGCCCCTACTGGATGAGGCAAGCCCCGGGGGAGCGTTGTACACCGAGTCGTGTGGTCGCCTTACGGCGTGTAGGCGGCGTCACTGCCGTACAACTCCCGGGTGAACGCGGAGACATCGGCGCTGCGATCGGCGCCGTCGAGGTTGTACGTCAGATACACGCCGTACCCCTCGCGGACGGTGCGGCGGGCGAGGCTCGCGGCCGTGCTCTGCGAGGTCCGGCCGATCTCGACGGCCGCCGGCGACAGCTTGGCCTTGGGCAGTGCGATGCCGGGGACCTGCCAGGTGCCGTAGTACGGGTTCCAGGTGTAATCGAACTTGGAGGAGACGTCGACGCCGCCGTAGGAGAGGCGCGACGCGGCCGGGCCGATGTTGTAGAGGCTGATGATCTTGTCCGGCATGTTCGCGCGCAGCGCCGTCACCAAGTGCACGAACGAGCTGCTGTTGGGCTGACCGGTGCCGTTGTTGCCGTATTCGGCGTACTCGTCGTCGAAGTCGATGCCGTCGAGCCCGTACTTGGCCACGGTGTCCGACAACTGCTTCGCGAACGCCGAAGCGGCTTGCCGGGACGGGAAGTTGGCGAAGCCGGCACCCTGGTGGTTGCCGAGCACCGAGAGGACGACCTTGATGCCCTTCTGCTGCAACGGCCGTATCTCTGTGGCGGCGTTGTCGAGGACACGCTGCACGTTCTCGTTGAAGTGCAGATATGCCGCCTTCGTACTTGTGTCGTAGTTGATGTTCGCCGCGAAGATCACGGCGACGTCGAAGACGTTGCCGCCACCGTTGGCGAGGGTGTACTTGCCGACGTTCAGCATGCTGTTGTCGTTCACCTCGACGTACGCCACCGAGGTCGGTCCCTGTTTCGCGGGAGCGGGAGCGGGAGCGGGAGCAGGAGCGGGGGCCGCTGCCGCGCCGGTCGTGGCGGTCGTGGAGAAGGTGAGGGCCGCGACGGCCGAGAGCGCGAGCGCGGCCGTCCGCACTCTGCTCCGTACCAGAGTGAACATCGTTGATCGGTCTCCCATCGCAAGGGTCGGCGCCCGACGTGTTCGAAAGCGCCGAGTGAGCCCTGCGAGTTTTCCACTCCCGTGACCGAACCCCCAGAGTCGTGCGCGAACTTCTCGCAGCTCGCACGCCCGTCGCGCCCCGTCCGATACGGCCCAGGCGGCAGCTGTTCGACGGTATACGGTGGCGGACACGGGCCGGGACTACGACCTGTTCAGCGGTGCCGCCCGTGCGGGGCAAGCGCGGCCGGCCCCGTCACTCCGGGGCGTGCGCTGATCCGCCGGCGGCGCTCGACCTCATCGCGGTGCAGCCGCGTCACGCGTGCCGGAGTGGAGGTCGCAGCCTGAACTCACTCGCCGTTCCGGTCCTGAGCGGCCATGACCTCATCACCGTGCTCGAAGGCCCAGGCACCGAACGCGTCGATCGGGCCGAGCAGCGTCTTTCCCAAAGCGGTGAGTCCGTACTCGACACGGGGCGGCGCTTCGGCATAGGCGCGTCGCTCCACCAGCCCGTTGAACTCCAGCCGCCGCAGCGTCTCTGTCAAGACCTTGGGGCTGATGCCGCCGATGCGCTCGCGGAGTTCACCGGGGCGCCTGGGACCGTCCCGCAGGACCCAGATCAGCACCGCGTTCCACGTGTTGGAGAGAAGGTCGAAGGCGAGGCGGGCGCGGCAGTCGGCGAGATAGGCGTCGGTCGTCACGTACCAAATGGTGCCTGACGAATTTCCTAGTGTCGTCCCGAAGCAGTGGGAACAAGCGCGGAGAGAGGCGAATCGATGAAGATCGGCGTGCTGGGAACGGGGAACATGGCGGACGCACTGGCCACGCACTGGGGGCGGGCCGGCCACGAGGTGTTCGTCGGAGGCCGGGACGAACTGAAGGCCCAGCGGCTCGCGACGCGCATCGGGGGAGGTACGGGACATGGGAGTCTGCACGCGGCGGCGGACTTCGGTGAGGTCGTACTGGCCGCGCTGCCGTACGGCGCGGGGGCAGACGTCGTCGAGGAGCTCCAGGCGGCACTGAGCGGGAAGACCCTGCTCGACTGTGCCAATCCGGTCGGACCCGGCTTCCGGCTGCTGACCGAAGGGGGCCCCTCGGCGACGTGCCGACTGGCTGCGGCGGCACCGGGTGCGCAGGTCGTCAAGGCGTTCAACCTCTGTCACGAGGACGTGTGGCGGATGACTCCGCCCGTTTTCGACGGTCAACCACTCGCGGTTCCGGTCTGCGGGGACGATGAGGCCGCACTCAAGCGGGTGTACGAACTGGTGCGGGACGTGGGCTGCGAGCCGGTGGCCGGGGGCGGACTGGAACGCGCCGGACTGCTGGAGGCGACCGCGGCACTGTTCATCGGACTGTGGGTGGCGGAGCAGGCGGACGTACGAGCGATCGCACCCCCCTTGGCGTACGCGACAGGCCCAAGAGCTCAGGACGTGTGAGACGTACCGGGCATTGCGTGAGGAGGTCTCAGCCCTTGCCCTTCCGCTCTGTCGTGGGCGCTGCCGACCGGGACTCCGATGAGGAGGGGGCAGTCAGTTCACGCCCGGCAGGACGTGCGTCTCGGAACCCGGTGCGCCGCGGTCCACGGGGCCCGCACCTGTGTGTTGTACGCGGATGCCGGGCCCTCAGCTGTGACACGTACGCCTGCCTCCTCTCTCCTCGGTCGCTGTGACACGTACGCCTGCCTCCTCTCTCCTCGGTCGCTGTGACACGTACGCCTGCCTCCTCTCTCCTCGGTCAGCGGACACCGCGCACGTGCTCCACACCTGTGGGTCTCAGGTCTCCACGGAAGGCCGCCGCTCCCTGCCGCTCTCGCCGCGCAGCCGGCGGCGCAGCGCCGCGAGCCGCGGGTAGCGCTCGCTGACCTCCGCCGAGCGGCGGTCCAGCTCCTGCATGAGGCGCTCGGTGCGTTTGTTGAGGTCCAGCTCGTCGAGGATCCGGTCGATCTCGGCGAGCAGCGCGCCGTGCAGCTGCCACTGCCTGGGATGCTCCTGCACGTCCTCCAGCAGCATCTCGGCGACCCGGTCGCGGGTGAGCCGGCTCGCGGCCAGGGCGGCGGTCAGCCGCTCCTCGGCCTGCTCCGCGTTGGCGGCCACCTGGGTGGTGATCAGCCGGGCGAAGCTCTCGATGGCTTCGGCCACCTGCTCGAACAGTTCCTGGAGGCCGGCCGACACGTCCGGCGGGAACAGCGACTCCTCCGTACGGAACTTCGCCAGGTCGGTCAGGCTCCGGGTCAGCACCCGCAGCACCACCGCGCAGATCTCCAGGGTGTCAAGACCCGTCCGAAGCACCACCCGGGACAGCAGTCCCTCCCGTACGCGCGGGTTCATCCGCAGGCTCTCCTCCGCCTGCCGCAGCGAGGCGTCGACCTCCACGATGTCGTGGTCCAGCCGCCGCGCTTCGTGCAGCCGGGCGGCCGCGTGCGGGAACGGGAGGTGGCCCTTGGCGATCTCCGCGCCCATGGTGCGGAACATGTGGCCCATCCCGCGCGCCAGCCCGTCGATGGACGTCCCCGCCGACTGCGTCCACACCGGGGGTGCGAACAGCAGGTTGAACAGCAGGCCCACCCCGGCGCCGATCAGCGTCTCCAGCACTCGGTGCCAGGCCACCGACGTGGCCTGGGAGACCCCCAGGACCAACATCGCGCTGATCGCCACCTCGGGCACGAACTCGCTCACCCGCACGAAACGGCCGATGATCAGCGAGGTGAAGATCGTCAGGCCCAGGCTCCACCAGGTCAGCCCGACCAGGGAGGTGAAGCCGATGGCGATGAGGACACCGACGACGACGGAGTTCACGCGCCGGATGCCGGTGGTGAGGGTCGCGTACAGGGTGACCTGGACGACCAGGAGCGCGGTCAGCGGGGCCGTCAGGGGAGCGGGTTGCGCGGGCAGGACCATCAGGGCGACGACGAAGGAGATGACGGCGGCGGCCGTGGAACGCAGCGTCTGCGCCGCGACGGGTTCGGTGGTCCGCCGCACCAGTTTGATCACGGGTGCTGATACGTCCGGCATCCCCTTCACGTGCCCGATCATGAGCGCCTCACCACACTTCAGCACCAGGAACCCCCCAGACGCCGTTTTGCACCACCCGTCACGTGGTGTCGCCCAAGTCCTGACCCCAGTTCCGGCCCCCCCGCCAAGGAGGCACGACGAACCCACCCGTGAACCGGGCACCCCCGTCACCGTCGTCACCGGCTCCGGCTCCGGCATCGGCATCGGCCGCTCCACCGCCGTCCGGCTCGCCGCGCAGGGTAGGGACGCGCGCATCACGTGGCGAACCGGCGAGGACGGCGGGCGGCAGACCGCCGAGGAGGTCCGCGGCCGCGGGCGTCGCGCCGCCGTCGCACACCTGGAGGTGACGCGGCTGCCGGAAGCCGCCGACGTCGTCGACGAGCCGACCCGGAACCCGGCCGCATCGACATACTGGCGAACGACGTACGGCACCGGCACGGCCACGCCCTTCCTCGACATGACGTACGACGCCGCGCGGGACGTGCTCGACGTCGACCTGGTCGTGCCGTTCCTGTGCTCCCAGGCGGCCGCGCGTCGGAGCGGCGCCCTGCTGCGCGGCCAAGGGCGGACACGGGGCTACTCACACAGGTCCTGACACATCGAACAGCGTGGCGGGACGGAACGGGAACGGGAACGGGCAGTCATCGCTGGGGAGGTGGAACGCGAGCGGATCTGCCGGCCCAGCTTCGGCCGGAGACGGCGACGCCTCCTGATCGCCCTGTGCCCTGTCCGACACCTGGTCGGCTACTCGGTGGTGTGGTCGGGGGAACCAACGCACCGCAGACCGATCTGCACCAATAGACGGCGATATCTCCCAGGATGGTCGATAAAGGGGCCATTGCAGTAGCTGTCCAGGTACGGCCTCGGCGGTCTCCCGGGCCGCCCCGCGGCGGCCATCATCCCCAGCCAGTGGTCGTCCCCGCCCAGCCAGTGGTTGTCCCAGCCCAGCCAGTGGTCGTCCCGCCCAGCCGCCATTCGCCGCTTGCCGACGTCATGGCCTCCACGGGGAGGAGCTCCGGCAGGTAGCGCGGGTCGGCCACCAGGTTGCCGTATCCCCGGGAGCTGCGCGGAGCCAGCAGATGCCGGAGCTGGCTCAGCAGGACGGCGCTCCGTGGCCGCCCGAAGGACAGCGCCTCCTCGAGCAGGGGCAGGGCTTTCTCGTACTGTCCGCGCGCAGGGCCATCAGGCGCGCCTCTTCCACATGGGCGTCCTGGGCGAGCGTGGTCGCGTTCATGAAGTCGGGTCTCTCCACCCGGTCGGAGTGGAAGCCGCAGTACATGCCTCCATGTACGCGCGGAACGACGGGTAACGATCAGGCAGTTCACCGCCCCGCCCCAGCCCTTGTAGACGTGGAGCGCCCACTCGCCGTCCTGGTCGCTGTCGCCCGGGTCGAGCAGGGCGTACGACATGTCGGAGTCCGTCTCAGAACTTGAATTCCCTCGGACACCACGGACTCGGACACCACGGACGAAGAGTGGCCGCTCATCGAGCCCTTACTGCCGCCGCCGGCCTGGAGCACAGCGCGCGGTGGCAGGTCCGAGGCATCCCCGCCGGGCCATCTTCGACGCGATTCCGTACGTGTGCTCCGAGGGCTGCCGGTGGCGGTCCCTGCCTGCGGATTTCCCGCCGTCCCCGACCGTCTGCGGCTTCTTCCGGCGCTGGACCAAGTCCGGGGTGTGGGACATGCTCCGTGACCATCCGCGGCGCGAGGTCCGCTGCCGGATGGGTACGTCCCCGCACGCGGTGGCCACGGTGCTCGACTCCCAGTCGGCAAGGCATCGGCAACCGTCGGCAAGGACACCCGGGGCTGAGACGGCGGCAAAATGATCAACGGGCGGAAGCGGCACCTGCTGACCGAGACGCACCGTCTGCCGGTCGATGCCCTGGTCACCTCCGCCGCACTTCATGACAGCAGACCGGCGAAGGAACTGCTGCTGCGGGCCCGCCGGTTCCATCCCGAACTCGCTGTCGTCCGGGCGATTCCGCCTACCGCGGCCCGTCCACCGAATGGGCCAGGACCGAACTGCAACTCACCGTCCATACCACCAGCCGGCCTGCAGGTGCTCAGGGCTTCGTCGTCCTGCCGCGCCGCTGGGTCGTGGAATGGTCTTGGGCCTGGATCGTGCACGCCCGGCGCCTGGTCAGGGATCATGAACGGCTTCCCGAGAGCGCCGAGGCGATGCTCACCCTCGCGGCGATCCGGCTGATGCTGCGCCGACTCACCCGCTTGCCCGCCCATCCCAGCGCCGCCCCTCCCCGCCCCGGAGAGACCGTGCGGACCGCCTGAGACAGTCCTGCGTCCAAAATCGGACTTTCTACACGATAGGACAGGGGTTCAGTGGCAACGCCGCGTTGAGCAGGCCGACGCAGGTGACGCCGCCCTGCAAGGGGGTGAAGAGCGCGTCCTGGTTCTGGGTGGACTGCGTGCTGTGTGCCTCACTGGTGTAATAGCCGTAGGGCCGGACGACCCCGTCGAAAAGGCCCTGCGCCGTCTGCGGGTTGGGGAGGTCGGCGCCGCCGCAGTGGTTGAGCGATCCGGTGAGGGGAATGCCGACGCCGCTCCCGCTTGCAGCACCGCCATGGGCGTGCGAGGTGGCACCGGCATCGGCGCGGCCGTGGTTGCCGCAGCCGTTGCTCAGGGCGGGAGAAAGCAGGTCACCCACGCCCCCGGCCCTGGCCACGGAGACCGCCGCCACCTGGACGGTGACCAGCACGGAGAAGCAGACAGCGGCGCGGGTCAGTAGGGGACTGTTCACACCCTTCTCAACGGCTGTCCGCCTTCCTGGTTACGTGCTGTGGTGGAACCTGAGCAATACGTGTGGGCACCTTTCAATTCAGGTTCTCAAGCCGCAGCGTTGCCACATCCCGGCCAGCAGGATGTCCTCCTCGCGCGGATTGTCGCCCAGGTTCTGCTCGTACAGCCGGGTCATGTCGAACGGATCCCGGAACCAGTCGATGTCCGCAACACCGCCGAGCTGATAGACCCCGGCCGTCTGGTCCACGTACCACTTCCTGAGTTCGCGAGACAGCACCGGCTCGGGCGCGGACCAGACGCCCGACCGCTCACGATCGCCACCGGCTTCTCTTACGGCGCCTACCGGTTCGACGCCGTGGCAGCGGCTTCACCACCCGTGTACGGCTACTACCACCGGCGGTAGGAGGCCCTGAACGAGGTCGTCTCAGCGGTTTTCCCGGCGTACCAGTGCGAGTTCCGCGGAGACGAGAGCCTGAAGGGGGCGGTTCTGCGGTGCAAGTGCATGCTCCGGCCGACGATCCTCTCCCGCACCCCGGTTCCTTACCTGCGGATGCGATACGAGAACACCAGGACCAAGAGCGGCAGCGTGGGCCCGTCCCGCGGGTTCACTACGCACGACGTTCCCTGGGCGAGGTGTGGAACGTCGAGTGGAACGGTTCCTGGCTGGTGAACGACACCCGCCACCCCGGCATGGGAACTGCCGAGGCCGGTCCCGCGACGAGGTGGAGCTGGCGCGGCTGGCCAACCAGGGCGGGGTCGATGTCCGTGATGTGGGCGATCTCCGGGACGACCTTGGGGTCGACGACGGTCTGGAGGAGGTCGTCGAGCAGGTCCGCCAGGCCCGCCAGGTCCGGCAGGGGATACCGGTACTCCTGCCCGGTCTCGATGCTGTCGGCGTACCGCCGGACCCGGGCGACGACGTCGATGGTGACGGTCGCGGTCAGAGCAGGGGAAGTGGAGCCGTAGACCTCGGCCAGGGGGCGTCGACGTCGACGCCCCGCTCGACACCCGGCCCGGCCTGTCGTCGATGCCAACCAGGATCATGCCGCCGTAGGTGTCTGCCATCGCCGCGATGGTCTTCACCAGGCCGAAGGAGTACTCGCGCTTGAACTCCAGCGTCAGGCCTACTACCTACCTGGTCCGGCCGCGCGGCGAGGGCGAGCCCCGCTGGGAGCGGTCAGTCACCGATGGGCGGGACGGCCCGCAGCCCGCCGGCGAGGTCCTGCGAGCCGTCCACGTCGTGCGCGATGATCCGCAGGACGTCGTCGACGAGCTGTTGAGGGTGGGCGGTCTTCCACGTCGTGCTCAGGGTTTCGTAGGCGTCGTAGACGATAGTGCCGTCGGGCAGCTCCCGGCCGTCCGACTCCTGGGTGAGCGACCACTCCGAGTCGCCACGGTGGAAGGTGTACTCCTCGTCGTCGGCCAGGATCGTGACGTCACAGCCGCACCCGAACTCGTCGTCCGGGTCCTCGGACTCGCCGTCCTCGTGGTGCCGGTTCAGCGTCACCGCCTGGCCGTGCTGCTCGGCGAGGAGCGCCGCGACGGCCGCCACGGTCTCGTGGACGTCGGCCGGCCTCGGGGCCGAGGCCGGCGCGGCGTGGAGAGCGCGCACGGTGGTGGAGGCGTGCCGGGCGGCCAGGCCGTGGATCTGCTCGGAGACCGACCGCAGGGTGGCCAGGGCGTCGCCGAGGTTCGCCGGCTGCCCGGGCCCAGCCGGAGCGGACATCTGCGTCTCGCCGCGCTCGCCGATCCGCCCGAGTGCGCCCCCGAGCTCTCCGAGTGCGTCAGCGGTGTGCTGGAGTTGGACGAAGAGTGCGGAGGCGACCGTCGCGGCGTCCTGCGGGGTGTAGAGGGCCCACGGGCTCGACAGGGCCGTCACGACGGCCTCGGCGGTCTCCGCCGCCGCGCACGCCATCTCCACCGAGTCCCGGGGATCGCACATGCCGGACTCGACCGCGGTGCGCACCTCCGAGACGAGGTCGCCGGGTTCGGCGGCGGCCCTCTCGTACAGGGCGTTGAAGGGGGTGTCGTCGTGGAAGCCGCCCGCCGGAGCCTGGTTGCTGAGCATGCCCGCATCCTTCCAGATCAGCGCTCAGTCACAGCGGGGTTCCAGGCACTCACACACATCTCCCCGCGGGGCTGTCGGCTGTCATGGCGCGTGGCACTGGGGTCACCAGGCCCAGTTCCCGTGCGGCGGCCAGGTCGTCGTACGCCGTTGTCCTTCCGACGTGAGTGCCGGGGCGGCGGACGAGCTTTTCGATCACCTGACGCATGGGCAGCTCGGCAGGCGCATCCCAGATGATCTGCGCGGTCTCGATGTCTCGATGCGGGGCCCTTCTCGGTGTTCCTGAAGGGGTCGTACGGGATCATGGACAGCGCGGGCGGCAGGGCGAGCTTCCGAGCGGAGAAGCGGATCCGGGCCTCCGCCTGGTCCGAAGGCGCTCCGTCGACCGTGGTGGCGTTCTCTTGCTCGACGAACTTATCGACGGTTCCGCACTCGCCTTCATCACATGGCTCGGCACCGAAACTCCCGCCAAGGCATCGGCGGCGGGATCCATCCCCCCACGGAGCAGTGAAGGACCCCAGCCGAGGCCGGGGTCCTTCACGCGCAAGTCACTTCTCGCTGCCGCACTGAAGCCGACACCCGGGGGAACCCCTTTGGTATCACTCTCAGTTACCTGTCACTTCGCTTCGCCGTAGCTTCGGGAGTACAG
Source organism: Streptomyces sp. NPDC003379 (assembly GCF_053589195.1). Lineage (NCBI taxonomy): Bacteria > Bacillati > Actinomycetota > Actinomycetes > Kitasatosporales > Streptomycetaceae > Streptomyces > Streptomyces sp. NPDC003379. Next base: position 1,967 of record NZ_JBSFRK010000067.1, on the reverse strand, counting down.
GGCATACGCGGGTAGGCATACGCGGGTATGCATACGCGGGTTGTCGTGCGTCTACCGGCTTCTACCAGGCGCCGGCACCACAGGCCGATCCACCGGTCGTGTAATTCCACAGGCAGACGCGAGAGCCCGCGTTCGTTCCGTTCCAGTGGTATCCGGTCGCATTCCTGGAGTTCAGGATCCAGTACGCGTTTGAGACGGCCTTCCAGTCGTAGCCGCCGGACCCAAGCCGCTTGCGCTGCAGCACGAAGACGCACTCGTGGTTGTTCCACGACTGTCCGACGGCCTGGACGTATCCGTCGGACGTCCTCTTGTTCAGCCACCCCTTGCACTGCCCGACCACTACATCCTTGCCGGGAATGTATCCCTGCACGGATATGTCGGACTGGCTGGTCTGTGCAGGGGCGGCCTGGGCCGTGCCGCCGGCGAACAGTGTTGCCGTCGCGGCAATGGCCACGCCAAGAGCTGCGGAGCGCTTGTGGGTGTGCAGTAGAGCCATGATGTTCCTCTCTGATCATTGCGGTGTCTGCGATTGGTGCCGTGTGTCCACGGGCCGTGTGAACCGTGGTGGTTCGATCACCTGTTTCCCCGTCAGGGCGGCCACTGGGGGCGTGCCGTTCGGGTGGTTCGGCATCGAGTTCATCGGGCTGGGGGTTGTTGCACAGCCGTGTCCCGTGCGTGAAACAAAGCAGGTCGCGACCCCGGGTTGGCGAGATGGCGCCTTTCACGGTGATGGAACGGGTGTTGGGATGAGACGCCGCTGCTGCTCACGCGGACGGCACGGGGGAGGAAAGCGGTATGGGGCGTCCGGAGGCAGACCTCGATCCGAGGCTGGGGCCGATCCAGCGGTTCGCCTACGAGCTGCGCAAGCTGCGCCAGGAAGCGGGCGGCATCACCTATCGGCAGATGGCCCGGCAGACGGAGATCTCGGTCTCCACCCTGTCCAGAGCGGCCAAAGGGGAGCAGCTGCCCTCGCTGCCGGTGGCCATGGCCTATGTGCGGGCGTGCGGTGGTGAGCAGAAGGCGTGGGAGCGGCGCTGGCGCGAGGCGGTCACGGAGCTGGCCCGGGCGGCCGACCTGGTGGCGGACGACGCCGTTTCTTCTCCCTACCGTGGTCTGGCCCGTTTCGACGTGGGCGATGCGGAGCTGTTCTTCGGCCGCAAGGAGGTGACCGATGCGCTGGTTTGTGCGGTGGCGGAGCATCGCGTGTTCGCGGTCTTCGGGCCGTCCGGCAGCGGTAAGTCATCTCTGCTGCGGGCGGGGCTGGTTCCCCGCCTGCGCAGCCTGGAGGGACCGCTGCGGCCGGCGGCGGTGCGGATCTTCACCCCGGGCGGGCATCCGCTGCGCACCCACGACGCCGTGTGCGTACCGGCTGCGGGCGAGGGGGACACCTGGCTGGTCGTGGACCAGTTCGAGGAGATCTTCACCCTGTGCCGCGACACCGGCGAGCGGGCCGGCTTCCTTGCCCGCCTGCTGGCCGCCGCCGAGCCCGCAAGCCGGCTGCGCGTCGTCCTGGGCGTACGCGCAGACTTCTACGCACGCTGCGCCGAGCACCGGGAACTCGCCGACGCCCTGCGCCAGGCCAACCTGCTGGTCGGGCCGATGAGCCCGGCCGAGCTTCGCGAGGCCGTCATCCGGCCCGCGCAGTCGGCCGGGCTGATCGTCGAACGCGAGCTGACCGCCCGCCTCGTGGAGGAAGCCGACGGCGAGCCCGGCGGCCTGCCGCTGCTCTCCCACGCCCTGCGGGAGACCTGGCGGCGGCGCCACGGCAGGACGCTCACCATGGAGGCGTACCAGGCGGCGGGCGGCATGCACGGCGCCATCGCGCAGACCGCCGAGGAGATCTACACCCGCCTGGCACCCGAGCACGCGCAGCTGGCCCGGCTGATCCTGCTGCGGCTGATCGCCCCCGGCGAAGGCTCCCCAGACACCCGGCGCCCGGTCGACCGCAGCGAACTCGACCTCGGCAC
>NZ_JBSFRK010000066.1:0-30520 GCF_053589195.1 Streptomyces sp. NPDC003379 | reverse complement strand
AGGGACGCCTTCAGCTCGTCGGTGGCTCCGGTGTAGCGGATGGAGTTGGAGAGGACTGAGCGGTACCGGGGCTCTGTCGTCACGGTCGAGAGCCGGAGGTCACTTCAGCTCCGCCGGCGGCGTCCTCTCGCTGTCGACCTTCTCGACCCGCTCCAGCTTGCCCCACACGACGTAGCGGTAGGTGGAGGTGTAGACCGGCGTGCAGGTCGTCAGCGTGATGTAGCGGCCCGGCTTCCTCGCGCCCGATTCCCTCGGGACGGGGTCCAGGACCTTCACGTTGTACTTCGAGGTCGACGGCAGCGTCTCGTACACCTTGTAGACGTACCACTTGTCCCGCGACTCGAAGACGATCGCGTCGCCCTTCTTGATCTTGTCGATCTTGTGGAACTTCGCGCCGTGCCCGTCGCGGTGCGCGGCCAGCGTGAAGTTGCCCTTCTTGTCCTGGGGAAGGGCCGACTTGATCGGTTTCTTGTAGTAGCCCGCGATGCCGTCGTTGAGGTGATTGCTGTCCGTGCCCGGCTTGACCAGGATCTCGCCGTTGCCCATCGCGGGTACGTGGAGGAAGCCGATGCCGCCCTTGGTGTCGACGCTGCCCGGGCCGGCCGCCCAGTGGTCGCGCACCCGGTCGCCCTGCTTGTGCGCCTCGCGGTCGGCGACGACGTTCGTCCACCACAGGGAGTAGGCGACGAAGAGACCGAGGACGAGGCCGGCGGTGATGAGCAGTTCGCCGAAGACGCTGACCGCCGTGGCGATGGGGCCGCGGCCCCGGCGTCGTGGTGCGGGCGCCGGAGCGGGCGTCTCGGCCTGCTTCTCGTCGTCTTCGGTCGTGGCTGCCACTGGTTCTGCCCCGTTCTCACACTTCTAGTTGACGAGCACGCTCGGCTTGCCCTTGCTGCGCGGCCGTTCCTCGGCCATCTTGCCCCAGACGATCATTCGATACTTACTCGTGAATTCCGGGGTGCAAGTGGTCAGTGTGATGTAGCGGCCGGGTTTCGTGAAGCCGGAGCCCGGCGGGACAGGACCGATCACGCTGATGTTGCCGGGGCTCGTCTGCGGCAGGATGCTCGCCATCTTGTAGACGAAGTACTTGTCCTGCGTCTCCACGACGATCGGGTCGCCCGGCTCCAGGCGGTTGATGTACCGGAAGGGCTCGCCGTGGGTGTTGCGGTGGCCCGCCACCGCGAAGTTGCCCTTCTCGGCGTCCGGCATCGCCGTCTTGGTGGCGCCCTCGTTGTAGTGGCCGACCATGCCGCGGTCGAGGACCTTCTGCTTGTCGATGCCCTCGGCGACCGGCACGACGACGTCCAGCTTGGGGATGTGCAGGAGCGCGAAGCCCTGGCCCGGCTCGAAGGCGTCCGGCTTGCCCTTGCCCTTCGCCCAGTCCTCCTGGAGGTCGTGGGCGGCACCGTCCGCCTGCTGCTGGGCACGGATGTTCGTCCACCACAGCTGGTACGTGACGAACAGCAGCATCAACACGCCCACGGTGATGAAGACTTCACCGAGCCCCCGGCTGATCACCGCGCCGGGCGAGGGCCTGCGGGCACGCTCGGCGCGGCGGGCCTCGACGCGGGAGAGGGGGGCGCCGCCCGGCCGGGGCTGTGCGGGGCGTGGGGCGCCCTTCTTGGCCCGGGCGGCCCGCTTGCCCTTGGCGGCCTTGCGGCGGGCGGCACGGCCCTCGGTGGGGCGGTCCGCGGGGCGATCGGGCTGCGGCTCGGCCGCGCGCCGGACGTCGGCTATCGGATCAGGGGCGTACGCGGTCGGATCGGGGGCGTACGCGCCGTACAGCTGCTCGTACGTGGGTTCAGGCGTCCCCTGCCGCGGCACTTGGCCGCCGTTCCAGTCGCGGGCGTATCCCTGGGGCTCTGGGGCCTCCCGCGCGGGTGTCTGCCGCGGCGGCTCCGGCGTCGAGCTGCGGAACCACGGAGAGGGGTGTTGCCCCGGCAGCGGATCGTTCAGTGGGTCGGTCAGGTGATCGACCGCCTCCTCCAGGGCACCGGCGTCCCCGAGCGCGTGACCGGCCCCGTCCCCGCCCGCCGCGTCCTGCGCGTCGTACGGGGCTCCGGAGGAGTCGTGCTCGGGGCGCAAGGCCGTCACGCCGTGGCCCTGCCCACCACCGGGGCGAGCCCGCTCGATCGCTCGACGGCTCCGGTGTCGCCGCACTCCACCAGCCAGTTGGCGAGCATGAGGTGGCCGTGCTCGGTCAGCACGGACTCGGGGTGGAACTGCACGCCCTCGACCGGAAGTTCGCGGTGGCGCAGTCCCATGATGATCCCGTCCTCCGTGCGCGCGGTGACCTCGAGCTCGGCCGGGACCGTGGCGGGCTCGGCGGCCAGGGAGTGGTAGCGGGTCGCGGTGAACGGCGACGGCAGGCCCGTGAAGACGCCCGTGCCCTCGTGGCGTACGAGCGAGGTCTTGCCGTGCAGAAGCTCCGGGGCGCGATCCACCACGCCGCCGTACGCCACCGCCATCGACTGCATGCCGAGGCAGACCCCGAAGACGGGCACGCCGGTCGTGGCGCAGTGCCGCACCATCTCGACGCAGACGCCCGCCTGCTCCGGGGTGCCGGGGCCGGGCGAGAGGAGGACGCCGTCGAAGCCGTCCTGCGCGTGCCGCAGCTCGACCTCGTCGTTGCGCAGCACCTCGCACTCGGCACCCAGCTGGTACAGGTACTGGACGAGGTTGAAGACGAAGCTGTCGTAGTTGTCCACGACCAGGACGCGGGTGCGGCGGGCGCCGCCGGGGGTGCTCACTGGCCGTCCACGGTGACGTCGTTGAAGGGGAGCAGCGGCTCGGCCCACGGGAAGACGTACTGGAACAGCACATAGACCACCGCGAAGACGAGCACCAGCGAAATCAGCGCCCTTACCCATGCGTTTCCCGGCAGATGCCGCCAGATCCAGCCGTACATGCCGTCCCTTCCGTCGCGTACGGCAACAGGCCTCTCTCGCCGTACGGCACCAGACTAACGGCGCAGTGCCTCCGGTTTCCCGGCCTCCACGGGCTGCGTGGCATCCAGATGCGCCCAGACGATCAGCCGGTGGCTGTGGCCCCACTCCGGTTCGCACGTCGTGAGGGTGAGGTAGCGGCCCGGGCCCCGGAAGCCGGACTTGCGCGGGACGGGATCGATGACGCCGACGTCGCCGGGAAGCGTCCTGTAGGGCTTCCTGTGGACGCGGTACGTGAACCAGGTCGCGCCGTCGGTCAGGACGACGGCATCACCGCGGCGCAGCCTCGGGAAGTCCTTGAAGGGGTCGCCGTAGGTGCGGCGGTGGCCGGCCACGGAGAAGTTGCCCTTCTGCCCGAGCCGCGCGGTGGAGGCGTAGTGGCCGAGGCCCTTCTTCAGTACGTCGGTGCCGGTGCCCTGGAGCACGGGCTTGTTCCACGTGAAACCGAACCGCGGGATGTACATGACGGCGAACGACCTGCCGTCCTTGTAGGGGGCGGGCTTCTTGGGGGAGCTGACGAGCGGGTCCCGCGCCCACCGGTCCTGGAGCTCGTCGATCTGGCCGTCCATGGCGCTGTCGGCCTTCACGCCGGTCCAGAACAGGACGTACACCACGAAGAGCACGATCAGCGTGCCGACGGTGATGCACAGTTCGCTGAGCGTCCTGACCATCACGCGCACGGACACGGGCTCCCCCAGGGCGCTGCTCGGGCTACTTCACAGGCTTCGCGTAGTGGAGATCCACTGTGCCCGAGTAGCCGGGAAGAGTCACCGCCCCGTCGTCGTCCACTTTCCAGCCGAGGCCGTACGCGTTGACGTACAGCATGTAGTTCTGGATCTCGGGGGACGCGACGAGGGCGCTCGTCAGCTTGTCGGGGTCACCCACGGCGGTCACCTTGTAGGGCGGGGAGTAGACGCGGCCCTGGAGGATCAGGGTGTTGCCGACGCAGCGCACGGCGCTCGTGGAGATCAGCCGCTGGTCCATGACCTTGATGCCCTTGGCGCCGCCCTGCCACAGGGCGTTGACCACGGCTTGGAGGTCCTGCTGGTGGATGACCAGGTCGTTCGGCTGGGGCTCGGGGTAGCCGGGGAGCTTGGCCGTGGCGTCGGGCGGGGCGTCGGCGAGGGTGACCGTGACGGCCTCGCCGCTCAGCTTCTTCGTGCCGGCGTTCTCCTCCAGGGCCTTGAGCCGGGCGTCGTCGGCCTTGGTGCCGCCGTTGTCGCGCTGGGCGAGCGACTCGACGTCGTCGCGCAGGGAGCCGTTGGACTCGTCGAGCGCGCCGTTCTTGTGGCTGCGCTCCTGAATCAGGTCGGAGAGTTTCAGCAGTGAGGCGTCGGTACGGATGTTGGTGCCCTTGGCCGTGTTGAAACTGGTGAAGAAAATCAGTCCCGCCAGGGCGAAAACGGCGCCCGTAAGCACCCGAACCGGACGCCATCGGGGTCGACGACCGGCACCTTTGTGGGGGTCGGCAGAATTGCTCAACGTACCCTTATCTCCTTCAGCGCCGCGGAAGCACTACGCTAACGGACGCCCGGGGAAGCCTCGGCTCCCATGGAGCCCCGCCCGGCGCCAGACCCGTTACCTGCGCGGCCACGCAGCGCATCGACAGGAGAGACCCTCGTGCCGAAGTCACGTATCCGCAAGAAGGCAGACGACTACACGCCGCCGCCGTCCTCATCGTCGACGTCGTCGACGTCGAAGAAGGCGACGGCCATCAAGCTGACCAACCGCAGCTGGGTGGCTCCGGTGATGCTGGCGATGTTCCTCATCGGACTCGCCTGGATCGTCGTTTTCTACGTCACGGACGGCAAGCTGCCGGTCGACCCGCTCGGGAACTGGAACATCGTGGTCGGCTTCGGCTTCATCGCGGCGGGATTCGGCGTCTCCACGCAGTGGAAGTAGGCCGCCGCGCGCAAGCCCTGCCCTGAGTTATCCACAGCGCTATCCACATGAGTGGAAAAGGTCTGAAGATCTGTGGATAACTCTCCGCCGGTTGACGCCGGTGTGACCGGTGCGCCGGTTCTCTCCCACCGCTCGCCCCTTGCCCTTCCTGGGTAAACCCAGGTCAGTGACAAGGGGCACGGTTGTTCCCCACCTCGTGCACAAGATCGGGCACGCGCTGTGGACAACCGTGCTCACGTCACGTGAGCTGCCCGGTCCTGACGACGACCATCACCACGGTCGCGACGAGCACCAGCGCGCAGCTGCCGTACTGGATGAGGTTCCGCCGCTCGCGGGGCGCGTGCACCATGGCGTAGCCGACGATGACACCGCCGACGAGGCCGCCGACGTGGGCCTGCCACGCGATGCTGGGCCAGAAGGCGGTGATGAGCAGGTTGATCGCCAGCAGGGCGACGACCGGCCGCATGTCGTAGTTCAGGCGCCGCATCAGGATGGCGGTCGCGCCGAACAGACCGAAGATGGCGCCGGACGCTCCGAGCGAGGGCTGGTTCGGCTCGGCGAGCAGATAGGTCAGCGCGCTGCCCGCGAGTCCCGATGCCATGTACAGCGCGATGTAGCGGACCCGGCCGAGGGCCGCTTCGAGCGGCCCGCCGATCCACCACAGGCTCAGCATGTTGAAGGCGATGTGCATGATGCTGCCGTGCAGGAACATGGCCGTGACCAGGCGGTACCACTGCCCCTCGGCGACGCCCTCGACCGACCCCAGCTCCGGCACGATGGCCCGCCCGAGCAGGTCGTACTGATCGGTGAAGCGGTCCCCGACCGCCAGCTGCACCACGAACAGGGCGATGTTCAGCCCCAGCAGGATCTTGGTGACCAGTCGCGGGTCCGCGGCGATCGTGCCGCCCGCGACCGTGCGCGGCCGGTTGGCCGCGGGCGCGTGACCGGTACCGGAGCCGTCGCGGACGCACTCCGGGCACTGAAAGCCGACCGAGGCGCTGATCATGCACTCGGGGCAGATGGGGCGCTCGCAGCGGGTGCAGGTGATGCCGGTCCCGCGGTCCGGGTGGCGGTAGCAGCCGGGCAGGCCCGACGTCTCCTGCGGCTCCTGCGGGCTGCCTGGCACCTGGTCCATGGGATCCCCTCAATCTCCGTACGAAGGCGCTGCGGCGGACGCTTGGCAACGCGCCGCCCCGCCCTTCCTTACGGATGAGCGGGGCGGTTCGGTTCCCGGGCGATACGCGCGGGTACGCGCTGATCAGGCGTCGCGGGTCTCGATGACCACGGACTCGATGACCACGTCGTTGACCGGGCGGTCGGTGCGCGGGTTGGTCTGGACGCCCGCGATGGCGTCCACGACCTTCTTGCCGGCGTCGTTGGCGACCTCGCCGAAGATCGTGTGCTTGCGGGTCAGCCACGCGGTCGGCGACACAGTCACGAAGAACTGCGAGCCGTTCGTGCCCGGACCGGCGTTGGCCATCGCCAGCAGGTACGGCTTGTCGAAGGCGAGGTCCGGGTGGAACTCGTCCTCGAACTCGTAACCCGGGCCGCCCGTGCCGTTGCCCAGCGGGTCACCGCCCTGGATCATGAAACCACTGATGACCCGGTGGAAGACCGTGCCGTCGTACAGCCGGTCCTTGGTCTTCTTGCCGGTCTGCGGGTGAACCCACTCGCGCTCGCCCTGGGCGAGTTCAACAAAGTTCTTGACCGTCTTCGGCGCGTGATTCGGCAGCAGCCGCACCTCGATGTCGCCTTGGTTGGTCTTCAGGGTGGCGTAAAGCTGCTCAGCCACGATCTGCCTTCCGTTGTCTTCTGTGACACTCCGATCCTCGCACGGACCGGATTGGGACGAGTAGCCACCGAGTGGGCGCGCGCCCAAGCGATCCGTGGCATTGTCGGCGAAGAGCTCTTCTTGCACCGAATCGATCGAATTGAACGGAACGAACCGATCGATCACCTTCCCCTTGCGCCGGATGCCCGCCGTCTCATACCTGGGAGCGATCCAGAAGGTATCCAACAGGCATCCAGAAGGCATGATCCTTGAAAGGGTGGAAAGGTGACATACGTATACGCCACCGAGGAGGAGGATCACGTGACCCGCAAGGACAGCGTGCGCGCCGCGACCGGCTCGGCCAAGGACAGCGTGCGGCACGCCGCGGACGCGGTGGCGCCATACGCCGACACGGCCAAGGAGCGAGCCACCCAGTACGCCCATGAGGCGCGTGCGCGGCTGGCGCCCAAGGTGTCGCAGGCCGCCGAACAGGCCCGTGTCCAGTACGGCGCCCACGTCGCCCCCCGCGTCGAGCAGGCGCGTACGCATGTGCCGCCGAAGGTCGACCACGCCGCCCACGAGGCGGCCGTCCGCACGCGCAAGGCGGCCCGACAGGCCGCCGAGTACTCCAAGCCCCGCATCGAGTACGCGGTGGCCGCCGCGCAGCCCGTCCGCGAGGAGGCCACGTCCCGCAGCACGGCGGCGCTCGCCGCGCTGCGCGGTCAGGTCTCGGCCAAGGAGATCCAGCGCCTGGTACGCAAGCACGAGCGCCGCGCCAGGAACGGCCGCATCGCCAAGAGGATCGCCGTCCTCGGCATTCTCGCGGGTGGTGCCGTCGCCGCCTGGAAGTGGTGGGACAAGCAGGCCAACCCCGACTGGCTGGTCGAGCCGCCGGCGGCCACCGAGGTTCCGGACACCACGTCGCTGACCACGGTCGACGGCAGTGACCAGGCGGCCCTCGACCCCGAGGTCCAGGCCAAGCAGGCCGAGGCGGAGGCGGCGGTGGACCGGCACAAGCAGGGCTGACCCCGCGGTCCGCACACAGCGACGACAACGCCGTGGGGCGGGAGACCATCCGGTCTCCCGCCCCACGGTGTTTCACGTGAAACCGTCGCCACCCGTAGAACAGTCGGTGAGAACAGTCAGTCCACCGTCACCGGGTCGTCAGCGCCTCCGGTGACTGTTGCCGGTATGACGTCGATCGTGGCAGTTTCCAGCTGCCTTCCCGACACCATCCCGATCTCCCGTTTCCAGAAGGAACTCCAGCTCACAGATGTTCAGTTAAGGCGTTACGAGCGTTTCTACGGGCTGTCCGAGGTCTGCCGCGACCCGGCGGCGACCGAGCCGGAGCTGCTGCTGCGGGCCACGGCGAAGCTCGTGGAGCTGCGCGGGCAGGAGCAGCGCGTCAAGTACGTCGTGCAGGCGCGGACCATGCCCTCGCCGATGCCCTATCCGCTGACCTCGCTCGGTCCGGTGCAGGCCGCACTCGGGCTCGAACACGCCGCCGGGTTCGTCGTCTCCCACCACGCCTGCGCCTCGGGGCTGCTCGCCGTGGACATCGCGGGGACGCTGCTCGCCGCCGATCCGGACCCGGACGCGCTCGCTCTCGTCCTCGCCGGAGAGAAGGTGTGCACGGCCCAGACCCAGTCCATCCCGGACGTCACGGTGATGGGTGAGGGCACGGTCGCCCTGCTGGTGAGCGCGGACCGGGTCGGCGGCGACCGGATGCTCGGCTACGCCGCCCGTACGCACACGCAGTTCGGCGACGAGTTCATCATGGGCGACGAGGCGGCCAAGGAGTTCCAGGAGCTGTACGGGCCCGGTCTGTGCGAGGTGATCACCGCGGCCCTGGAGGAAGCGGAGTGCGGCCTCGACGACCTGGCGCTCGTACTGCCGCACAACGTCAACCGGCTGTCGTGGATCGGCGTCTGCAAGGCCCTCGGCCTGCCTCTCGACCGGGTCTTCCTCGACCTGGTGCCGAAGACCGGGCACTGCTTCTGCGCCGACCCCTTCATCAATCTGCAGAAGGCCGGGGAGCTGGGGCGGCTGCGGCCCGGCGACCGCTACCTCATGACCAGCGTGGGGCTCGGGGCGACCTTCGCCGCCATGGTCTTCGAACACTGAGTCCCCACGCCAGTCGCACCGAGCCCCCTCCCCCGTCAGTCGCACACCGCGCACCCGAGCGGGCGCACACGAGAAATGATCGAGGTCGACATGCATCTTCCGTCCGCCGGCTTCAGCGGGCGCCTCAAGTACGCCGTCACCGGGGCCGCCGACACGCCCTTGGTGTTCCTGGGCAACTTCGAGGTGGAGAACCAGTGGGCGCTCGGTGAACCGGCACTGCCCCGGGTCGCCTCCCACGCGGGCAGCGCCGTCGTGAACCGCATGGACGAGTTCGCGCTGCTGCTCGGCGGCAAGGACGACCACGTCGTCCTCAAGACGCCCCTGGACGACGGCTACCGCGCCTACCTGGAGGGCCTCGGCCTCACGCTGCCCACCGTCCACGTGGTGGCCGGGCAGGACCCGCAGCGCACCGTCAGCGAGGACGCCCTCGCCGACCCGGAGCTGCTGCGCACCCTGTCCGCACTCGCCGGGGACGGAGCGCGGCTGACGGCGCACGGCATCTCCACCGTGGAGGAGGAGCTGGCCGAGCGGACCGGGCTGCGCCTGGGCGCACCCCCCGCCGCCGTCTGCAAGCGCGTCAACAGCAAGGTCTACAGCCGCAGGCTCGCCGATGAGCTGGGCATCCGGCAGGCGCGGGGCTGGGCCTGCGAGACGCTCGACGAGCTGGCGGCCGCGGTCGACGCGGCCGGTGAACTGCTCGACGCGGGGCGCCGGGTCGTCATCAAGGACGCCTTCGGCGTGTCCGGCAAGGGCATCGTCGTACTCGACAGCGCGAAGCGGCTCGCCCGGCTGCACCGGATGGCGGTCGCGCAGGCCGAACGCGCGGCGGCGGCCGACGGCACGAGCCCGCGTACCGCCCTCGTGATCGAGGAGTGGGTCGCCAAGCGGGCCGACCTCAACTACCAGTTCACGGTCGGCCGCGACGGCTCCACGCACTTCGACTTCGTCAAGGAACTGCTCACCGAGAACGGCGTCCACAAGGGGCACCGCATGCCGGCCCGGCTGAGCGAGGCGCAGGTCGACGAGATCACCCGCACCGCGCACCGGCTCGGGGAGCGGCTCTCCACCGACGGCTACTTCGGAGTGGTGGGCATCGACGCGATGGTCGACCCCGACGAGGGCCTCTACCCGATCATCGAGATCAACGCCCGCAACAACATGTCCACGTACCAGAACGTGGTGCACGAAGGTCTCGCCGGAGCCGACGAGGTCGCCGTCGCGCGGCACTTCCCGGTCCGCCTCGACCGGCCGCTGCCCTTCTCGGAGCTGCGCGAGGTCCTGTCCGGGCTGCTGCTGGAGGAGCGGGGCCCGCGCCCCCACGGCCTGTTCGTGAACAACTACGCCACGGTGAACGCCGCCGCCACCGACGGCACCGACGGCTTCGAGGGACGGCTGTACGGCGTGCTCGTGGCCGCCTCCGACGACCTGGTCGGCGCGCTCGACGCCGACATCACCCGCCGCCTCGCGGCCCACACGGAACGGAGCTGAACGTGAGCGTCGCATTTGAGGTGCAGGGCGTCGGCATCACCGAACTCGCCGAGGAGTTCGGCACACCTCTCTACCTGTACGACGGCGAGGAGATCACCACCCGCTTCCAGGGGCTGCGCGAGCATCTGCACCCCTCCCTGGAGGTCTTCTACTCCCTCAAGGCCAACCCCAACATCTCCATCTGCTCCCTGCTGCACCGCTGCGGTGCCCGCGCCGAGGTCTCCTCGCTGACCGAGCTGGTGACGGCGCGCCGCGCGGGCGTCGCGCCGCACGACATCATCTTCCTCGGCCCCGGCAAGAGCCGCGCCGAGCTGGCGGCCTGCCTGGACGAGGACATCTACGCCGTCGTCTGCGAGTCCCTCGGCGAGCTGGCCCTCATCGACGAGGTGGCGCGTGAGCGCGGCGTCACCGCGCGGGTCGCGCTGCGCGTCAACCCGAGCTTCACCGTCAAGGGCTCGGGCCTGACGATGGGCGGCAAGCCGCGCCAGTTCGGCATGGACGAGGAGCAGCTGCTCGCCGAGACGCCGGAGCTGGCCGCCCGCTACCCCGCCGTGCGGCTCATGGGCGTCCAGGTCTACCTGGGCACGCGCATCCTCGGCGAGGAGACCGTCGTCGAGAACACCCGCCGCATCCTGGACCTGGCCGAGCGCATGGCGGCGCACCTGGACTTCCCCCTGGAGATGGTTGACGTCGGGGGCGGCCTCGGCATCGCCTACTTCGACAACGAGAAGGACCTGGACCTCGCGGAGCTGACCGCGCACCTCAACCCCCTCATCGAGGACTTCACGGCCCGGCACCCCGGCACTCGCATGATCATGGAGCTGGGCCGCTTCCTCGTCGCCGCGTCCGGCACCTATGTGACGCGGGTGCGCTACACGAAGACGTCGATGGGCGAGAACTTCGCCGTCACCGACGGCGGCACGAACCACCACATGGCGGCGGTCGGCATCGGCTCGTACGTGAAGCGGAACTTCCCCATGGCCGCCCTGGAGCGCGTCGATGAGCCGGCCACCGAGCCCTGGCACATCACCGGGCCGCTGTGCACGCCGAACGACGTCATCGGCAAGAAGGTGCCGATGCCGCCGCTGCGCGCCGGTGAGCTGGTGGGCGTGCAGCGCTCCGGCGCGTACGGTCCGACGGCCTCGCCGGTGCACTTCCTGAGCCACGGATACCCGTCGGAGGTCCTGGTCCTGGACGGGCGGGCGCAGCTGATCCGCGAGCGGGACGACGTCGAGGTGATGCTCGGGCGGCAGCGGCTGTACGAGCCCACCGGCACCGACGACGAGGGCTGAGCCCCCGCACGACTCCCGACACCTGCTGAGCAACACACCCTGAGAACAAGGAGATCCCCATGACCGAGAACACCGCAGTCGCCCTGAGCACCGCGGACCGCGAGCGGTATGTGAACGCCGTCCGCGAGGGCCTGTCGGAGGTTCTGAACAAGGACGTGACCGGGGCCGCGGAGAGCGTACGGCTCTTCGACGAGCTGGGCCTCGACTCCAGCAGCGCGCTCGAACTGCTCATCACCATCGAGGAGATCCTCGGTGTGCAGTTCGACGCCGACGAGCTGGAGATGACGCACTTCGAGACGGTGGGCTCCCTCGCCGGCTTCGTCGCGGCGGAAACGAGCGGCTGAGCATGTTCCGCACGACTGCGCCCGTGCGGCGCCCGGATGCCGGGGCGGACTCCTCGGCCGCCGTGCCCCGGGTCGTCCGGGCGGCGAGGCACACCGTGCCGGGGCCGGGCGTGGCGTACGACCCCGACCCCGTGCGGGAGGACTTCTTCCGCGAGATGGGCGCCCCCTACGGGGTGGCCTTCGACCGTGAGCGGTACGCCGCCTCGGGGCGGCGCACCTCCGTGGAACTGGCGTACGGCGCGCTCGACGCGCTGGGACCGCTGGCCGCGGCTGAGTGCCCCGAGGTGGTGGTGGTCGCCTACGCCACCCCGGACTTCGAACACGCCGAGCTGGTCGCGTCCTGCGTGAAGCGGCTGCTGCCGGGCGAACCGCTGTCGTTCGCCCTCTCCGACCAGGGTGTCCTCGCGCCGTTCAGCGCGCTGCGGGTGGCGGTGGAGTACGCCCGGCGCCGCGGCTTCCGGCGGCTGCTCCTGCTGGTCGTGGATCAGTCCACGCAGCCGTATGCCGTGCCGGACGCGGGCCAGGTCACCGTCCGTGCGGACGAGGCGGTGGCGCTGCTCGTCGAGTGGCCGGGGGGCGAGGGCGCCGTGCGGGGCATGGCGCACGGGCGGCCGTCGTCCGAGGTGTACGCGCGGTGGGACGAGGCGGCGGCGGTCGTGGCCGGTGCGGGTCTCTCCGCCGGCGGAGGCGGCGAGGGGGGCGCCGCGGGTCCCGCGCTCCCGCCGCACGGCGAAGTGGTGGCGAGGGGTGTGCTGGGGCAGCCGTGCACGGGCGTGTGGACCGCGCTCCTGGAAGCGGCGGTCCCGTCCCGGCCCGTGGTCGTGGCCGACTACGACCGTGAGCGGGACTTCTTGGCCTACTGCACGCTCGACATGGGGGAGCTGGGATCCGTTGACCGTTTCGACCGAGGTGCGTGAGCACGGGCACGAGGCGCGGGTGAACGCGCGCGCCGACGGGCTGGTGCCCGCGCTGACGCTGCTGACCCGGGCCCTGTCCCCCGGGGCGCCGCCGCGCGGCCCGCGCGGACATGCCGTACTCCCGAAGGAGCTCCTCGACGAGTTCGCCGCGATGGAGCGCTCGGAGGACGGCGGGACCAGTACCGGTACCGCGAGCGAGAGTGACGGGCCGCTGCCCGGGCTCGCCGTCCTGCGGCCCGGTGCGGGCGGCCATGAGCCGCCGCCCGGGGCCGGGCCCGCGTTCCTCGACTGGAACGCCGGTCTCGCCTGGCTGCGGCTCGGGATGTCCGAGCGGCTGCGGGACGCCTGCATCGCCTATCTGGCGGCACGGCAGGTGGAAGGGGCCTCGCTGCTCATGCAGCAGATGGTCAAGGGATCGGTCGCCGACGTGCTGATCGAACACCTGGAGATCGAGGGCGTCCTCGACGACCTCACCGACGGTGCCGGGCCCGGCGGTGCGCCGCTGGGTCCCCGGCAACCGGTGGACGAGCGCACCCTCACCCGGCTCCAGGCGCAGATCACCCGGGCCGACCGCGCGCTGCTGCGGCTGCTCGGCGCGCACGGCTTCACGGCGGGGGGGCCGGGCATGGACGCCCACGCCTCCGAACTCCTCGCCGACGTGTACTGCGGGCCGCGGCCCGGCACCTCGTACGAGACCGACAAGGGGACCGTGTGATCAGCCTGCCCGGCTCGCTCGCGACCACGCATCAGTACGTACGGGGCTGGGCCGACGGCCTGCGCGCGGGCGCCCTGGAGCTCGACCGGGACCCGGACGCCATCCACCGGTATCTGGACCTGCCCGCGGTGCGCTTCCTCGCCGGGCACGAGGTCCCGCCCGGCTGGGAGCGGTCGAGCCGGGACGCGGGCAGCGGGCCCGCGCACGGTCTGGCCACCCTGGAGCGGGTCCTGGTCAGCGAGGAGCTGGCGCGCGGCGACGCCGGGATGATGCTGGCCTCGCCCGGACCCTCGATGTGCGGGGTGCTGCTGGGCGTCCTGGGCAGCCAGGAGCAGCGGGACTGGGTGTACGGCAGGCTCGCCGAGCGTCCCCGCTGGACCTGCTTCGCCCTGACCGAGCCCGAGCGGGGCTCCGCCATCGGCGAGATGACCGTCACGCTGACCCCGGTGGGCGACGGCTCGTACGTCCTCGACGGCGAGAAGCGGTACGTCGGCAACGGCGCGCGCGCCGACGTCGCGGCCGTCTTCGCGCGCGTCGCGGGCACCGAGCGGCTCGGCGTGATGGCCGTACTCGTGGACACCTCCGACCCCGGCTTCCGTGCCGAGCCGCTGCCCACGGTCGGGCTGCGCGGCGTCCAGCTCACCCACATCACGCTCGACTCGGTGCCGGTCCCGGCCGGGCGGGTGCTGGGCGCGCACCTCCCGCCGACCCGCCGCGGCATGTGGAGCATCGTCAACGTCTTCAACCAGCTGCGCCCCAGCGTCGCGGCGATCGCCCTCGGCATCGCCCGCGCCGCCCATGAGTACGTGGGCGAGCACCGGCAGCTGCTGCGGGGCGCGGAACGCGAGCTGTTCGATGAGCTGGGTCGCCGTATCGACGCGGCCAGGCTGTTGACGTACCGCGCCGCCCTCGCCGTGGACGCGCGGCCCTCCGCCGGGCATCTCGCGTCGGCGGCGAAGGCCCGCGCGTGCGAGCTCGCGGAGGACGTGACGATCCAGGCGCTCGGCTTCTTCGGACCCGGCGCCCGCCTCGACCACCCTCTCCTGGACAAGCTCGCCAGGGACGCCCGGGGCGTGGAGTTCATGGAAGGGACGCGCACCGTCCAGAAGCTCAATCTCTTCCAGGGGCTCCACACGGGAAAGGTGGGGAGGAGCTGAGCGCGGCAGACCCGGGCCGCGAGGTGGACCAGGTGGTGGTGTGGCACATACCGCTCGGTGCCGGGCCCGGCCCGGACGGATATCCGCCCGCCCTCGAAGACCTCCTCGACGATGACGAGAAGGCGCGCGCACGCCGTGGGCAGCGCCCCGGCATGCGGCGCCGTTTCGTGATCGCGCACGCCGCCACCCGGATCATCGTCGGCGCGCAACTGGGCCGGGCACCGGACACGGTGCGCTTCGAGCGGGGCCGCTGGGGCAAGCCTGCCGTCGCGGGGGTGGAGCAGCCGCACTTCAACCTGTCGCACTCGGGAGACCTGGCCCTGCTCGCCCTGGCCCCCCGGCCGGTCGGCGTGGATGTGGAAGAGGCCCGCACGGACCTGGACGGCGCGCGCCTCGCCCGGCGCTTCTTCCCCGAAGAGGAACGGGAGTTGGTGGAGTCCGGCGGCCGGAACGCCTTCACCCGGCTATGGGTCAGGAAAGAGGCGTGCGTGAAGGCCGCCGGCGGCCGGCTCACTCAGGGAATGGGACTCCCTGTCGCCCACACCGACGCGCAGGTTATTGTGCGGCACTCCACCGGGCCGCTTCCCGGGCCCTGGAGAGTCGCTGATCTTCCGCTTCCAGAAGGGCGTGCGGGAGCCGTTGCATTGGTGGGCGAAAGGCCTTTTCATGTGTCGCTGAGGATGTGGCGTCCCATTCCGCAGGACACTCCGCCGAGCGAGACGCGGGGAGTTCTGCGGGAAGAAGCCGAGATCATGTCGGCCGGGGCGGTGTCAAGTAGACGAAACTCCCCTTTGGATCAACGTACTTGTACCCGTGATCAGGCGTCGGAGCGTCACTAGATTGAGAGCGTAAGAGCGCGCGGTAAAGACCGGCCGGAATCTTGAGCCAGGCCTGCGTCCCGCGATCCCGGGTATTTCGTTCGAGGAGGGGAAAGTAATCGTGGGAGGCAGGAACCTGATCACCAGGTCCGCGCGGTGGAGCGCCGTCCATCCGTGGTGGGCGATGACGCTCTGGGTGGTGTTCGTCCTGGGCGCGCTGGTGGTCGGTGGCATGACCGGCACCCGGTCGGCCACCGACTCGGACCTGGCCATCGGCCAGTCCGGCCGGTCGGCCGCCATCGCCAAGAGCGGGGGCCTTGAGGACCACGCGGTGGAGAACATCCTGGTCACGCCGTATCAGGGCAAGCTCGACCAGGACGCGGCGCGGGCGGCGGCCGATGACGCCGTGGCCGCGCTGAAGGACGCCAAGGACGTCGCCTCGATCGGCGAACCCGTCTCCGCCCCGGACGGTTCGGCCCTGCTGGTCCCGGTGACGCTCAAGGGCGACCCGGAGACCGCGGCCGACCGGGTGCAGCCGCTGCTCGACCGGCTGGACAAGGCCCGGCAGTCCCACACGGACGTACGCGTGGAACTCGTCGGTGCCGGTTCCATCAAGGCCGGGCTCGACGACATGCTGGCGAAGGACCTCACGAAGGCGACCGGTCTCAGCCTGCCGGTGACCCTGCTCGTCATGGTCTTCGTCTTCGGCGCGATCGTCGCCGCGAGCGTCCCCGTCGTCCTCGGCATCTCGTCGGTACTCGCCGGCCTCGGCCTGTGGGGTGTCGCCTCCCAACTCGTGCCCGACCCCGGCCCGGTGACCCACATCATCGTCCTGATGGGCATGGCCATCGGCGTCGACTACTCACTCTTCTATCTCAAGCGGCAGCGCGAGGAGCGCGCCCTCGGCGCCGGCAACATCGACGCCATCGAGATCGCCGCGGCCACCTCCGGCCACTCCGTGATGGTGTCGGGCCTGGTCGTCATGGTCTCCATGGGGGCGCTCTACCTCGCCGGGCACATCGCCTTCGAGTCGATGGCGACCGGAGCGGTGCTGGTCGTCGCCATCGCGATGCTCGCCTCGCTCACCGTCCTGCCGGCCATGCTGTCCAAGTTCGGCCGCTATCTGGACAAGCCGCGGGTGCCCCTGGTGTGGCGGCTCACGCAGAAGGGCGGCGTCAAGCCCCGACTGTGGTCGACGATGCTCAAGCCGTCCCTGCGCCACCCGGTCATCTCCCTCGTGCTCTCCGTCGGCGTGCTCCTGGCTCTCGCCCTGCCGGCTCTCGATCTGAAGCTCAAGGCCACGGGCATCGACGACCTGCCCAAGTCGATACCGGCGATGCAGGCCAACGAACGTCTGACCAAGTCCTTCCCGAGCCAGGCCGACACCCACACCGTCGCCGTGCAGGTGCCCGGCAAACGGACCGGCGAGCTGCGTGCCGCGGTGGCCGAGCTGGTCGACAAGGCCGAGCGGAACGACCTCTTCACGCACACCCCGCCGCCCGAGGTCCGTACGTCGAAGGACGGCACGGTCGCCACGGTCGCCGTCGGCACCCGCTTCAACAGCAGCTCCGAGAAGGCCCGGGAGTCCCTGTCCGTGCTGCGCGACGACATCGCGCCGCACACGGTCGGCAAGGTCGAGGGCGCCGACTTCGCGGTCGGCGGCAGCGATGTGGCGTATGACGTGGACTACCGCGCGAACGTCGTCGAGAAAATGCCCTGGGTGCTCGGCGTCGCGCTGCTGCTGACCTTCCTGGTCATGGCCATCGCCTTCAGGTCGCTCATGCTCGCCCTGATCACGGTGGTCCTCAACGTCCTGTCCGCGGTCGCCTCGTTCGGTCTGCTCGCGCTGATCTTCCAGCGGACCTGGGCGGAGGGCATCCTCGGCTTCGAGTCCACGGGCCGGGTGGTGGCCTGGCTGCCGCTGATGCTCTTCGTGATCCTGCTGGGTCTGTCGATGGACTACCACGTCTTCGTCGTCAGCCGGATCAGGGAGGCGGCGCGCGGCGGGCTGTCCATCCGGGACGCCGTCGAACAGGGCATCACGCGGACGGCGGGCGTGGTGACGAGCGCCGCGGTGGTGATGGTCTGTGTGTTCGCGCTGCTCGCCTCGTTGAACTTCATCGAGATGAAGCAGATGGGCGTCGGCATGGCGTGCGCGGTGTTCCTGGACGCCACGCTCATCCGGATCGTCGTCCTGCCGGCCGTGGTCACCCTGCTCGGCTGGAAGACCTGGTGGCCCTCGCGGCTCGCGCGCCAGGACGAGTCGCGGCCGGCACGCATCCCGGCCGCGGTGGCGGAGCGAACTCCCGCTCCATGACCGTTTTTTGATCCTCGCGAGAATTTCTTCCGGTGGCTGTGGGGAGGGCTTCGGCCCTCCCCACAGCCACTTTTGCGTGCTCTTCGCTCGCCGTACGGCTTGTACGTCGCGTGTTCAACTTGTGATTGCTGTGGCTGAAAGTGGTGGGAGTTGTAGACTCGCGTCTGCGTTCGCCGGGTGCCTTTCGGCGTGCGCATCGGGGGAGCGGGTGGACCAGGGGGGGTCATGGGCGATGACAACGAGGTGCCCTCGGCGCGTTGGCAGATCGAGCTCGCTCGGGTGGGGACCCTCTCCGAACGGGAGACCCAGGTCTTCGGCTTGTTGGGGGCGGGCCATTCCAACCGTGGTATCGCTGCCCGGCTCCACGTCACGGAGCGCACCGTAAAGGCTCATGTCGCGGCCATTCTGGCCAAGCTGGAAGTGGAATCCCGACTTCAGGTGGGTCTGGTGGCCCAGGCGCATCAGCTCATGTACGAAGGTACAGTGCCGAATCGCCCCACCGTGACAGATAATTGACCGGTTAGGGGTTTACTCCCAGGGCTTCCCTCTGTCAGACCGGGCGGAACAGTCGACCACTGTCCTGTGTGCCGGGTGCGACATCGCGAGGTGGGATTAAGACTTCAATTCTTAGCTAGGGGACGAGAATTGGTACACATCTCCATATTGGGCCCGCTGCTGATCGGGGACGGTCGTCGGACCGTCGGCATGCGGGCCAAGAAGAACCGCGTCATGCTCGCGATGCTGGCGTTGAACTGCAACCTGGTGGTCGCATTCGACGAACTCATCGACGAACTGTGGGGTGAAACCACGCTCAAGAACGCGCGGAACGCCCTGCACGCGAACGTCAAGCGCATGCGCCAGTCGCTGGGGGAACTGGGGCTCGACGGACCTGACCAAGTGCATATCCGTACGGTGGACAACGGCTACATACTGGAGGCTCCTGAGGGCACGCTGGACGCGTACCGCTTTCTGCGTACGGCGGAGAAGGGCGCGAGTCTGGTCGAACAGCGGCCGCACGAGGCCATGGATCTGTTGCGCGAGTCCCTCTCCATGTGGCGGGGCCCGGCTCTGCTCGACGCCAGCGACGGACCCCGGTGCAGGGCCGTGGCGCTCCGTCTCGACGAACAGCGCAAGACCGCGAAGGAAGACCTCATCGCGGCTCAGCTCCAGGCCGGCGAAGCGGGGGTCGTCGTCGCCGAGTTGAAGCAGTTGCTCGCGCAGTATCCGGAGCGTGAGCGGTTCAGCGAGCAGCTGATGATCGCTCTGTACCGCTCCGGGCGGCAGTCGGAGGCCGTCGACATCTTCCACCGCACGCGCAAGTGGCTCGACGACGAGCTGGGGCTCAAGCCGAGCCGCCGGCTGCACCACCTCTACCAGGCGATTCTGATGCAGGACCCTTCGCTCTGACCGCCGTGTGACAGCGGTTCGGCCGCTTCGTGGCGCCGGCAGCTCCTTATCGGGCTGCCGGCGCCTTCGCGTTTCAGCGACGGGCCGGTTCAGCGACGGGCCAGCGCCGAGTCGATCAGTGCCCCGATGTGCTGGGCGGCCCGCGGCGCGAGCATCTCTTCGTGGCCGCACGGCACGTCGTGCACGGTGAGCGGCCCGTCCAGGTGCGGACGCCAGCGCTGCGCCAGTTCGGTGTCCGGGGCCTGCTGCCCTCCCGTGGCGGCGAAGAGCGTGAGGGGGCCCTTGAAGCGTCCGGGCGTGAACCCCGTCGCCAGATCGGTGTGATGCCGCATGACGGCCATAAGGCGGCGCAGGTCCTCTTCACTGATCTCGGCACCCTTGGCGTGGTGTGCGAGGAACGCGGCGCGGATCTCCTCGTCGGAGGGGCTCGGGTCGTGCGGGGCCACGGGATAGACGTCCAGCGCCGCGAGGAACGCGACCTCTTCGCCCGCCGCCTGGAGCTGTACGCCCATCTCGTGCGCGACCAGGCCGCCGAAGGACCAGCCGAGAAGGTGGTAGGGCCCTTGGGGCTGCACCTGCTTGACGCGGTCGAGGTAGGCCGCCGCGAGCGCCGGAATGTCCCGCGGCCGGTCCCAACCATCCGCGTCCGCCGCGATGCCGTCGGACTGCAGGGCGTACAGGGGCCGGTCCACGTCGATGTGCGGCGCAAGCCCCGCGTACGGCAACCCGAAGCCGACGCCTCCGTGAACGCAGAAGAGAGGGGCGGCGGTGCCGGTGGGGCGGATGGGGAGGAGGGGCAGCAGGGGGGCTTGCGGGACGGTCGTGGTGGGGGCGGAGGGTACTGAGAGGGCGGAGGGGCGGGCGGCTGCTGCGAGGGTCGCCACCGTTTTGTGGGTGAAGATGTCGGCCAGCGAGAGGGTGAGTCCCGCCTTTTCGGCGCGGCTCACGATCTGTACCGTGCGCAGGCTGTCCCCGCCCAGGGCGAAGAAGTCCCCGTCGGCGTCCACTTCTTCCAGGCCCAGGATCTCGCGGAAGACGTCGGCCAGGATCTGTTCCGCGGGCGTCCGTGGTGCGCGCCCGGGGGCAGGGGCCGCGGTGGCGTTCGTCGTGGGCGCGGGCAGGGCCCGGGTGTCGAGCTTGCCGTTCGCCGTCAGCGGCAGCGCGGGCAGGGTCACCAGTGCCGCGGGCACCATGTGTGCGGGCAGGGACTCCGCGACGTACGCCCGCAGGACGGGCACGTCGACGGCGGCGACGCCGGGCACGGGCACGAGGTACCCGGTCAGCTGCGGTTCGCCGGTCGGCGACGGCGTGAGGACGACGGCGGCCTGGGCGACCACCGGATGGCGGACGAGGGCGGCCTCGACCTCGCCCGGCTCGATGCGGAAGCCGCGGAGTTTGACCTGGTGGTCGACGCGGCCGAGGAAATCGAGGGTGCCGTCGGGCCGCCACCGCACGAGGTCACCGGTCCGGTACATGCGCGCGCCGGACGGCCCGTACGGGTCCGCGACAAAGCGTTCCGCCGTGGTGGCGGGGCGGCCCAGATATCCGTGGGCGAGGACGTCACCGGCGATGTACAGCTCGCCGGTGACACCGACGGGCGCCGGGGAGAAGGCCGCGTCGAGGACGTACACCCGTACGTTGTCCAGGGGGCGCCCGATCGGCGGCCTGCCGCCGGTGCCGGCGGCCAGCGGCTCGCTCCAGGTGGCGCAGACCGAGGTCTCGGTCGGCCCGTAGGCGTTGCGCAGCGGTGTGCCCTGGCGGGCGAGCCGCTCGGTCACGGCGGGCGGACAGGCCTCACCGGCGACGAGCAGGCAGAGATCGTCGGGGAGCGCGGCCGTGGCCGGGAAGCCGGCGACGACGGTGGGCGGCAGGACCGCGTGGTTGATGCCGTGCTCCGTGATCAGACCGGCCAGGAGTTCCGGGGAGAGTCTGCTCTCGGTGGTGGCGAGGACGAGCGTGCCGCCGGAGAAGAGCGAGGCGCACATCTCCCACACGCTGGCGTCGAAGCTGAACGAGGCGAACTGCAGGACGTGCGTGCCGGGCCCGGCCCCCAGGCCGGTCCGGTGGTTGGCGGCCAAATTGGCCACGCCCGCGTGGGGCACGACGACGCCCTTGGGCCGGCCTGTCGAGCCCGAGGTGTAGATGACGTACGCGGTGTCGTGCGGGGTCAGCGGGCGGGTGCGGTCGCCGTCGGTGGGGTCGGTGCCGGGCCGGTCGCAGAGCTGCGCCGACGTACGCGGGTCGTCCACGACGAGACAGGCGGCGCCGCCGGGCGGCACGGGGAGGCCGTCGACGGCCGCCGCGCTGGTCAGGACCTCGGCGGGCGCCGCGTCCCCGAGCATGTACGCGATGCGCTCGGCGGGGTAGTCCGGGTCGACGGGCAGATAGGCCGCGCCGGTCTTGAGGACGGCGAGCACCGCGACGACCATCCGGGCGGACCGTGGCAGGGCCAGGGCGACCAGGTCGCCCGGCCCGACACCGCGCCGGAGGAGGAGGTGGGCGAGCTGGTTGGCCTGGGTGTTGAGTTCGGCGTACGTGAGGTGGGCGGGCCCGGCCGGGTCGTGGTCGGGCGCGATCAACGCCGGGTGGTCCGGGGTCCGGGCCGCGTGGGCCTCGAAGAGGGACACGAGGGTGACCGGCGGCTGCGGGTGGGGGCGTCCGTTCCAGACCGTGAGGAGCGTGTGGCGCTCCTCGGGGGTGAGCAGGGCCAGCGAGCTGAGCGGGGCGTCGGGGGTGCGGGCCGCGGCATCGAGGAGGGTGGCGAACGTCTGCGCGATGCGGGCCGCCGTCGCCTCGGTGAACAGGTCCTCGCTGTACTCCACAAGGATGTCCAGGCCGCCGGGGGTGCCGTCCGCGGCCGTCCGCTCCGTCACCTGGAAGGAGAGGTCGAACTTGGCCGTGACCGTGCCGACCGGCTCGACCGCGGCCGTGAGCCCCGGCAGGGCGGGCAGCGGGTCCGTGCTGTTCTGGAACGCCAGCATGACCTGGAAGAGGGGGTGGCGGGACAGTGAGCGGGCCGGGTTGAGCTCCTCGACGAGGTGCTCGAAGGGCAGCTCGGCGTGGGCGTACGCCGTCAGGTCGCTCTCGCGCACCCGGGAGAGGAGAGTGCTGAACGAGGGGTCGCCGCTGGTGTCGGCGCGCAGGACGAGCGTATTGACGAAGAACCCGACCAGATCGCGGACCGCCTCGTCCGTGCGCCCCGCGACGGGGCTGCCCAGCGGAATGTCGGTGCCCGCGCCCAGACGGGTCAGGAGGGCGGCGAGCCCGGCGTGGACGGTCATGAAGAGGCTGGCCGTGCCGCGCCGCGCGAGTTCCACCAGACGGGCGTGGGTCTCGGCGGGCACCGCGCACGCGACGTTCTTGCCGCGATGGCCGGCCCGCGCGGGGCGCGGGAAGTCGGCGGGCAGATCCAGCTCCTCCGGGAGACCCGCCAACGCCTCGCGCCAGTGCGCCAGTTCCGCCGTGAGCAGGCTGTCCGGGTCGTCCTTGGCGCCGAGCAGCTCCCGCTGCCACAGGGCGTGGTCCGCGTACTGCACGGGGAGCGGCTCCCACCGCGGTGCGCCGCCCGCGAGCCGGGCCCGGTAGGCGGCCGTCAGATCACGGGCGAGCGGCCCGAGCGACCAGCCGTCCGCGGCGATGTGGTGCACGGTCAGCGCGAGTACGTGGGAGTCGGCGCCCAGGGTGAACAGCCGGGCGCGGATGGGGGCGTGGGCCGACAGGTCGAAGGGGTGGGCGGCCTCGGCGGCGAGGGCCGCGGTGAGAGCGGACTCGCCGCCGGGCAGGTGCACCTGCTCCAGGCGGGCACCCGCCTCGTCCGCCTCCTCGGCGGAGAGGAGCAGCTGCGCGGGGAGCCCGTCCGCCTCGGCGAAGACGGTGCGCAGACTTTCGTGCCGGGCGACCACATCGCGTACCGCTTCCGTCATCGCCGCGGTGTCGAGCGGGCCGGAGAGTCGGACGGCCAGGGGGATGTTGTACGTGCCGGAGGCGCCGTCCATCCGGCTCAGGAACCACAGGCGTTCCTGTGCGTAGGAGAGGGGGAGGGTGGAGGGGCGGTGGGGGGTGGGGCGGAGGGGTGGGCGGGGGGTGGCGGGTGGCTTTGGCTTTGGCGGGGTGGGTGTGTCTGGTGAAGCTGCTGTGCCTGGTGTGCCTGGTGCCGTCGGCAGTGTGCGGGCCAGGGCCTGTGCGGTGCGGGCGTCGAACAGGGACCGCACCGGGACGTCCACGCCCAGGGTCGCGCGCAGCCGGTTGGCGACGCGGATCGCGGACAGCGAGTGACCGCCCAGGGCGAAGAAGTCGTCGTCGGCGCCGATCCGCTCCAGGCCGAGCACCTCCGCGAAGACCGCGCACAGCAGCTCCTCGCGTGCTCCCGCCGGCGCCCTGCCCGTCCCCGCCCGCTCGCCGGGCGGCGCGGGAAGCGCCTTGCGGTCGATCTTGCCGTTCGGGGTGAGGGGCAGGACGTCCAGGGGAACGTACACGGCAGGGACCATGTGCTTGGGCAACACCGCGGACGCGCGCTCCCGCAGCCGGTCACGGTCGGTCCCTGCCGGTACGACATAGGCGACCAGGCGGGTGTCCCCGCCGTGGTCGGCGCGGGCCGTGACGACGGCCTGCTGGACACCGGGCTGCGCGCCGAGCACGGACTCGATCTCGCCGAGCTCGATCCGGTAGCCGCGGATCTTGACCTGGTGGTCGCTGCGCCCCGCGTACTCCAGGGCGGTGCCCGTCGGCTCCCAGCGGACGATGTCCCCGGTGCGGTACATGCGCGTGCCGCGGGGCCCGAACGGGTCGGCGACGAAGCGCTCCGCGGTCAGGCCCGGCCGGCCCAGATACCCGCGTGCGAGCCCGGACCCGGCGATGTACAGCTCACCGAAGGCGCCGTCGGGCACGGGGCGCAGGGCCTGGTCGAGGACGTAGACGCGGGTGTTGATGAGGGGGGCGCCGATGGGGGGTGGCGTGGGGTCGGACGGGGGGTTGGACGGGGGGTTGGACGGGGGGTTCGGCGTGCGGGGCGCGTCCGGTGTCAGGGACGCGGCCGTCGACCAGATGGTGGTCTCCGTCGGGCCGTACACGTTGGTCACGGACGCGCAGTGCTCGGTGAGCGCGCGGGCGAGTGGACCGGGCAGTGCCTCGCCGCCCACCAGGGCGTGCACGCGGGACAGTTGGGGGCCGTGGTCGGTGACGAGGGGCTGCCAGAGGCTGGGCGTGGCCTGCATCAGGGTGGCACCGAGCCCCGTGACGGCGGCGGCCAGGGCGGCAGGGTCGCGCACGGTCTCCCGGTCGGCGACGAGCAGCTCCGCACCGGCCGCGAGCGGCACGAACAGCTCCAGGTTGGCGATGTCGAAGCCGAAGGTCGTGACCGCGAGGAACCGGTCGGCGGGAGTCACCCCGAAGCGCCGGCGCATGTCGTGGACCAGGTTGGTGAGAGCACCGTGCGGCACGACGACACCCTTGGGCCGGCCTGTCGACCCCGAGGTGTAGATGACGTAGGCCGGGTGGTCGGCCCGCGGGGGTGGGATGGGGGCGGACAGGCGGAGGGCCTCGGTGCCTTTCGGGTCGCCGGGGGCGGTTGGGTCGCCGGGGGCGTCTGGGGTGCCGGGGGCGCCCAGGTGACCGGAGCCGCCCAGGGCACTAGGGGCGCCCAGGTGACCGCTGGCGTCCGGGGCGACGACGGCATCCGGGGCGACGACGGCGCTCAGATGACCGCTGGCATCCGGGGTGACCATGGCGTCCGGGTCGTCGAGGACCCACAGCCGGCCCGTGCTCGACTCGACCCCCTCGGCGAGGAGTTCGCGGACGCGGCGATGGGTGAGCGTCACTACCGGCGCGGCGTCCGCCAGCATGTAGTGGAGGCGGTCGGCGGGGTAGTCGGGGTCGAGCGGAAGGTAGGCCGCGCCGGACTTGAGTACGGCCAGGGCGGCGACGACCAGGTCGCAGGACCGGTCGAGCGCTATGGCCACCACACGGTCCGGACCCGCGCCCGCCGCGCGCAGGGCGTGGGCCATCCGGTCGGCCCGCGCGTGCAGCTCGCGGTGGCTGAGGCGCTCGTCGCCGCAGGTGACGGCGGGCGCGTCGGGGGTGTGGACGGACCACTCCTCCAGGAGCGGCGCCAGCCAGTGCCCGGGCAGCTCCGCTGCGGTGTCGTTGCGTACGTCGACCACGTGCGCCCGCTCCGCCCGGTCCAGGACGTCGAGGCGTCCGCACGGCACGTCGGGCCGGTTGACGGCGGACTCCAGGAGCCGCGCGAAGCGGCGTCCGATGCGGTGCGCCTCGGCGCGCGGAACGCGGGCGGGGACGTGGTTGACGGTAAGCCCGAGGGGCGTACCGGGGAAGACCGTGAGGGTCACCGGGTAGTGGGTGGCGGAGCGGATGTCGACGCCGGTCACCCGAGGGCTCGCGTCCGTGGTGAGCGGCAGCTGCCCTATCGGATAGTTCTGGAACATCAGGGCGGTGTCGAAGAGCTCACCGCGTACGGAGGTGAGCTGCTGGACCTCCGCCAGCGTCAGGTGCTCGTGCGGCAGCAGCTCGGCCTGGCCCCGCTGTACGGCGGCGAAGAGCTCGGCCGGTGTGCGGGACGGGTCCACGTGGACGGGAACGGGAAGCGTGTTGGCGAACAGGCCCACCATGTGCTCGACATCCGGGATCTGCGCCGGTCTGCCCGATGTCACGGCGCCGAACACCACCGTGTCCTGGCCGGTCAGCCGCGACAGGAGCAGGGCCCAGCAGCCCTGCACCACCGCGTTGACGGTCAGGCCACGGGAGCGGGCGAACTGGATGAGGGCGGTGGAGACTTCGGGCGTGAGGTCGACCGGGACCTGTTCGGGCAGCGCCCCTCGCCCCTCGACCCGGACGCCGTCTCCGTTTCCGTTCCCGTCTCCGTTCCCGTCTCCGTTCCAGTTCCCCTCTCCGTTCCAGTTCCCCTCTCCGTCTCCGTCTCCGCCACCGATGGCGGGGACGAGCCGCGTCGGTTCCGACACGTCGGCCAGGGCCCCGGCCCATGCCTGCCGGGCCGCCTCCTTGTCCTGGGCGTCGAGCCAGGACAGGTGGGCGCGGTAGGGGGCGGAGGAGGGATCCTCCCGCACCACGGAGGCGGGCTCGGCCGGGCCGGAGGCGAACCGGCGCGCCAGTTCGGCCAGTTCGCGGACCAGCTCCGCCATCGACCACCCGTCGACCAGGATGTGGTGCACCGTCCACACCAACCGGCAGCGCCCGCCGCCCGCCCTGATCAGCGTGAAGCGGTGCAGAGGTGGACGTGACAGATCGAAGCGGCGCAGACGATCCTCCTCGGCCACGAGGTCGAGCCGCGCCGGAAGGTCGGCCTCCGCCACCGCAGGCGTCCCGCCCTCCACGGCGCTCATCTCCACCTCCCGCCACGGAAGCTCCACCGAGGCGGGAATCACCTGGATCGTCTCGCCGCTCTTCCGATGGCGGAAGCACGCCTTCAAATTCGGGTGCCGGTCCAGCAGCGCCCCCGCCGCGCCCCGCAGCGCGCTGACGTCGGAGTCGGTCATCTCCTCGAAGTCCACCACCAGCTGAATGGTGTAGACGTCCGTTCCCTCGCGGTCGTACTCGGAAAGAAAGAGCAGACCCTGTTGCAAAGGCGAGAGCGGAAGTACTTCACTGATGGCGGACGGGCGATTCAAGCCGTGCTCCTCACGGAAGAGCCAGATACGCGGAATTCGACGACAATTTCCGATGACACTGACCGGCAACTGACCATCAGCTGACGTCCCGCTGACGAAACCTGCCGGGCACCGCCTCCGGCCTGCGGCGCCGGGCCCGTCATCAGTCCGTCAGCCCCTCGTCAGCGCGCGGGGGGAGTGTGCACGGCGAGGCTAATTCGTTACCGAAGGCCAGGAGTCGTCAGTGCCGGTTATATCCGCGTCGCATGAATTCGATGTCAGCGACCTCTTCGTGAATCTGCAGCCGTTCTTCGGACGCCGTCTCTTTCTGAAGGTCGAGGGATTCAACTTCGCCGGATCCATCAAGCTGAAGGCGGCCCGCGAGATGGTCGCCCAGGCCGAGGCCGCCGGCGCCCTCGGCCCCGGCTCGACCCTGGTGGAGTCCTCGTCGGGGAACATGGGAGTCGCCCTGAGCGTGCTGGCCGCCAGCAAGGGCTTCAAGTTCCTGTGCGTGACCGATTCCCGCTGCAACGCCGTGACCCGCCGCACCATGGAGTCGTACGGCGCCGAGGTCCACGTCGTCACCGAGCCGCACGAGACCGAGGGCTTCCTCGGCGCGCGGATCCGCCACGTCAAGGCGCTGCTGGCCGCCGACGAGAAGAAGGTCTGGCTCAACCAGTATCTGAGCCCCGGCAACTGGATGGCCCACTACCGGACCACCGCACCGGCCATCGCCCGCCAGTTCCCCGACCTGAACGTCCTGTTCATCGGCGCAGGCACCACGGGCACCCTGATGGGCTGCGCCCGCTACTTCCGTGAGCGGCGCCCCTCGGTGCGGGTGGTCGCCGTCGACAGCGTCGGCTCCGTCACCTTCGGCGGCCCCGCGGCCACCCGGCACATCCCGGGTCTGGGCACCAGCGTGCGGCCCGCGCTCCTCGAGGAGTCCCTGGTCGACGACACGGTCCATGTCGCGGAGGCGGACACCGTCCGCACCTGCCGAGAGCTGATGCGCCACGGATTCCTCTTCGGCGGCTCCACGGGCACCGTCGTGACCGGCTCGCTGCGCTGGCTCTCGGAGAATTACGGGGACGGTGCCGGAGGCGTGCGCGACGAGGTGACCGCCGTGACCATTTCGCCGGACCTGGGCGAGCGCTATATGGACACCGTCTACCACGATGACTGGGTACGGAATTCACTCGGTCCCGGAATTCTCGCGGCGGAGGGTGCGGAGTCTTCGATCACCGGGGCGTCCAGTAAGGCCGGCGCGGCCGGCGCGGAATTCGGTGCCGGATTCGAAACGATTTCTGCCTGAGTGACTGAGTGACTGAACTCCTGAGTGACTGAGTGACTGAGTGGCAGTAGCGGGTCCGGAATCGGGACAGGGCTGAGGCCGAGAATGACGGGGAAGAAAGAAATGACGACCAAGCGAGGCGCTGTCCTCCCGCTCACCGCGGCACAGGCCGAGATCTGGTTCGACGAGCAGTTCACCGCCGGACCGCTCGCCTACAACATGGCCGACTACATCGACCTGCGCGGCCCGCTCGACACCGAGCTGCTCGGGCGGGCGCTCCAGCGCCTCGGCCACGAGGCCGAGGGACTGCGCGTGCAGTTCGTCGAGGAGTCGGGCGCCCCCGGTCAGATCGTGCGGCCGCTCGCCCAACTCCCCCTCAAGACTCTCGACTTCAGCGGCGAGGACGAGCCGCTCGCCGCCGCCGAACAGTGGATGCGCGCCGATCACGCCGAGCCCATGAAGGTCACCGACTTCCCGCTGTTCCGCGGCGCGCTCATCGCCCTGGGCCCCGAGCACCATCTGCTCTACCTCTGCATGCACCACATCCTTGCCGACGGTTTCAGCCGCGCGCTCCTGTACCCGAAGCTCGCCTCCCTCTACACCCGGCTCGCCGCAGGCAGCACCGAGCCGGAACTCGACGGCGACGCCATCCCGCCCTTCCACCGCCTCCTGGACGCCGAGCGCGAGTACCTGGACTCGCCGAGGGTCGAGCGGGACCGCGCCTACTGGACCGGACGCCTCACCGCCGGCAGCCACGGGCGGGCGCCGGAACTCGTCTCCCTCTCCGCCCAGGAGCCCGCCCGGGGACGCGGCGCGCTGCGGCACACCTCCCGCCTCGGCGCCGAGGACACCGACGCGCTGCGCGCCATGGCCGCGGACGGCAAGGTCACCATGCCCGTCCTGATGGTCGCCGCGATGGCCGCCTACGCGCAGCGCGTGACCGGCGTCGCCGAACCGCTGCTCACCCTTCCGGTGACCGGCCGCGTCGGCGCCGTCAGCCGTGAGATCCCCGGCATGCTCGCCAACTACCTGCCCCTCGCCGTACGCGTACGCCCGGAGATGACCCGCCGCCAACTCCTGCGCCAGGCATGGGTGGAGGTGTCGGGCGCCCTCAAGCACCAGCGCTACCGGGGCGACCGGATCCGCCGTGACATCGGCCTGCACATCGACGACCGGCGCGCCTTCGGGCCGTTCATCAACGTCCTCAACCAGGACCCGCAGCTCGCCTTCGGCGACAACTGCCGCGGCACGGTGATCAACCTCTCCACCGGCATCGTCAACGACCTCATCATGACCGTCCTCAACACGGCCGACGGCGCGATGGAGATCCACCTCGACGGCAACCCCGAGCTGTACGACTCGGCGGAACTCGCCACGCACCTCGCCCGCTTCAAGGCCTTTCTGTCCGAGCTCGCGGCGATGCCCGCCGACCGGCCCCTCGGCCAGGCCGGTCTGGGTGCGCCCGGTGAGCCCCTCGGGGTGCTCGGCGCCTGGGACCCGGCCGCCGAGCGGGATGCGTACGAAGGGCTCGTCGAGCGAGTGCGGGCCGTGGCGGCGCGCACGCCCGACGCCGTGGCCGTGTCCGACGGCACGCACCGTGTCACCTACCGCGATCTGGTGACACGGGCCGCGGGCGTCGCCTCCCGCCTGGGCACCGCGCGGATCGCCACCGGTTCGGTGGTGGCGATGCTGGCCGACCCGGGTGTGCCGTTCGTGGCGGGTGTGCTGGGTGTGCTGGGTGCGGGCGGCGCGTATCTGCCGCTGGACCCGGCCGCGCCGGTGGCCCGTAACGCCGCTCTGCTGAAGGACAGCGGGGCCCGCTTCCTCCTCGTGGACAGCGCGTACCGCGAGACGGCGGCCGCGCTCATAGCGACGGACGGGGACGAAGACAGGCCGGATCTGACCGCTCTTCCGCTCACCGAGGCATCCGACGCCGCCTGCACCGCAGAACTCCCCTGCGTCGGGGGCGGTTTGGATCTGGCGTATGTGATGTTCACGTCCGGTTCCACGGGTCGCCCCAAGGGGGCGATGGTCCAGCGGTCGGGCATGGTCAACCACCTGTGGGCGAAGGTCGGCGACCTCGACCTGGCGGCCGGGGAGACGGTGGTGCAGAACGCCCCGCTGACCTTCGACGTCTCGGTGTGGCAGATGCTCGCCCCGCTCGTAGTGGGCGGCCAGGTACGCGTATCAGGCATCGAGATGGCCGCCGACCCCACCGCCCTCTTCGCGATGGTGCGTACGGAACACGTCGCGGTACTCGAAGTGGTGCCCTCGCTGCTCCGGGCTGCCCTGGACGCCTGGGACGTCGAGGGGGCTGGCCCCGAACTGCCCTCCCTGCGCTGGCTGATGGTCACCGGCGAGGCACTGCCCGCCGACCTGTGCGAGCGGTGGCACGCCCACTACCCGCACATAC
>NZ_JBSFRK010000065.1:0-30553 GCF_053589195.1 Streptomyces sp. NPDC003379 | reverse complement strand
GTGTGGGCGGGGGGGGGGGGGGCGGCGCCGCCCCCCCCCCCCGCCGGGGTTCCACGCGACCTGGTAATCCTCGGCCCTGACCTGGCTGTCTTCATCATCACCGCAGTTCACAGGGGTATTGACAGGTAACCGCCGTGGGCCGGTAGGTTCGGCCGGGTCCACCACAGGACGTCCGACCGGCGATCCTCCACGCGGTCGTCGAACGCCGCTGGGTCACGGGTGGTGTGCCGCACCGGCGCACCACCGCTGGGAGCCAGGTCCAGCGCCCGCGCCGCGGAGGCGAGGGAACGCAGCGGCCGGTCGGCAGGTGTGACCCGGGTGGGGCCCGGACGCTCAGTAGACAACGGCTTTCGGTCGATCCGCAGCCAGCGGGTCCCAGGCCGGCCCGAAGGGTGCCGGGCCCCGATCCGCAGTACTGGTCGCCCCGACCTCCGTGCCGCCGCTGCGGCCCAGGCCGCGGCCACTATGGTGGTCCTCTGCGTACGAACGAAGGGGCAGTAGTGAACGACGGCGGTCGGGTCTCCGAATCAGGGGACCAGGGGAGGCAGTACGACTCGCTCGGCACGGCCTTGGTGATCATTCCGACCTATGACGAGGCGGAGAACATCCGGTCCATCGTCGGCCGGGTGCGGGCCGCCGTCCCGGACGCGCACGTCCTGGTCGCCGACGACAACAGCCCTGACGGCACCGGCAAGATCGCTGACGAGCTCGCGGCCGAGGACGAGCAGGTCCACGTGCTGCACCGCGAGGGCAAGGAGGGGCTCGGCGCCGCCTACCTCGCGGGCTTCCGCTGGGGCCTCGACAACGACTACGGCGTGCTCATCGAGATGGACGCCGACGGCTCCCACCAGCCCGAGGAGCTGCCCCGGCTGCTGACCGCGCTCAAGGGCGCCGACCTCGTGCTCGGCTCGCGCTGGGTGCCGGGCGGCCGGGTCGTCAACTGGCCCAAGCACCGCGAGTTCATCTCCCGGGGCGGCAGTACCTACTCGCGCCTCCTGCTGGACGTGCCCATCCGCGACGTGACGGGCGGCTACCGCGCCTTCCGTCGCGAGACCCTCGAAGGTCTCGGCCTCGGCGAGGTCGAGTCGCAGGGCTACTGCTTCCAGGTCGACCTCGCGCGCCGCGCGATCAAGGCGGGCTACCACGTCGTCGAGGTGCCCATCACGTTCGTCGAGCGGGAGCTCGGGGACAGCAAGATGAGCCAGAACATCGTCGTCGAGGCGCTGTGGCGGGTCACCGCCTGGGGTGTCGGGGAGCGCGTCGGCCGGGTCATCGGCCGCAAGCAGCCCTGAGTACCCTGCCTTCTTGATCATCCCCCTTATCCCGGCCTGAGGCGGGCCCAGGCACACTGGGAGCATGACGACTGGCGCACCGCCTCCCATCCGCCCCGCCAAGACCCGGCGCTCCGGGCCTCTGAGGTTCCTGCCGCTCGGCATCGCCGCGTGGCTCGTCCTGGAGATCTGGCTGCTCACCGTCGTGGCGGGGGCCACGAGCGGGCTCGTGGTCTTCCTGCTCCTGGTGGGCGGCCTCGTGCTCGGCTCCGCGGTGATCAAGCGTGCGGGGCGCAGGGCGTTCCGCAAGCTCAGCGAGGCGGTGCAACAGCAGCAGAGCGGTGTGACGCCCGCGCCGGAGGCCGGGGGCGGCGGCGGAGCCCTGACGATGCTGGGCGGCCTGCTCATCGTCCTGCCGGGGCTGGTCTCGGACGCCCTGGGGCTGATCCTGCTGGTGCCGCCGGTCCAGAAGGCCCTCGGGCGGTACGCGGAGCGCACCCTGGAGCGCAAGATGCGCGAGGCGACGCCCGGCGGCCTCGGGGACGCCTTCCAGCAGGCCCGCATGCACCGGCCCGACGGCAAGGTCGTCCAGGGCGAGGTCATCAGGGACGAGCCGCCGGCGCGCGGCCCGCGCCCGGACGACCGGCAGCTGCCGCACTGACGGCGTACCACCGGGGGCACGCGGGACACGCAGCGACACGCACGAGGGCCGGGGCCACTGCTGAGCAGTGGCCCCGGCCCTCGTACTTGTGCTGTGCGGTTGTGTAGCCGGGTCCGTCGTCAGGCGGACTTGCGGCTGTCCCGCGGATGCACCGCGATGTTCATGGCGCCGGACCGAAGGACCGCAAGGCGCTCCTCCAGGACCTCTTCGAGTTCCTCTCGAGTACGGCGCTCCATGAGCATGTCCCAGTGCGTACGCGCCGGCTTGCCCTTCTTTTCCTCAGGTCCGTCGCCGTCTACCAGGAGTGCCTGGGCCCCGCAGACCTTGCACTCCCACTCCGGCGGGATCTCCGCCTCGACCGAGAACGGCATCTCGAAACGATGTCCGTTCTGGCATGCGTACTCCACGGCCTGGCGCGGAGCCAGGTCGATGCCGCGGTCGGTCTCGTAGCTAGTCACCACAAGACGCGTGCCGCGAAGAGCTCGCTCACTCATGAATCGTGCCTCCCGGGCTTGTCGCCCACAGGACAGGTGTCGCTGTCGTCGTCATCCGGTCAACGTCCGGTCGGCGGTAAAGATTCCCGTTCAGGGTCATGCGTCGCCGTCGTATGCCGCCCCTTGTTGTACCCACCAGTGCCCGGTTTGTCACATCTGGCAGCAGATGTCACCCAGCGTTTCTGAATCATCAGCTCGCAGTAACGGTCCGCCTGGCAGGCCAAACGCGTACACTACCGGCCTTTGCCCTCAGTTGCTAAATCCGGTCGGGTACGGGGTTCCCCGCGTCGCGCACCGCACGCCTCACCGGCACCCTCGCGAGCAGTACGAATCCCAGCAGGAAGAAGACCACGAGGGAGACGATCGCGTCCCGGTAGCTCCCCGTCAGCTGGTAGGTGAGGCCGAAGATCAGCGGCCCCAGCCAGGCCATCCCGCGGTCGCTGATCTCGTACGCGGAGAAGTACTCGGCCTCCTTGCCGCGCGGCACCAGATGCGAGAAGAGCGAACGCGACAGGGCCTGGGTGCCGCCGAGGACCAGGCCGATCCCCGCCGCCAGGACGAAGAACCACGCGGGCGCCCCGGCCGGCAGGAAGTAGCCCGCCCCGATCGTCACCGTCCAGGCGACGAGGGAGCCGAGGATGGTCCGCTTGGCGCCGTACGTCCGGGCCAGCCTGCCCATGGCGAGGGCGCCCGCCACCGCGAGCAGCTGCACCAGCAGGACCGCGACGATCAGCGTGGACTGGCCGAGCCCCAGCTCCTCGGAGCCGTAGACGGACGCCTGCGAGATCACCGTCTGCACGCCGTCGTTGTAGACGAGGTACGCCAGCAGGAAGGCGAGCGTGTGCGGGTGGCGCCGCATGTCCCGCACCGTCGACGCCAGCTGCCGCAGACCGCCCCGCGCGGCCGCCTCGGACGGCGCCGTACGCCGGTCGCGCAGCCGCTTCAGGGGTACGAGGGTGAAGGCCCCCCACCACACGCCCGCCGACGCCAGGCAGATGCGCACCGCGGTCGACTCCGAGACACCGAAGGTGTCATGGGCGAGGAACAGCACCAGGTTCAGCACCAGGACCAGGGCGCCCGAGGCGTAGCCGAAGGCCCAGCCGCGCGAGGAGACCGCGTCACGCTCCTCGGGGGGCGCGATCTGCGGCAGGTAGGAGTTGTAGAGCACCATCGAGACGGCGAGCGAGGCGTTGGCGACGATCAGCAGGAGACCGCCGAGGAGATAGCGGTCGCCCGCCAGGAAGAACATGCCCGCGGTCGCGGCCGCCCCCAGGTACGCGGCCGCGGCGAGCAGGGGCTTCTTGCGCCCCGTGCGGTCGGCGGCCGCGCCCGCCGGCGGCATCACGAAGATCGACACGAGCACGGAAGCGGACACCGTGTACGCGAAGAAGGACCCCGCGCGGACCGGGATGCCCAGCGGATGCACGTACCCGTCGGGGTCGGCGGCCGCCTTGGCGATCTCCGTGAGGTAGGGCCCCAGGAAGACGGTCAGGACGCTTGTCGAATAGACCGAGCACGCCCAGTCGTAGAAGTACCAGCCCCGTTGCTCGCGCCGTCGCTCGGCGGCCTCGGTGGCCGCCGTCCGCACGGTGTCGGTGACCACCCGTGACCTCGCTGTTCCCCGTGGTGCGAAGCCGCCCTCGGGCGGTCAGACCCAGGTCCCCCGGTCCTTCAGCACCTCGCGCAGCGTCTCGATGTGATCGGAAACTATGCCATCCACGCCGAGGTCGAGAAGGGCTGCCATCCGCTCGGCGTCGTTGACCGTCCACACGTGGACCTGCAATCCGCGCGCGTGGGCAGCGCGCACGAAGCGGTGGTCGACCACCCGGATCCCGGCGTGCGTCTCGGGCACCTGCGCGCAGACCGCGGAGCGGCGCAGCGCCGCCGGGACGCCGTACGACAGCAGGCGCAGCGCCGCCACGCCCCGCGTGCCGAACGAGGTGGCCAGGCGCGGGCCCGCCAGGCGCTGGGCCCTGGCCACTCGCGCCTCGGAGAACGAGCCGACGCAGACGCGGTCCCAGGAGCCGGTGCGGCGGATCAGGTCGAGGAGCGGCAGGAGGGCGGGGTCCGCTTTGACGTCCACGTTCCAGCGGACCCCGGGGAAGGTCTCCAGG
This sequence comes from Streptomyces sp. NPDC003379, assembly GCF_053589195.1. Lineage (NCBI taxonomy): Bacteria > Bacillati > Actinomycetota > Actinomycetes > Kitasatosporales > Streptomycetaceae > Streptomyces > Streptomyces sp. NPDC003379. The sequence continues at coordinate 26,013 of NZ_JBSFRK010000065.1, read as the reverse complement.
AGCTCTTCGAAGAGGGGCACCGGTTCACTGCCGGCCACGCGCGCGTGGCGCACCTCGCTCCAGGGGAGGTCGACGATGCGACCCCCCGTGTCCGTCACGCGGTCGAGCGTCGCGTCGTGGAAGGCGACGAGGCGGCCGTCGGCGGTGGCGTGTACGTCGGTCTCGATGTAGCGGTAGCCGAGGCCGACGGCGCGCCGGAACGCCGCGGCGGTGTTCTCCAAGCCGTCCGCGGCGCCCCCGCGGTGGGCGAGGGCGAGCGGGCCGGGGTGATCGAGGTAGGGATGGCGTACGCGCGTGGTCACCGCTGCAGTATCGCCTGCTCCGACGGACCTCCGGAGGCCGCGATCCTGCCCGTGCCGGGCGTGGGGACGGCGAAGTGGCGCAGGAAGAACTGGGCGAGCGGGCCGATGGCGAGCGCGTACAGGACGGTGCCGAAGCCGACCGTGCCGCCGAGCGCGAAGCCGGTGGCGACGACCGTCACCTCGATGAGCGTGCGCATCAGGCGGATCGAGCGGCCGGTGCGCCGGTGCAGGCCCGTCATCAGGCCGTCGCGCGGCCCCGGGCCGAACGAGGCGGTGATGTACAGGCCGGTCGCCGCGCCGTTGAGGACGACACCGGCCAGCAGCAGGGGGACGCGGACGGCGAGGGTGTCCACGTCCGGCAGCAGCGCCAGGGCGGCATCCATGGACAGGCCGCAGACGAAGACGTTCGAGACGGTGCCGAGCCCCGGGCGCTGCCGCAGGGGGATCCACAGCAGCAGCACCGCCGCGCCCACGATGATCGAGACGACACCGATGGAAAGGCCCGTCCGTTCGGACAGGCCTTGGTTGAGCACGTTCCACGGCTCGGGACCGAGCCCCGCGGCCACCATCAGCGCGGAGCTCACGCCGTACAGCGTCAGACCGGCGTACAGCCGCAGCAGACGGCGTGAGAGATGTGGCTTCGTCCCGGACAAGTGGTGCCCCCCGCTGGTGATAGTGGCCCGACGCATGCCACTCTGTGGCTTGGAAGCAGAGCGCAACCATGGCCAATTCGAGGAAGGTGGACTGGGAATCATGGCTCAGTGGACTTCGGCGATGGGCTCGACCCAGCTCGCCCGGCTCCTCGCGTCCCAGCAGACGCGCCCCAGTGGCACGGGCGCCCGCCGCCCGCCCGCCTACCGCGCCCTCGCCGACGGCATCCGGCTGCTCGTCCTCGAAGGCCGCGTGCCCGTCGCCGCACGCCTGCCCGCCGAACGGGAACTGGCGGTGGCGCTCGCCGTCAGCCGCACCACCGTGGCGGCCGCCTACGAGGCGCTGCGCACCGAGGGCTTTCTGGAGTCCCGCAGAGGAGCGGGCAGCTGGACCGCTGTCCCCGCCGGAAACCCCCTCCCCGCGCGCGGGCTCGAACCGCTGCCGCCCGAGGCGCTCGGCTCCATGATCGACCTGGGCTGCGCCGCGCTGCCCGCGCCCGAGCCGTGGCTGACCCGCTCCGTGCAGGGCGCCCTCGAAGCGCTCCCGCCGTACGCCCACACGCACGGCGACTACCCCGCCGGCCTGCCGGCCCTGCGCGAGATGCTCGCCGAGCGGTACACCGCGCGCGGGATCCCGACGATGCCCGAGCAGATCATGGTCACCACCGGCGCGATGGGCGCCATCGACGCGATCTGCCACCTCTTCGCGGGACGCGGCGAACGCATCGCCGTCGAGTCACCCTCGTACGCCAACATCCTCCAGCTGATGCGCGAGGCGGGCGCCCGGCTCGTTCCCGTCGCCATGGCGGAGGGCCTTCAGGGCTGGGACATGGACCGCTGGCGGCAGGTCCTGCGCGACGCGGCGCCCCGGCTCGCGTACGTCGTCGCGGACTTCCACAACCCCACGGGCGCGCTCGCGGGTGAGGACCAGCGCAGGCAGCTGGTCGAGGCGGCCCGCTCGGCGGGCACGGTCCTCGTCGTCGACGAGACGATGAGCGAGCTGGGACTCGACCCGGACCTCGGCATGCCCCGCCCCGTCTGCGGATTCGACCCCGCGGGCTCCACCGTCGTCACCGTCGGCTCGGCGAGCAAGGCCTTCTGGGCGGGCATGCGCATCGGCTGGGTGCGGGCCGCCCCCGACGTGATCCGCAGCCTCGTCGCGGCGCGCGCGTACGCCGATCTGGGCACCCCCGTCCTGGAACAGCTCGCCGTGAACTGGCTGTTGAACACCGGTGGCTGGGAGGCCGCCGTCGACGTGCGCAGGGAGCAGGCCAGGGGGAACCGCGACGCGCTGGTCGCCGCCGTGCGCCGCGAGCTGCCCGGCTGGGAGTTCGAGGTGCCGCGCGGCGGTCTGACGCTGTGGGTGCGCACCGGGGGCCTGTCGGGGTCGCGGCTCGCCGAGGTGGGCGAGCGGGTGGGAGTGCGGGTTCCGTCGGGGCCGCGCTTCGGTGTCGACGGGGCCTTCGAGGGGTATGTGCGGCTGCCGTTCACCGTGGGCGGCGCGGTGGCCGACGAGGCGGCGGCGCGCCTGGCCGCCGCAGCCCGCCTCGTGGAGAGGGGCGCGGGCGCGGGTGCGGAGGTCGCGCATCCCTTCGTGGCCTGACCGCTGCCCTTGACGGGCGCCTCAGCTCTCCGCGGGGACCGGCTCCGCCTCGTTGGTCTCATCGGCGGCCTCCGCGACGGGCACCGCGCCCTCCGGGGTGCTCCGCACCGGCAGCAGTTCCATGACCGCCCGGCGGTGCGACTCGCTGGTCGCGTCGTCGTACGGGTCGGGCGTCGCGGGCACCTGGAGGCGGTGCACCGGGCCGGTGCCGAGCCGCGCGTAACCCCGGCCGGGCGGGACGTCGGAGGTCGGGGTCGTGTGGGGCGGCCTCCCAAGGACCTCCTTGACCTGGTCGGCGGTGGCGGACCCGAGCACCACACGCGCGCGCGTGTGCTGGCGTACGGCATCGCTCAGGGCCTCCAGGCAGTCCAGCTGGTCCGCCACGGCCACCGTCACGTTCGCCGCCCTGCCGTGCCGCAGCGGGACCTGCAGCAGCGACTGGGGGTCGTCGCGCCCGTCGGCGGCCGCGAGGTGGCCGAGCGTGCTCGGCCGGTCCACAAGGATCCACAAGGGGCGCTTGGTGTCCTCGGGCTGCGCGTGGCCCGACTGCCGGGCGCGGTTGGCGACGATGAGCCTGCGCTCGGTCTCGTGGGCCGCCCACTCCAGGCTCGCGAGCGCCCCGGCGAGCCCGCACTCGATGGCCAGCACCCCGTCGAGGCCCGTCAGGCAGGCGTAGTCGCCGGTGCCGTTGCCCTCGATGATGAGGACATCGCCGTACAGCAGCGCCTGGAGGGCGATGGAGCGCAGCAGTGTCGTCGTGCCGCTGCCCGGCTGGCCCGCGATGAGCAGGTGGGGCTCGGTGGAGCGGATGCCGGTGCGCCACACGACGGGGGGAACGTCGCGCCGCTCCTCTCCGTCGGTCACCGGCAGGGTGCGCTGCACGTCGGTCTCGTCGGTGAAGCCGAGGACGGTCTCCCCGGGGGCGGTGACGAAGCGCTGGGCGGCGATGTCCGTGGGGAGCGGGGGCAGCACGGTGACGGTGAGTTCGTTTCCCTCCTCGTCCCACGCGAAGTGGTATTCGCGTCCGCGGCCCGCCTTCGCGTGCAGCAGCTGTTCGATCCGGGTACGGGACTCGGCCTCGCCGTCCGCGAAGTACGCGGGGTAGTGCACGACGAGCCGGGAGATCCGTCCGGTGTCGTCGAAGTCGTAGGCGGTGAAGGCCTTGTCCCATTCGCCGCCGTGCGTGAAGAGCGGGGCGGGGTCCTCGGGGATCGAGAAGTACGGGACGAGCGCTTCGTAGAGGGCTTGCAACCGTTGCGCCTGTGCCTCGTCCGGGCCGGTCGGCGCGGGCGCGGTGCGCTCGCGGCCCGTCCACGCGGCGGCCGCCATCAAGGAGACGAAGGCGAGCATCGGCCCATAGGGGAAGAGGGCGATGACGAGGATCACCGAGCCGACCAGGAACAGCAGCGAGCCGCGCTTGTCCTTGGGCGTGTCGGCCCACTTGCGCCGCCCGGCGGCAGCCAGCCGGCGCAGTCCACGGGTGATCGTGATCAGCGGGTGGAGGACGTCGGTGGCGCTGTCGGCGGCCGACCGTGCCAGCTCCCGGCCGCGCGTGAGGGACGCGGTGCCGTTGCTCAGGATGCGGGGGAGTGGGCGCCTGACCACGTCAGTCTCCTGGAGGTGCGTACGGAAGGCGGGGGCGTCAGAACTTGATCCCGCCCAGCAGGCTCGCCAGGCTCGCACCGCCGGCCTTGATGCTCGGGGCGATGGCGGTGCCCGCGAGGTAGAAGCCGAAGAGCGCGCAGACCAGGGCGTGGGATGCCTTGAGCCCGTCCTTGCGGAAGAAGAGGAACACGATGATGCCGAGCAGCACGACACCCGAGATGGACAGGATCATGAGGGTTCTCCTGGTTGGTGGGGACAGTCACCATGAGTTCTTCCAGGCTCACAGCATGTATCCATACGACAAAAGGTGCAAAGGAGTGAATTTCACAGGATTTCCCTCGAATGGCAGAGCCTCGCCGGGCCCGTCGAAGAGCAGGTCAGCGGGTATGCCGTGCTCGCCGTGAGCTTTGCCTCGGCCGGGCCGCGTCATGTGCCCGCGAGGGCAGTACCCTGTCGATTCACTCGTACGGCTGCACACGCAGCGCATCCCAGAAAGGCGGACGCCCCATGAGCGAAGCCCCCGACCCGGAGGTCGTGGAGCTGGCGACCAAGATCTTCGATCTGGCGCGCCAGGGCGACACCGCGGCACTCGCGGCGTACGTCGACGCGGGGGTCCCGGCCAACCTCACCAACGACAGCGGCGACTCCCTGGTGATGCTGGCGGCCTACCACGGGCACGCCGAGGCGGTCCGGGCCCTCCTGGAGCGCGGCGGCGACGCGAACCGCGCCAACGACCGGGGGCAGACACCGCTCGCCGGGGCTGTCTTCAAGGGTGAGCACGCGGTGATCCGCGCCCTCCTGGACGGCGGAGCCGATCCGGCCGCCGGGACGCCGTCGGCGCTGGACACCGCCCGGATGTTCCAGAAGACGGAGTTGCTGGAGCTGTTCGGGGCCGCCTGAGCGGGTACTCGACCAGCAACGACGGGGGCGCTGGAAATGTGGTCGCGGCGGGCATGACCGCCGGGTCATCATGACGACGTGATTCACGGACGCGACGGCGGGGCAAAGGGTGCCGCACCGCGTGGGCCGTGAGCGGCCCGCCCCCGGACCTTCCGTCCGGGAACCCTTAAGGGCCACGGACGAGAGGCAGAGGAAGATGGTCTTCGACAAGCAAGAGACGGCGGGCGGCCCGACGTGTTGGCGCACGGCCAGGTAATGCGTGATTCCCGGTTGCGTCGACGCTTGATGTGAGGCTGTTTCCCATGTTCGATCCGGTCATAGCGCCCAGCGGTACGCTGCTCGGCCTGCTGCAGCGGGGCCGCGGCGACGGCACGCTGCACGCACTCACGGCACCCCGGTCCGAGGCGCTCGCCGCCCTCGACCACTGCGTGCTCCACGATCCCCGCCACGACTGGCAGGTGGAGAACCGCTCGCTGTACTACGCCCGGCTCTACCTCGACCTTCACGGCGGGCTCGACGAGATCGAGCGGCACCTGTTCGATGCCGAGGACGTCCTGGACACGGACGACTCGCGCACCGGACTCGCCCTCGCCGTCCTCGGACACCTCGCCTCGTACGGCAGACACGACGCCCTCGAACTCCTGAGGCGGTACGCCGCCTTCGGCTCGAACTGGGCGTGGGCCCTGGACGAGCTGGCCCTGCGCGACGACGACGCGGGCCTGCGCGCCCTCGCCGCCCCCGTGCTCGCCAGGTTCCCCGCCGACGCGGAGGGTGAGGCCGAACTGGCCGCCGCCGTCCGCGACGCCTACGAACCGCGGCCCTGGCGGCTGTGGGAGGAGAACCCCCGCGCCGATATCGGCGCCCGTGTGCGAGCCGCGCGGGAACAGGGCTCCTTCGACCGCTGGCAGCGCCAGATGCGGCCCGCGGGGCCACGCCCCGGATGGAGCGTCCAGGCCGTCTTCGACTGGGCGCAGGAGGGCCTCGAACGCGGCGCCGTGCTGTACGTGCCCGCCGCCCGCTGCCTGAGCGCCGTCGCCGGACCCGATGACCGGCCCGAGATCGTCGAGGCCGCCCGCAGCGGCTCCGACGGGGCGCGCGGCACCGCCCTGCGCTACCTGGCCGACGCCCACGACCCGGCCGTCCTCGACCTCATCGAGTACGCCGTGGAGAGCCACTCCCCTGTCGTGGTGGACGCCGCGACCGAAGCCCTCGAACGGATGCGCAGCGTCGCCGCCGTCGAACGGGCCCGGCGCTGGGCCTACCGACCCGACGCCCTCGGCGCCGCCGCGGGGCGCGTGCTCGCCTGCCGGGGCGACGCCCAGGACAGCAAGCTGGTCCTCGCCGCGCTGCGCGAGGCGGTGCGCGGCGAGGGGCCCGACGCGCCGACGCTGTGGACGCTCGTCGACGGCGCGGGACGCCTCGGCATCGCCTGCGCCGCCCCCGTGCTGCGGCACGTCTACCGAGAGACCGCCTCCTCCCATCTGCGCGGCCGCGCCGCCCGCGCGCTCGCCGCCACCGACCCCACCTTCGCCTCCGGCTTCGCCGTCGAGTGCCTGTGGGACTGCGAGGAGTCCACCCGCGGGGTCGCCGCCCGGCACGCCGAGACCGGCGACGCCCGCGTCGTCAACCGGCTTCGCAGGCTCGCCGCGGACCCCGCCGAGGAGGACGAGGTACAGACGGCGGTACGGAGCAGGATCGGGCCCGACGCGGACGCGCCCGCGGTGTAGCCCGGGGTGGCCGCAGGCCGGCCCCGGGCGGGCGGGTCAGCGTCGGCCGCCGACGCCACTGCTGCTGCTGCTGCCGCCGCCGACGCCGACGAAACGTACCGGCGTGCCCGGCAGCGCCTGGGCCGCCGCGGCGAGGTCGGCCTCCTTGACGACCGCCACCACGGGGTAGCCACCGGTGGTCGGGTGGTCGGCGAGGAAGACGACCGGCCTGCCGTCCGGCGGCACCTGCACGGCGCCGAGCACCATGCCCTCGCTCGGCAGTTCGCCTTGGACCGCGCGCTCCAGGGCGGGGCCTTCGGTGCGCAGGCCGATGCGGTTGCTCGCCGAGGACACTCGGTACGCGCGCGTGGTGAGCGTCTCCAGCGCCGCCCGGGTGAACCAGTCGGCACGCGGCCCGAGCGTGACCCGCAGCACCAGCTCCCGGGGCGGGGCGGGCTGCGGGACGACATCCACGCATGCGTGCGTGCCGCCGCTCGTGGTGCCGAGCGGCAGGACGGTCCCGTCCACGAGCGGGGGCGGGCCGAGGCCGGAGAGCAGGTCCGTGGAGCGGCTGCCAAGCACCGCCTCGACGGCCACTCCGCCATCGAAGGCGACGTAGCAACGCACTCCGGAGAGCGCCGTCCCGATGTCCAGCAAGGCCCCTGCGGGCACCCGCACCGGTGCCCCCCAGGGGGCGGGGCGGCCGTCCACGGTCACAGGGCAGGGCGCACCGCCGACCGCCACTGTCACGGGGCGGCGGGGTCGTACGGCACAGCCGTTGAGGGTGGTCTCCAGGACAGCCGCGTCGGGAGCGTTGCCCACGAGCCGGTTGACCAGGCGAGCCGCAGACGGATCCAGCGCCCCGGAACGAGGCACTCCGAGGTGAGCGTGGCCGGGACGCCCGAGATCCTGCACGGTGGTCAGCGCCCCTGCCCGCACGACGGCGAAGGCACGGTCGCTCATGGGGCCTCCGGTGGGGCGGCGTGCGGTGGGGTTGTCGGGGGAGTGTCCGGTGTGGCTTTCGATGGGGTGCCCGGGGTGGTTTGTGGTGCGGTGCCAGGCGCGTCCTGGGGTGGGGCGTCTGGTGGGATCAGTGGTGGGGCGTGCGGTGGGATTGCCGGGGGAGCGTGCGGCGTGGTCGCCGGGGGAGTGTCCGGCGGGGCGTACGGCGTGGTCTCCGATGTGGTGCCAGGTGCGGCCCGCCGTGGGGCTGCGGGTGGGCCCTCCGGCACGAAGCGCACGCGTACGCCGGGGGAGAGCAGCGCGGCGGGTACGCGCGCGTGGTCCCACAGCACGGCGTCCGTCGAGCCGATCAGCTGCCAGCCGCCGGGCGAGGCGCGCGGGTAGACACCCGTGTACGGGCCGGCCAGAGCGACGCTGCCTTCGGGGACCGAGGTGCGGGGCGTGGCCCGGCGCGGCACTCCGTAGCGCTCGGGCAGCCCGGTCAGATAGCCAAAGCCCGGTGCGAAACCGCAGAAGGCGACGCGGAACTCGGCCGCCGAGTGGATGCGCGCCACCTCGGGCACGCTCACACCCCAGTGCGCGGCGACATCCGCGAGGTCCGGCCCGTCGTACCGGACCGGGATCTCCAGGACGGCCTCCGCGCGGGCGGGCAGCGGCGGGATCTCCCAGCCGGGCAGCTCGGCGCGGACCCGGGCGGGCTCGTCCAGGCCGTCGAGGAGCACCGTGCGGGCCGCCGGGACGATCTCCCGCACCCGCAGAGACCCCGCCGCGCGGCGACGCAGCAGCTCGGCGTGGAGCGCCTGGGCCTCGGTGCCGTCGGCGAGTTCGACGAGCAGTGCCCGGTCGCCGACCGGCAGCACCCTCACGCGAAGGCCTCCACGCGCACGCCTGCCGACTCCAGGCTCGCCCGGACACGGCGGGCCAGGCCCACCGCCCCCGGAGTGTCACCGTGCAGGCACAGCGACCGCGCGCGGACCGCGATCTCGCGGCCTCCCAGGGAGGTGACGACACCGAACCGGGCCATGCCGACGGACCGTTCGACGACGGCGTCCGCCTCCGTGATGACCGCCCCCTCGCTGCCCCGCGGAACCAAAGTGCCCTCTTCGGTGTAGGCGCGGTCCGCGAACGCCTCGGTGACGACCGGGAGCCCGGCCTTGTCCGCCGACTCCAGGAGGCGCGATCCGGGCAGCCCCAGAAGGGGCAGCGAGGCGTCGGCGAGCAGCACGCCCTCGACGACGGCGCGGGCCTGCTGCTCGTCGTGGACCACACGGTTGTAGAGCGCGCCGTGCGGCTTCACGTACGACACGCGCGTGCCCGCCGCGCGCGCGAAGACCTCCAAGGCGCCGATCTGGTAGGCCACCTCCGCCGCCAGCTCCGCGGGCGGCACGTCCATCGCGCGCCGCCCGAAGCCCGCCAGGTCGCGGTAGGAGACCTGCGCGCCGATCCGGACGCCGCGCTCGGCGGCCCGGTCGCACACCCGGCGCATGGTGACCGCGTCCCCGGCGTGGAAGCCGCAGGCCACGTTGGCGCTGGTGACGACGGACAGCAGTGCCTCGTCGTCGGTCAGCTGCCAGCGGCCGAAGCCCTCGCCGAGGTCGGCGTTCAGATCGATGGAGGTGGTGCTCATGTACGTAGGACTCCTGTGGTTCTCGGCGGACAGGACAGACCAAGCCAAGCCAAGCCGGGCCAGGCCAAGCCAAGCCGGGCCAGGCCAAGCCAGGCCGGGCCAAGCCAGGCCGGGCCAAGCCAAGCAGGGTCAGGCCAAGCCAAGCCAAGCCGGGTCAGGCCAGGCAGGTCAGGCCAGGCAGGTCAGGCCACCCGGTACTGCTCGTCCCGGGCGTCGGTGATGAACATGCGGCCCGGCGCGTGCGTGATCGCGAGCGGCGGCCGCGACGCCATCACCGCGGCCTGCGGCGTCACCCCGCACGCCCAGAACACCGGGATGTCGTCCGGGTCGGCGGCCACCGGGTCACCGAAGTCGGGCCGGCCCAGATCCTCGATGCCGAGCCCCGCGGGCTCGCCGCAGTGCACCGGACTGCCGTGCACCGCCGGCATCAGGGCGCTCTCCCTGATGGCGTCGGCGAGACGGCGGGGCGGTACGGGCCGCATCGACACCACCATGGGGCCGTGCAGACGCCCCGCGGGGCGGCAGGGGCGCGCGGTCACATACATCGGGACGTTGCGGCCCTGCTCGATGTGGCGCAGCGGCACCCCGGCGTCGGCGAGTGCCCACTCGAAGGTGAAGCTGCACCCGATGAGGAACGACACCAGGTCGCCGCGCCAGCGGTCGACGACGTCCGTGGGCTCGTCGGTCAACTCGCCGTGCTCCCACACGCGGTAGCGGGGCAGATCCGTGCGCAGATCGGCGCCCGGGGCGAGCGGCGTGGCCCAGGAGCCCGCGTCCGTGACGTCGAGCACCGGGCATGGCTTCGGGTTCCGCTGGCAGAACAGCAGCATCTCGTACGCCCAGTCGGCGGGCACGGAGATGAGGTTGGCCTGGGTGAAACCCGCCGCCCAGCCCGCGGTCGGACTGCTCTCGCCCGAACGGAACGCCGCGCGGGCCTCCTTGGCGGTGCGGACCACAAGGGTGTCAGGGGCGCCCACGCGCGCGTGCCCGCTCACAGGAGCTCCCTCCCCCGCGTCTCCGGAAGGCCGAACAGCGCGATGACGGCCAGGCCGTATCCGAAGGCTCCGAAGATCAGCGCACCGCCGACGCCCCAGCTGTCGGCGAGGAAGCCGACCATGGTGGGGAATATGGCGCCGACCGCCCGTCCCGTGTTGTACGTGAAGCCTTGGCCCGTGCCGCGCACGGCGGCCGGGTACAGCTCGCTGAGGAAGGACCCGAAGCCGCTGAAGATCGCCGACATACAGAAGCCGAGCGGGAAACCGAGCACAAGGAGAAGGCCGTTGGCTCCCTCCGGGATGTTCGTGTACGCGAGGATGCTGGCCGCGGAGAGGAACGCGAAAAGCGTGATGTTCCGCTTGCGGCCCAGCTTGTCGGTGAGATAGCCGCCGGTCAGATAGCCGATGAAGGCGCCGGAGATCAGGAAGATGAGGTAGCCGCCGGTGTTGACGACGGTGAGGCCGCGCTCGGTCTTCAGATACGTGGGCACCCAGGTGGCCAGCGTGTAGTAGCCGCCCTGCACGCCGGTGGACAGGAGCACAGCGAAGCACGTGACGCGCAGCAGCCCCGGCTTGAAAATGGCCGTGAACGACCCCTGGTCGGCGCTCTTCCGGCGCTCCGCCGCGGCCTCCGGGGCGTCCTGCACGTTGCGGCGCACATAGATGACCAGGAGGGCCGGCAGCGCACCGGTCCAGAACATCACGCGCCAGGCGAGGTCGTCGTCCAGGAACTGGAACACCACGGTGTAGACGATCGCGGCCAGACCCCAGCCCACGGCCCAGGAACTCTGGATCGCGCCGAGCGTACGGCCGCGGTTCTTGGCAGTGGCGTACTCGGCGACGAGGATCGCGCCGACCGCCCACTCACCGCCGAAACCGAGGCCCTGGAGGGCGCGGAAGACCAGCAGCGTCTCGTAGTTGGGCGCGAAGCCGCAGGCGACGGTGAAGACGGCGTACGTGACCACCGTGATCATCAGCGCCTTGACGCGGCCGATCCGGTCGGCGACCACACCCGCGACCGCGCCGCCCACGGCGGAGACGACGAGGGTGACGGTGGTGAAGAGCCCGGTCTGGCCGCTGTCGAGGCCGAAGTACGCGGCCAGCGCCACCATGCTTAGCGGCAGCGTGAAGTAGTCGTAGGAGTCGAGGGCGTAGCCCCCGAAGGCCCCGGCGAAGGCGCGGCGGCCGCGCGGGCCGAGCGCCCGCAGCCAGCCGAATGCGCCGCTTTCGTCGGGGAGTTCGCCCTTGTCGGTGCGTATGCCGTCCGGGGCGGCCTGGGGCGGTGGGCTCGTGGGTGGGGTCGTGCTCATGGGCACCTCGCAGAAGAGGGACGGTGAGGGTGCTGGAGCGTGCGGTGCGGCTGTGGTGCGTGGAGACGTGCGGTGCGGGGGCCGTGGGGTCCAGCCGTGCCCGACAAGGTAGAGGATCGTTGAACGATCCCTCAATACCCCTGTTGTTTCGTTCTCGCATCTGCGATTGAATCCGGGCATGGCTGAGGGGATGGCTGGGGCGATGGCTGACGTGAGCGGACTGGCCGAGGACCGTGCGCTCCTCGGGCGCACGAGCACGGCGGAGAGGGTCTCGGACATCCTCAGGAGCCGCATCGCCGAGGGCTATTTCCCGCCCGGTACGCGCCTCTCCGAGGACAGCATCGGCGGGGCGCTCGGGGTCTCCCGCAACACGCTCCGGGAAGCCTTCCGGCTGCTCACGCACGAGAGGCTCCTCGTCCACCGGCTCAACCGCGGAGTTTTCGTGCGGGTGCTCACGGTCGAGGACGTCGAGGACATCTACCGCACTCGCCGCCTGGTGGAGTGTGCCGTCGTCCGGGGTCTCGGCGCGCCCCCGTTCGCGCTCGACGGGGTCGCGGGGGCCGTCGCGGACGGCGTGCGCGCCGCCGCAGAGAAGGACTGGAAAGGTGTCTCCACCGCCAACATCCACTTCCACAGGGAGCTCGTCGCCCTCGCCGGCAGCGCCCGCACCGACGAGCTGATGCGCAGCGTCTTCGCCGAACTGCGCCTGGCCTTCCACGTGGTGGACGACCCGCGCCGCCTCCACGAGCCGTACCTCGAACGCAACCAGCGCATCCTGGCCACCCTGCGGGCGGGCCACGCCGCACAGGCCGAACGGCTCCTCGCCGCCTACCTGGAGGACTCGCTCGCGGGCCTCGTGGAGGTGTACGGGCGACGGGTGGGCGAGGAGGGCTGAAGCCGACGGATCGGGCGCTCCGCACGGGCTGCTGAAGCCGCCGAGCCGGTGGCTCGGCGGGGGCGGCGAGCCGGTCGCTTCTGCGCCGTTTCGACCGTTGTCAGACCGAGGACCTAGTCTGTGCACCGTGACTTCGCCTGCCGTTACGGACACTGCTCCGCCCCAGCTCAGCGCGGGGCCGCGGCCCGCTCAGGGCCCGGCCGCCGACGAGGGCCTGGCGCGCCGCCTGCGCGCCCTGGCCTGCACGGCTCCGCTGCACGACCTCGACGTGCGCAAGGCCAACCTCGCGGGCGAGTACTCGGTGTACGCGATGGCCGAGGTGGCCCTGTCCGCCATCGACCTCGTCACGCTCAACATGGACTTCGACACCGGCGCCGATCACGAGCAGATCGTCGCCAGACTGCTCCCGCGCGTCGCCGCGCAGGCCCCCCGGCGCCCCGCCGCCGAGCACGAGCGCGTGGCGCGCTGGGTCCTGGAGAACCTGATCAACGTCGGCAGCGTCGACCGCGGCTTCCGCGCGGTGTACGGCACCTTCGCGCCCGACGGGACGTACGTCCGCAGGGACTACGACTTCAAGCTCCTCGAAGAGGTCCCCGGGTACGGCGGCAGCGTCTACCTGCGTACGACCGACGAGGCCGTCAACGTCCTGGTGGGCGCCCTCGACACCGACGTCACCAGCGCCCAGATCGCCGCCGAGGTGAAGCTGGAGGTCCTGATCAGTCGCGGCAGGCTCGCCGACGCGCAGCTCGCCGCCGAGCAGGCCCGCTACCGGACCGTGCAGTATTCGGAAACGCTGCGCAAGGCCCTCGACGCGACCCGGCGCAACGTCCGCGCGGTGGACTGGCTCCAGGCCGTCCCCGACATGATCGCGGAGGCCCTCGACCACGTAGCCGACCGCTACCGCCACGAGAACGCGATCCTGACCAACATCCGCAAGGCCCGCGACGAGTCCGAGGACCCGGAGCAGAAGCGCCGCGCCGCCGAGCTGGTCGACATCGTCAAGGACTGCATCCGCCGCCACACCCAGCTCCAGTCCCGCCTCCTCGAAGCCGGCCCGCTGTTCCGCGCCGAGCAGGACCGGCAGGCCTTCGCGACGCCCACCGCGCGCGCGGGACTCGATCTGTACGGGCAGCTCGTCGCGCCGCTCCTGCCGCTCCCCGCGGAGCAGGCGATCCGTGTGACGGACGCCTTCTTCGCGCGCGGCACCGGCCTGCGCACCCCCGTCTCCGTCCGGGTCGGCGACCTCGTCGACATACTGCTCACGCCGCCGATGGAGCGCGAGCACCTCGGCGCGGAGATGCCCGAGCCGGACCTGATCGCCACCCCCGACGACAGCCGCTTCAGCGAGGAGCAGCTCGCGAGCGCCATGGACCTGCTCGACCTGCCCTCCGACGCGCCGCGCCGCCTCTCCGGACTGCTCGCCGAGGCCCGCCTCCGCGACCGCGAACTGCCCTACCTGGTCGCCCTGCTAGCCGTGCACGCGGCGAGCCCACCGGTCGGCACCGCCTACCGCCAGGGCGAGCAGAAGCTGCTGTTCGCCGTGGACGACGGCACCGAACTGGACGACGAGGAGTTCGGCGGCGCCGACCTCATCGTCGGCACGGCCCTCCTGGACGCCGCCGGAATGGCGGCCGCCCGGACGGAGGCGGCCTGACCATGACCGACACTCCCGTACGCCGCCTCGGCCCCCTCACGCACCACCCCACCAAGGAGCACACGCCGTGACCGACCACCCCGCAGAGCACGCCGCGTGGGGCGAGCCGGAGTCCACGGCGGCGCCCGCCGTCCCCGCGCCCGTCACCCCGGCCGACGCCGCCGACGCCGCTCGGCTCGTCTCCTTCGGCCTCCAGCCCAAGCTCCAGCCGGCCCGCGACCAGGAGTACGGCGAACTGCTGCGCCGCTACCGCGAGGACCCGCCCTTCGCGCGGCTCGCCGACGCCGTCGCCACCGGCCTCGGGCTCGTCGTCCTGGAGGTGTCCCCGCGCGCGGGCATGGCCGTGACCGCCGCCGAGGACTCCGTCTTCGCCGTCCGCATGGGTGACTACGCCCGCCGCGCCGCGACCGACTCCACCGACCGCTTCCTGCACGGCCTCGCCCACCTCGCCGTCGCCGCCATGGCCTTCCCGCGCCCCGAGGACCTCGCCGACGACGGGTACATCGGCCGGGTCACGGTCAACGGCGTCGACGCGTTCGTGCGCCAGGCCTGCCGCCGCCTGGAGGAGCGCGCCGAGGAGCAGGGCGAGAACACCGACCCGGCCACCGACGCCCCCGGGCTCGAAGCCGCCTGGCGGATCTGGGCGCGGCGCAGTTCGACCGGGGCCACCAAGGACGCCCGCCGCCTCGCCGGTTCGACCACCGGCATCGTCGCCAAGGCCGTCGTCTTCCTCACCGACTCCGGCTTCCTGCAGCGCACGGGCGACGACTCCGGAGGGACGTACCGCACCACGGCCCGCTATCAGCTCCAGGTCCGCGACATGGCGGGCACCGCGGCCATGGCCGAACTCCTCGAACTGGGCGTCGTCCCGGTCACGGACGGCTCGGCGACGCTGCTGCCCCCCGAAGACACCGACGACCTGGAGCTGGCCGCCGACGCGGGGCTGCCCTTCCACTCCTGACACCGCAGGCCCGCCTTCCCCCACCGCCCCGCCGTTCCCCACGACTTACGACGAGAGTCCGCCGCCATGTACGAGCTGTCCCGGATCCGCCTCTACTCCATCGGTCCGGCCGGTGCGCGCTACGCCGACACCGTGCTCGACCTGCGCGGCGTGGGCGCAGAGGTACCCGACCCCGCACCCACCCAGGCGGAGTTCTTCCAGGACGAGCCGAGCGGCCCGCCGCGGCGCCCCGCCCCCGCGGGCGTGCTCTTCCTGGAGAACGGCGGCGGCAAGTCCGTCCTGCTCAAGCTGATCTTCTCGGTGATGCTGCCGGGCCACCGGAACACGCTCGGCGGCGCCAGCTCCGGCGTGCTGCGCAAGTTCCTGCTCGCCGACGACTGCGGTCACGTCGCCCTGGAGTGGCAGCACACCCGCACCGGCGAGTGCGTGGTCGTCGGCAAGGTCAGCGAATGGCGGGGCCGGCAGGTTTCGAACGACCCGCGGAAGTTCGCCGAGGCCTGGTACTCCTTCCGGCCCGGGCCCGGCATGAGCCTGGACTCCCTGCCGGTCGCCGAGTCCACCGCCGTACGGCCCTCCGCGGAGGGCGCGTCGGGCGCGCAGGGGCGGCGGCGCACCATGAAGGGGTTCCGTGACGCGCTGACCGAGGCGGCCAAGGTGTACCCCCACCTCGAAGTGCACTGGGAAGAGATCCACGACCGCTGGAACGAACACCTCGGCGACCTGGGCCTCGACCCCGAACTCTTCCGCTACCAGCGGGAGATGAACGCCGACGAAGGCGAGGCCGCGGGCCTCTTCGCCGTCAAGAAGGACTCCGACTTCACCGATCTGCTGCTGCGCGCCGTCACGGACACCCGCGACACGGACGGCCTCGCCGACCTCGTCCACGGCTTCGGCAACAAGCTGGGCCGACGGGCCGAGCTGATGGCCGAGCGGGACTTCACCGCGGGCTCCGTCGACCTGCTCGGCCGCATCGTCGACGCCGCCGAGACCCGGGCACGCGCGCGTGACGTGCACGCGGGCGCCGAGCGCAGGACCCGCACCCTGGCGCGCCGCCTCTCCGCGCGCGCCGCCGAGGAGCGGGGCCGCGCCGCGGAGCTGGCCGAGCAGGTCACCGCAGCCGCCCACACCGTCACCGAAGCAGAGCAGGCCCGCGGCAAGAGCGCGCTGATCTCCGCCGAGCTGGCCTACCGGCACGCCTCCTTGGCGCTCACCGTCGCCGAGAAGGCCGCCGCCGCCCAGCGCCGCGAACTCGCCGACGCGCGTACCCTGCACTCCGCCTGGCAGGCCGCGGAAGCCGTCCTGCGGCACCGCGCGGCGGCCGACCGCTCCGCGCGCGTCGCCGTCGCGATCCGCGAGGCCGAACGCGACGCCGCGCCCGCCCTCGCCGCACGCGCGAAGGCCGCCGCCGATCTCGTCCGCGCCCTGCACACGGCCGCCGAAGGCGCCGAGAACCTCGCCAACGAGGAGGAGGAGCGCTCCGCGGCCCTCCAGGACACCGGAGAGGCCGCGCACCGCGACGCCACCGCCGCCGCCACCGAGGCCCAGCGGGCCCGCAGCGAGGCGGGACACCTGCGCCAGCGCCTCACCGAGGTCGAGCAGGAGACCGCCGAGGCCGTCCGCGCGGGCTGGCTCGACGACACCGCCCCCGACGCCGACCCCGCGCGTGCCGCCCTCGCCGCGAGCGACGCCGAGAAGACCACCGTCGCCGCGTGGGACACCGCGCGCGAGGCCGCCCGCCGGGCCGCGGACCACGCCAAGGAGACGGCCGCCGCCGAGGCCCGCGCCGAGCTGACCGCCGCCCGCGCCTCGGACGCCGCGACCGCCGCCGAGGCCGCCCACGACGCGGAGCGCCGCGCCGCCGAGTCCATCGCCGAGGACGAGCGGCTCGCCGAACTCCTGAGCCTGCCCACGAAGGACGCGGGCAGCGGCGTACCGAAGCCCCGCCAGGGAACCGACGTATCCGGGGAACAGGCCCTCTCCGTAGAAGAGCTGGACCGCTCCGCCGACGACCTGCGCGCGCTCCTCGACGACAACGTCGCCTCCGCCGAGCGGCACCTCTTCGACCTGCGCACCGCGGCCGCCGACGACTCCCGCATCCTCGGCGCCCTGGGCGACGGCGGGCTGCTGCCGCCCGGCCCCGACGTCCTCGCCACCGTCGAGTTCCTCGGCGAGCACGGCATCCCCGCGCTGCCCGGCTGGCGCTACCTCGCCCAGGCCGTCGACCCCGCCGACCACGCGCGCGTGCTCGCCGCACGCCCCGAGCTCGTCGACGGTGTGGTCATCACCGACCCGGACACCCACGCGCGCGCCCGCGACGCCCTCGCGGACGCCGCCCTGCTGCCCCGCTCGGCCGTCGCCGTGGGCACCGCCGCCGCCCTCCTGGCCCCCACGCCGGGCGAGCAGGCCACCGACAGCCGTGCCGGCAGCGTATTCCTCGTACCGCCGAACCCGGCCATGCACGACGAGCACGCCGCCGACGAGGAGCGGCAGGCGCTGCGCGCGCGGGCCGCACTGCGCGACGAGGAGATCCGCGCGCTCGCCGTCCGGCTCGCCAAGGACCGCGAGCTGGCCGCGCGTCTCGCCTCCTGGAGGACCGGCTGCCCGAGCGGCCGTCTCGCGGAGCTCGCCACCGCCGCCCAGGAAGCGCGTGCCTTCGCCGAGGAGGCCGAGGCCGAGCTGGCCGAGGCCCGCACCGCCCGCGCCGAGGCCGACGAGGCCGCATCGGAGGCGGCACGCGTGCGTGACGAGCGCCAGGAAGCCGCCCAGCGCGCCCGCCGCGCCGCCGACGCCCTCGCGGGCCTCGCCTTCCGGCTCCGCGAGCGGGCCGGCTGGCAGGCCAAGCTGCGCGAACTGGCCGACGACGCCGTCGAGGCCGAGGCCCGCGCCCAGACCTGCCTGGACCGCGCCCGCGCCGCCGACGAGGACCGCCGCGCCGCCCAGCGCGCCGCCGACGACGCCCGCCGCACCGCCCGCGCGCTGCGCGCCGAACGCGCAGAGATCGCCGGCGCCCCCGAGGACGTATCGGAGGACACCGAGGCCCCGAAGACGTCGCTGCCCGCCCTCCGCGAGGCATACCGCGCGGCGTCGCAGCTCTACGAGAAGGTGGGCGTCGGCGCCGACCTGCGGGCCGAGCAGGCCCGCGCCGAGAGCGACGAGAGCGCCGCGCTCGCCGAGCTGGACCGGCTCAGCAACAAGGTCCGCACCCGCGCCGCCCTGCTCCTCGAAGGCACCGACGGTTCCGACGGCCCCTCCCGGCAGGCCGCCGCCGCGCGCGCGGAGGCGCAGGTCCAGCTCATCGAGGCCCGCGCCGCCACCGCGAGCGAGCAGTTGGGCCGCCTGCGCGGCGAGGCCGAGCGGCACGCCCCCGAGGACGGCGAGGCACACACCGACCTTCCGGAACAGCTCGTCCCCACCGACGCCGAGCAGGCCCAGGCGCTGCTGCGCACGGCCACCGGCGAACTGGCCGCCCACACGGATGCGCTGAGCCGCGCCAAGGACGCCCACGCCGCACTGCTCCGGAGCCACCGCGCCACAGAGGACGCGGCCGGCGGCTTCGACGAGACGGCCGCCCTCCTGCGGGACCTCCTGCGCGAACACCAGGAAGACACCGAAGACGAGCCCGCGCCCTACCCCGGCACCCTCGAAGAGGCCCGCCAGGCCGCCGCCGAGACCCGCCGGTCCCTGCGCGGCTGCGCCGCCGACCTCTCCGCCGCCGAGTCGGCCGTCCGCGAGGCGAGCGACATACTCGTACGGCACGCCAACGCCACGCGCTACGAGCAGGTGCGCACCCCCGCCCGTCAGCAGATCCGCGAACTGCCCGCCTCCGCGCTGCCCGACCACGCCAAGAAGTGGGCCGACGCCTTCGCGCCGCGCCTGCGCGTCCTGACCGACGAGCTGGAGCAGCTGGAGCGCAACCGCGACAGCATCGTCGACCGCCTGCGCGGCCTCGTCGAGTCGGCCCTCGCGACGCTCAGGTCCGCCCAGCGCCTGTCCCGGCTGCCCGAGGGCCTCGGGGAGTGGTCGGGGCAGGAGTTCCTGCGGGTCCGCTTCGAAGAGCCCGACCAGGCGACCCTCGTCGAGCGCCTCGGTGAGGTCGTCGACGAGGCCACGCGCGCGGCCGTGAAGAAGAACTCCGACATGCGGCGCGACGGAATGTCCCTGCTGCTGCGCGGCGTCCAGGCCGCCCTGGAGCCGCGCGGCGTCGCCGTCGAGATCCTCAAGCCGGACGCCGTCCTGCGCGCCGAGCGCGTGCCGGTCGGACAGATGGGCGACGTCTTCTCCGGCGGCCAGCTGCTCACCGCGGCCATCGCCCTGTACTGCACGATGGCCGCACTGCGCAGCAACGACCGGGGCCGCGACAAGCACCGGCACGCCGGCACGCTCTTCCTCGACAACCCCATCGGCCGGGCCAACGCCACGTACCTCCTGGAGCTCCAGCGTGCCGTCTCCGACGCGCTCGGAGTGCAGCTGCTCTATACGACCGGCCTGTTCGACACGACGGCGCTCGCCGAGTTCCCGCTGGTCATCCGCTTGCGGAACGACGCGGACCTGCGGGCGGGCCTGAAGTACATCAGCGTCGAGGAGCACCTGCGCCCGGGTCTGCCGCAGCGGGCCCCCGAGGACCCCGACGGCGAGACGGTGCACGGGGAGATCACGGCGACGCGGATGTACAAGCGCCCTGCACCGCAGCCGAACCCGGTCACTACGTAGCGAGTTGTTTCGTCAGCCACTCATGGAAGAGCCCGATGTGGTGCTCGGTCGGCACCAGCACCCCGCCCTCGCGGTAGGCGCGTGACGCCATCGCGGGCTGGGTGCGCTCGCAGGCCGCGAAGTCCTGGGCGTTGACCCGGTGGAAGAGCTCCACGGACTTCGACAGGTCGGCGCCGGACGCGACCACGTCCGGCGCGTACAGCCAGTCGCACTCGACGGCCGTACGGCCCTCGGCCAGCGGGAACATCCGGTGCAGGATCACATGGTCGGGGACGAGGTTGATGAACACGGTCGGCTTCACGGTGACCGCGTAGTAGCGGCGGTCCTGGCCGTCCTCGACCTCGGGCAGGCGGTCGAAGCCCGCGCTGCCGTCGACCGTGAAGCCGCCGACCTGCTCGCCGAACGCGGCGCCGTGCCCGACGTAGTACTGCGCGGCGAAACCGTCCGTGAACTCCGGCAGGACATCCGTCAGTTCGGGGTGAATGGTCGCACAGTGGTAGCACTCCATGAAGTTCTCGACGATCAGCTTCCAGTTGGCGCGCACGTCGTACGTGACGCGCTTGCCGAGCGCGAGCCGCTCGGTGCCGTAGCGCTCGATGGACGCCACGTCGCCCAGGCGTTCGGCCGCCGCGCCGACGACGGTCTCCTCGAAGGAGGGCGGTTCGTCCGCCAGACACACCCAGGCATAGCCGAGCCACTCCCGCAGGGCCACCTTCACCAGGCCGTACGCGGTGCGGTCCACGTCCGGCATCTTCACCAGGTCGGGCGCGGCGATCAGTTTGCCGTCGAGGTCGTACGTCCAGGCGTGGTACGGGCATTGGAGGGCGCGGCGGACCTGCCCGGACCCCTCGGTGCACAGCCGGGCGCCGCGGTGCCGGCAGACGTTGAGGAAGGCGCGCAGCTCACCGGTGCGCGAGCGGGTGATCAGGACGCTCTCCCGGCCGACCTGGACCGTGCGGAAGGCGCCCGGCCTGTCGAGGTCGGCGGCGCGGACCGCGCAGAACCACAGGGCCTCGAAGACGCGCTCCTGTTCCTGCCGGAAGATCTCCGGGTCGGTGTAGTAGTGGCCGGGGAGGGTCGCGATGAGACTCGGGGGCAAGGAGGTCGTCGTCACGGTTCTCGTACTCCTCAAGAAGGCGCTCGTACTCCTCAAGCGGGCGCGGCGGCGGGACGGCTGGGGTCGAAGAGCTCGATGGGGTGCCTGGTGGCGCCGTCCAGTGCCAGGTCGGCGACGATCTCGCCGACCACGGGCACGAACTTGAAGCCGTGCCCGGAGAACCCGGCGGCGACGGTGACCGACCCCGGGTGTGCCGGATGGCGCGCGATGACGAAGTGCTCGTCGGGGGTGTTGGAGTACATGCAGGTCGCGGCCTTCAGGAAGCGGCCGGGGAGCGACGGGATCAACCGGCCGACCTGCTCGGCCATCGCGGCGACCTCGTGGTCGTGGACCGTGCGTTCGATGCTCTCCGGGGTGCAGGGCGTGCCCTTGCGGAAGAAGGCCACCTTGGCGCCGAGGTCGGGCCCGTCGATCGACGGGAAACCGTACGCCTGTACGCCCTGCGCGTCCTCCCAGATGTAGATCGGATGGCTCTCCGGAAGGAAGGGCCGTACGCCGCCCTCCGGCTGGAACCAGTACATGACCTGCCGCTCGATGCTGAAAGGCACCCCCAGATCGGTGAGCAGCCGCGGCGCCCAGGCACCCGGGCAGATCACCAACTGGCCGGCCGTGTAGGCGTCTTCGGCGGTGTGCACGCGCACGCCGTCCCGGCAGGGCTCCCAGCGCGTCATCGGCTCCTCGAAGTGCAGGTCGGCGCCGTCGCGCGTGGCGAGCTTGAGATGGGCGGCCACGGTGTTCTCGGGGCGGACGAGGCCCGCCCGCGCCTCGTACAGCGCCACCTCGTCGTCGCGCGGCGTCAGGGTCGGGAAGCGGCGGCGGATCTCCTTCGCGTCGAGCAGCTCGTGCGGCAGGCCCCACCGCTCGGCGGAGAGCAGCGAGCCGGCGACGGGGCGGCTGTCGGGGCGGCCGAGCATCACGCCGCCGCACAGGGTGGCGATCTCGCGGCCCGTGTCGCGTTCGAGGCGGTCGTACAGCTCGTAGGCGCGCAGCAGCAGCGGGACGTACGCGGGGTCCTCGAAGTAGGACTGCCGGGTGATGCGGGAACCGCCGTGGCTGGAACCGCGGTTGTGCACCGGGCCGAACTTCTCCAGGCCGAGGACGCGGGCGCCGCGCGCGGACAGGTGGTGGGCGGCGGCGCTGCCCATGCCGCCGAGGCCGATCACGATCACGTCGTAGGTGGGGGACACCGGGCGCCTCCTGGCGGCTAGCGGCGGATGCGGGTCATCTCCGGGTCGAACAAGGGCTCGTCGGTGACCGTCGCGGGAACTTTCTCGCCGAAGTACTCGACATGGACGGCGGTGCCCGCCTCCAGGGGCGGCAGCCAGGCGTAGGCGACGCAGCGGCCCAGGGTGTACCCGTAGGAGGCGCTGGTGACGTATCCGGCCGGGGCACCGTCTACGTAGACGGGCTCTTTGCCGAGGACGACGGCGGCAGGGTCGTCCAGGAGGAGGGCGGTGAGCTTTCGCGCAGGCCGCCCGAGTGCTTCGAGCGCCGCACGCCCCACGAAGTCACCCTTGTGCATCCGGACCGCGAAGCCGATGCCCGCCTCGTAGGGGTTGTGTTCGGAGGTCATGTCGTGGCCCCACGCGCGGTACCCCTTCTCCAGGCGCAGACTGTTGAAGGCGGACCGTCCGGCCGCGATCACGCCGTGCGCGTGCCCCGCCTCCCACAGCGTGTCCCAGAGGCGGAGCCCCAGATCGGCGCTGGTGTACAGCTCCCACCCCAGTTCACCGACGTACGACAGGCGCATGGCGGTCACCGGGACGTGCCCGATGTACGTCTCCTTGGCCTTGAAGTAACCGAACGCCTCGTGCGAGAAGTCGTCACGGGTGAGGGGCTGGACGAGCGCGCGGGCCAGCGGGCCCCAGACACCGACACAGCAGGTCCCCGAGGTGATGTCCCTGAGGTGGACGTCGTCGGGCGCGTGCCGGAGCAGCCAGTCCAGGTCGGCGGGGGAGTTGGCGCCCACCTGGAAGCGGTCGGGGGCGAGGCGCGCCACGGTCAGGTCGGAGCGGATGCCGCCCGCCTCGTCGAGAAGGAGCGTGTAGGTGACCGAGCCGGGCTTCTTCGCGAGGTTGTTGCTGGTCATGCGCTGGAGGAAGGCGGGCGAGCCGGGGCCCGTGACCTCCAGGCGGCGCAGGGGCGTCATGTCGTACAGGGCGACCCTCTCGCGGGTGGCGCGCGCCTCGGCCGCCGCGATCGGGGACCAGTGACGGGCCGCCCAGGCGTCGCGCCCGGGCACCTCGATGCCCTCGGTGAGCGGGGAGTTGGCCTCGTACCAGTGCGGGCGCTCCCAGCCGCCGCCCTCCAGGAACACCGCGCCCAGCTCCTGCTGGCGGGCGTAAAAGGGGCTGACCCGTAGGGGGCGGGGCCGGTCCATCGGCTGGAGCGGGTGGATGACGTCATAGACCTCGACGAACTGCCGCGCGCCGCGCTCGGCGACGTACGCCGGGGAGCGCTGGGCGTCCTCGAAGCGCGTCAGCTCGCACTCGTGCGGGTCGAGCGAGGGCCGCCCGTCGACCATCCACTCGGCGACCGCCTTGGCGACGCCCGCGGAGTGCGTGACCCACACCGCCTCGGCCAGCCAGAAGCCGCGCAGCGCACGGGACTCGCCGAGCACGGGCATGCCGTCCGGCGTGAAGGAGAAGACGCCGTTGAAGCCCTCCTCGATCTCCGTCCCCCGAAGCGCGGGAAGCAGTCGGCGGCAGTCCTCCCAACTCGGCGCGAAGTCCTCCTCGGTGAAGGGGTACGACGACGGCATGGTCTCGGCGTCGTCGTACGCGGGAACCGCGAACGGGTCGACAGGCAGCGGCCGATGCGCGTACGAGCCGATGCCGATGCGGTCGATGTGCTCACGGAAGTACAGATCGCGGTCCTGGAAGCGGAGGATGGGCCGCGACGCCTCGGCGCGCGGGTCGTTGACGCCCGCGAGCTCGGGCAGCGGCCCTGTCTTCGCGTACTGGTGGGCGAGCGGCAGCAGGGGCACGTCGACGCCGGCCATCCGCCCGATCACCGGGCCCCAGAAACCGGCCGCCGAGACGACGTGGTCGGCGGGGAAGGTGCCGCGGTCGGTGACGACGGCGGTGACACGGCCACTGTCCCGCTCGATGCCCGTCACGGTGTGCCGGTCCAGGAAACGCGCTCCACGCGCGCGTGCCCGTTCCATCTGTGCACGGCAGGCGAGCACGGCGCGGGCCAGGCCGTCGTCGGGCGTGTGCAGACCGCCGTACACCCGGGCCTCGTCGACGAGCGGCCACAGCTCCTTGCAGCGCCCGGGCCCGACCAGCTCGGCGCGCACACCCCAGGAGGCGGCGAAACCGGCCTTGCGGTGCAGATCGGCCCAGCGCTCGGGCGTGGTGGCCAGTTCGAGACCGCCCACCCGGTTGAAGCACGAGAGCCCGTCCACCTCCAGGGAGGTGAACTTCTCCACGGTGTACGTCGCGAACGCGGTCAGCGTCCTGGACGGCCCGGTCTGGAAGACCAGCCCCGGCGCGTGTGAGGTGGAGCCGCCCGGCGCGGGCAGCGGCCCCTGGTCGAGCACGGTGACATCGGTCCAGCCGCGGGCGGTCAGCTCGTCGGCGAGCGAGCAGCCGACGATCCCGGCACCGATGACGACCACGCGGGGCCCTCCTCCGGCAGGGCGGCTCACAGGACCACCACCGACCGCAGCACCTCGCCGCGCCGCATCCGCGCGAAGGCCTCCTCCACCTCGTCCAGGGAGACCGTCTCGGAGACGAAGCCGCCCAGGTCGAGCCGGCGGCTGAGGTACTGGTCGACGAGGATCGGGAAGTCCCGCGTAGGCAGGCAGTCGCCGTACCAGGACGACTTGAGGGCGCCGCCGCGAGAGAAGAGATCGATCAGCGGCAGATCGACCGTCATCTCCGGATCGGGCACCCCGACCCGCACCAGCACACCCGCGTAATCGCGCATAAAGAAAGCCTGTTTGTACGTCGACGGGGTGCCGACCGCGTCGATCGCGACGTCGACCCCGTGACCGCCGGTCAGCTCACGGACGGCCGTCACTGGGTCGGTGCCACGTGAGTTGACGGTGTGCGTGGCGCCGAACCGGGTGGCCGCGTCCAGCTTCGCGTCGTCGATGTCGACGGCGATGACACGGCGGGCCCCGGCCAGGGACGCCCCGGCGATCGCGGCGCCGCCGACACCGCCGCAGCCGATGACCGCGACGGTGTCGCCGCGGCCCACCTCGCCGGTGTTCACGGCGGCCCCGTACCCCGCCATCACACCGCAGCCGATCAGACCGGCAGCCTCGGGGCGCGCCGCCGGATCGACCTTCACCGCCTGTCCGGCGGCGACCAGCGTCTTCTGGGCGAAGGCGCCGATGCCGAGGGCGGGGCTCAGTGGCGTGCCGTCCAGGAGCGTCATGAGTTGGGCGGCGTTGCGCGAGTCGAAGCAGTACCAGGGGCGCCCACGCAGACAGGAACGGCAGGCCCCGCAGGGCGCCCGCCAGGCGAGCACCACGTAGTCGCCGGGAGCGAGATCGGCGACGTCGGCGCCGATGGCCTCGACGGTGCCCGCCGCCTCATGGCCGAGCAGGAACGGGAAGTCGTCGTTGATCGCGCCCTCCCGGTAGTGCAGATCCGTGTGGCAGACCCCGCAGGCCTGCACGGAGACGAGTACCTCTCCCGGACCGGGATCTGGCACGACGATCGTCCGCACCTCGACGGGTGCGCCCTTCTTCACGGCGACGACGGCACGAACCTCGTGGGGCACGGCCAGACTCCTCTGCTGTTGCGCACGGCTCGATGGCAGGGGTGCGTACGTACGGCACGATGGTGCTGTTGCGTAGTGCACGACCGGTTGCGCTATGAGAGACATAGTGGGAACGCCATCAAGAGGCCGTCAAGAGGGTGGGGGGAACCCTTCGCAAATCAACGGAAGCGCGCCGGAACGTGACTGGGACCACCACGCACGGCCACGAGGCGGGCTGGGCCCAGCTGCCCGCGTCACGTCAACTCCTGCGCAGGATCGGCGAGTCGACGGACACGATCACCTAT
>NZ_JBSFRK010000064.1:0-32650 GCF_053589195.1 Streptomyces sp. NPDC003379 | reverse complement strand
CTTGCGCTGTCATCGGGCCCTACCGGGCCCAGAGCCGCACAGAGGCTCAGAGGTCCGGAAAGTCCAGCGATCAGGAAGGCATTACTGCATGAACCGCTCCGAACGACCGGCACGACCCGCCCGCAAGCGGCCCGCGAACGCAGCCGGAAAGGGCAGGCCGATCGGCCAGGCGAAGGGCTCCGCGAACTCCGCGAAGAAGCCCGGAAGCCGTAAGCCGAAGCCGGCGCAGGGCGGGGAGTTCGCCCTGCCCGAGAGCGTCACGCCCGCGCTGCCCGCCGTCGAGGCCTTCGGCGACCTGGACATGCCCGAGGCCCTCCTGAAGACGCTGGCCGCCCAGGGCGTCACCGAGCCCTTCCCGATCCAGGCCGCCACCCTGCCCAACTCCCTCGCGGGCCGCGACATCCTCGGCCGCGGACGCACCGGCTCCGGCAAGACCCTCGCCTTCGGCCTCGCCCTGCTCGCCCGCACCGCCGGTCAGCGCGCCGAGTCCAAGTCGCCGCTCGCCATGGTCCTGGTCCCCACGCGCGAACTGGCCCAGCAGGTGACGGACGCCCTCACGCCGTACGCGACATCGGTGAACCTCCGCATGGCCACGGTCGTCGGCGGCATGTCGATCACCAAGCAGTCCGGCACCCTCCGCCGCGGCGCCGAGGTCCTGGTCGCGACCCCCGGCCGCCTCAAGGACCTGATCGAGCGCGGCGACTGCGACCTCTCGCGGGTGCGTACGACCGTCCTCGACGAGGCCGACCAGATGGCCGACATGGGCTTCATGCCGCAGGTCACGGCGCTGCTCAAGCAGGTCGAGCGGGGCGGCCAGACCATGCTGTTCTCGGCGACGCTGGACAAGAACATCGACCGGCTCGTCCGGATGTTCCTCACCGACCCCGTCGTGCACTCCGTCGACCCGTCCGCGGGCGCGGTCACCACGATGGAGCACCACGTCCTGTACGTCGCCGACGAGACGGACAAGAAGGCCGTCGCCATGCGGATCGCCGCCCGCGAGGGCCGCGTGATCATGTTCCTGGACACCAAGCGTGCCGTGGACCGCTTCACCAAGCGGCTCCTCGCCAACGGTGTACGGGCCTCCGGCCTGCACGGCGGCCGCTCGCAGCCGCAGCGCAACCGTACGCTCGACCAGTTCAAGACCGGGCAGGTCACCGCGCTGGTCGCCACCAACGTGGCGGCGCGCGGCATCCACGTCGACGACCTCGACCTCGTCGTGAACATCGACCCGCCCGCCGACCACAAGGACTACCTCCACCGGGGCGGGCGCACCGCCCGTGCCGGTGAGTCCGGCAGCGTCGTCACGCTCGTGCTTCCCGAGGAGAAGCGGGAGATGACGCGGCTGATGTCCGACGCGGAGATCAGTCCGCGTACGGCGCGGATCAGCTCCTCCGACGAGGAGCTCGTACGGATCACCGGGGCGCGGGAGCCTTCGGGGGTGCCGGTGGTCATCGAGACGCCTGCGCCCCAGCAGCCCGCGCAGGCCTCTTCCCAGCGGCGCCGCCGCCCCCGTGGCGGAGCCTCCGCCTCCGGCGCCGCTACCGGTTCCGGTCAGGGCCAGCGCAGGGCCCCTCGACAGGGCCAGCCCGGCGGCCAGACCGCCACCGGCGGCGGACGCGGTCGCCGCGGGCGCCCCGGCAACGGAGCGCAGGGCGGCCGCCGCGCCGCGTAACGCTGGGCGCTGTGCCTGAACGCCTGTCCCGGCTCCCACCCACTCACCCGTTTGCCCCGCATCGGACATGTGTGAGTAGGAGCCGGGGGCGCACCGGCGACGGGCCGCAGCCGCCGCCGCGACCCGAGGGGACGCGGCGGTATGTCCGCCCGGAGCACAGTGGTAACGCTCCGGTGCCAGCAGCAAGGCGCCCACACCAAGATGGCGAGGACGGACATACCGCCGCGGCCCCGCCCCACAACGGCGAGGCGCAACACGAGCCGAGGCCAAGGGGCAACACCCGCCCCGCGCCCACAACGGCGAGGCACCGCACGAGCCGAGGCGAAGGGGCAACGCCCGCGCCGCGCCCACAACGGCGAGGCGCAGCGCCCGAGGCCAAGGGGCAACACCCACCCCGTCCCCACAACGGCGAGCGCACAGCACGAACCGAGGCCAAGGGACAACGCCCGCGCCGCGCCCACAACGGCGAGGCACCGCACGAGCCGAGGCGAAGGGGCAACAGCCGCCCCGCGCCCACAACGGCGAGGTGCAGCGCCCGAGGCCAAGGGGCAACGCCCGCCCCGCGCCCACAACGGCGAGCGCGTAGCGTCAGCCGAGGCCAGGGGCGATGCCCGCCCCGCCACGACCAAGAAGGAGAGCCCGCCCGATGTCGGAGCGTGAACCCGTCGCGTTGACCCTGCTCGAAGACGGCCACGCCGCCCTGCGCGCCGACTGCGGCAACTGCTTCGGGCTCTGTTGCGTGGCCCTCGCCTTCACCGCGTCCTCGGACTTCGCCGTCAACAAGGACGCCGGGAAACCCTGCACCAACCTCCAGACGGACTTCCGCTGCGGCATCCACCGCGACCTGCGCGACAAGGGCTTCCGTGGCTGCACCGTGTACGACTGCTTCGGCGCCGGCCAGCACGTCTCCCAGGACACCTTCCGCGGACGCGACTGGCGCGAGGACCCGGCCACCGCCCGGCAGATGTTCGAGGTGTTCCCGATCATGCGGCAACTCCACGAGCTGCTCTGGTACCTGACGGAGGCGCTCACGCTTCCGCAGACCAAGCCGATCCGGGCCGACCTCCGCAAGGCCCTCGCCAAGACCGAGCAGTTCGCGCAGGGCAGCCCCGAGGCCGTCAGGGACACCGACGTGGCCGCCCACCGCCAGGACGTCAACACCCTCCTCCTGCGCACCAGCGAACTCGTACGCAAGGGCGGTGGCGGCAAGAAGAAGGACCGCCGAGGGGCGGACCTCATCGGCGCCCGGCTCAAGGGCGCCGACCTCAAGGGAGCGAACCTGCGGGGCGCCTACCTCATAGGCGCCGACCTGCGCGACGCGGATCTGCGGACGGCCGATCTGATCGGCGCGGACCTGCGCGACGCGGACCTGCGGGGCGCCGACCTCACCGGCGCGCTCTTCCTCACGCAGTCGCAGGTGAACGCGGCCAGGGGCGACGACGGCACCCGGCTGTCCGACTCCCTCATCCGCCCCGGGCACTGGTCGGACACCCGAGAGCGCTAGGCGTCACACTCCAGCACCGTCCGGCACAGCGCGCACCGCGCCCGCACCCGCCCCCGCGCCGGCACGCGGATCCGCTGGAAGCACGTAGGACACGCGAACGTCACCCGCAGCGCGCCGAGCCCGTCGGACGAGAACGAGTACGCCCCGCCCGGAGGCCCCGCCCCGTGCTCCCGGGCGTACTGCCGGTCCTTGGCGTGCTGCCGCTCCTTCGCGTACCGCCGCTTCCCCGCCCACCCGGCCGCCGTCAGCGGCGGCTGCTGCTCGTCGCGGCGGGCCTGGGCGAGCCCCTTGGTGTACGCCGTGTACGCCTGCGCGCTGGTGAACCATGTCTCCGGCGCCTCGCCGAACGTCAGCGCCCGCTTGGCGAGGACGTATCCGAATTCCTCCGGCGTGAGATAGCCGAGCTTCTGCGAGGAGGCGCCGTCCTCGCGGTAGGCGTCCAGGAGCAGCCAGCCCGCGCCCAGGTACGCGGCGGCGGTGTCGGTGAGGATCTCGTTGTCCCGGGTGCCGGGGAAGGACAGGTCGAGCCGGTGCAGATACACGTGCATGACCTCGTGGGCGAGCGCCGCGCCGATGTCCCGCCGGTGCGTGCGGAATCGGTCGTTGAGTTCGATGAAGTACTCGGGCCCCGCGGCGAGTTCGACGTACGCGGCGTGGTCCATCTCGCGGAAGCTGACGATCACGCGGGCGTCGGGCAGGCGCAGGTGCCGGACCATTTCGCGGGCCACCCGCTGCACGCCGAGATGCAGGTCGTCCTGGTCGCTGAAGGCCACGTCGACGGGGGCGACGCTGGTGTCGAAGGTGTGGACCGTGTCGTACGAAAGGCGCTTGTAGAGCGCGGTGACGGCGGCGCGCACGGTCTCCAGATGGGGGTAGCCGTGCACGACAGGACCGCCGCCGACCGTCACGCCCACACCCCCTGACGTCACCCACCGCGCTACCCGTCGAGAGCCCCACCAGGCCCCATCAAGCCCCACGAAGGCTCATCAAGCCCCTCCGGGACGCCCGACTCGCCTCCACTGTACGGGCGTTGGCGGCGACGGGCAGTGGACCGCGCGACACGCCTTGGCCGGAAACCGCCCCTTGTCGTGAGCGGACACCGATCTCCATAATCCGCAGCAACGCTTTGGCGGGCTCATGCCATCCGGGCGTTGTACCACCCCCCACGAACACCCCGCGAAGGGAAGTCAGTTGAAGACCAAGCCGCGTGGAGTGAAGAGAGCCGCCACCCTCGGTGCGATCGCGCTCGCCACCAGCCTTCAGCCCGTCGCCGCGTCCGCGGCACCTCACCCGGGCCCGGAGCCCAGCGAGCGTGTCGTCGGCGGCACGCCCGCCAAGCAGGGCGAGTTCCCGTTCATGGTCCGTCTGTCGATGGGCTGCGGCGGCGCTCTGTACGCCAAGAACATCGTGCTGACCGCCGCCCACTGTGTGGACGGCTCCGGCAACAACACGAGCATCACCGCCACCGCCGGCGTCGTGGACCTGCGGAGCCCCTCCGCGATCAAGGTGAAGTCCACCAAGGTCCTCCAGGCCCCCGGCTACAACGGCAAGGGCAAGGACTGGGCGCTCATCAAACTGGCGAAGCCGATCGACCTGCCGACGCTGAAGATCGCCAAGGACACCAAGTACAACAAGGGCGACTTCACCGTCGCGGGCTGGGGCGCCAACAGGGAAGGCGGCGCCCAGCAGCGCTACCTCCTCAAGGCGACCGTTCCGTTCGTCAGCGACGCCGACTGCAAGGCCGCGTACGGCAGCGACCTCACGCCAGGCGAGGAGATCTGCGCCGGCAACCTCGCCCAGGGCGGCATCGACACCTGCCAGGGCGACTCGGGCGGCCCCATGTTCCGCAAGGACGAGGCCGGCGCGTACATCCAGGTGGGCATCGTCAGCTGGGGCAACGGCTGCGCGCGGCCGAAGTTCCCCGGCGTCTACACCGAGGTGTCGACGTTCGCCGCGGACATAGAGAGGGCGGCGGCGGGACTCTGACGTCCCCCGCCGCACCGGTGCGGGGCGTCCACGGTCACCGTGGGCGCCCCGCTTCCGCATCCACTTCCGGCTCCGCTCCCGCAGCCACTCCGGCTCCGCTTCCGTAGGTAAGTCCAAGACCTGTCCCTCCTTTGTCCATAGGCGCGTCGTCCCGCCCGGCGCATCGTGATCGGCACCAATTCCGTCCCCATGGAGGGTGCCGCATGCTGCCGTCAGACACGTCCGGACCGAGCCGCAGAGCCGTCGTCGCCACCGGTGTGATCACCGGGGTGGGGGCCGCCCTCGGAGTGGGCTCCAGCGCGTACGCCGAGGCAGGCCCCGCCGAGCCGCTGCCCACCGAGGTGGTCCTGCGCTCACGCCACCTGGAGGTACGCGTCGCCGGCGACTTCCCGCGCGTCGTCTCGTACACCGACCGCGCGAGCGGCGCCGTCCTGCACGGCCGCTCGGACGCCGTCACCACCGTCCTCATCGACGAGGCCGAGCACACACCGACGGTCACCGCGTCGGCGGACCGGGGGTCCCGCATCTCGTACGTACTCGCCTTCGACGGCGGCACCCGCATCGATGTCGAGATCACCGTCGAGGGACACCAGGTCCACTGGCGCGTCACGGAGATCGCGGACACCGACGCGCTGCGGATCGGCACCCTGCGGATTCCCGGGCTCGCCCTGCTGTCCGTGCGCGACGACCAGCCCGGCGCCGCCCTCCTCGCCGCCAAGGTGCAGCTCGACAAGGCCAAGAGCGGCGACACCCTGGTCCGACCGGGCAAGGACACACCCGCCGAGGCGCCCGTCGGATGCGCGTACGCCGTCGTCGCGCACGACAGGCTCGGCGGGGCGATCGAGACGAACACCGTCTACGACAAGCCCACCTCCGCGGCCGGTACCACCTGGGAGAACGGCCGCCTGTGGCGCAAGACGGTGCGACCCACCGAGAACGCCGACTACGTAGAGGCCCGGTTGACTCCCGGACAGTGGACCCACCGCGCCGCGACCGCGCCCGTCGACGCCACCGAACCCCTCCCGTACGCCACCGTCGTCATCACCGGCGACCGCAACGGCGACGGCAAGGTCGACTGGCAGGACGCCGCCATCGCGCTGCGCGACATCATGGTCGACCCGATCGGCGCCGACGAGCAGCATCTGCGGGTCGTCCCGCACATCCCGTTCAACTTCGCCTCGCAGGCCACCAACCCGTTCCTGGCCACCCTCGACAACGTCAAGCGGATCCACCTGGCCACCGACGGGCTGCGCCAGTACACGCTCCTCAAGGGCTATCAGTCCGAGGGCCACGACTCCGCCCACCCCGACTACGCGGACAACTACAACACCCGCGCGGGCGGCCTGACGGACCTCAACACCCTCGTCCACGAGGGAATGAAGTGGAACAGCGACTTCGGCGTGCACGTCAACGCCACCGAGTCCTATCCCGTCGCCAACGCCTTCTCCGAGAAGCTCGTCGACAAGACCAACGAGCAGTGGGACTGGCTCGACCAGAGCTACCGCATCGACCAGCGCCGCGACCTGGTCTCCGGGGACATCGTCAAGCGCTTCGCCGATCTGCGCGCCCAGACCGACCCCGGCCTGAACGCCCTCTACATCGACGTGTTCCGCGAGTCCGGCTGGACCTCCGACCGCCTCCAGCGGGCGCTGCGCGAGCAGGGCTGGACCGTCACCACCGAGTGGGGCCACGGCTTCGAACGCTCCGCCGTCTGGTCGCACTGGGCCACCGAGCCCGACTACGGCGGCGACACCTCGCGCGGCATCAACTCGCGCCTGATCCGCTTCGTCCGCAACCACCAGAAGGACGTCTTCGCCGACAAGTGGCCCACGCTCCTCGGCATCGCCCGCATGGGCAACTTCGAGGGCTGGGTCGGCAAGACCGACTGGCACGCCTTCTACGAACTGATCTGGACGCACTCGCTGCCCGCCAAGTACCTCCAGGCGTACCCGGTCAAGACATGGGACGAGCACGAGATCACCTTCTTCGGCCCCACGAGGACGGCCGTGTCCGATGCCTCCGGAGGCAAGCGGCGCATCACCACCGACGGACACGTCGTCTACGAAGACGGCCGCTACCTGCTCCCCTGGGAGCCCCGCAAGGCGACCGATCCCGCCAAGCTGTACCACTACAACCCGTCCGGTGGCAGCAGCAGTTGGCAGCTCCCACGCGCGTGGGCGCGGCGCTCGCGCGTCGCCCTGTACCGGCTCACCGACCAGGGGCGCGTCTTCGAGTCGTACGTCTCCGTAGCGGGCGGAGAAGTCACCATCGAGGCCGAGCCGAAGCAGCCCTACGTCCTCTACCGCGAGCGTGCCGCCGCCCTCCCCGACCCGAAGTGGGGGCAGGGCACCCCGCTGCACGACCCCGGCTTCCACTCCGGCACCCTCAAAGGGTGGAAGGTCAGCGGGCCCGCCACCGTGGAGCTCAGCGCGCTCGGCGACCCGGAGCTGGTCATCTCCGCGGGCGGCGCGGCATCCGTCGGGCAGCGGCTCGCCCGCCTCAAGGCCGGTACGTACGCCGCGTCCGTGCAGGTCGAGGTCGGCGAGAAGGCGGGGGAGCGGCGCAGGGCCTCCCTGGAGGTGCGGACCGCCGACGGGGTCACCGCGGCCAACTTCACCGAGACGTCCACCGCGGGCAACCACGTCGCCGCCGACCGCAAGCACGGCACCCGCTTCCAGCGCATGTTCACCTGCTTCACCGTCCCCGAGGGCGGCGGCACCGCCGAGCTGACCCTGCGCGCCGAAGCGGGCCACGCGCGCGTGCGCTTCGACAACGTACGCGTCGTCGCCGCCCGCCCCGTGACGGTGAAGCGGCCCCGCTCCACCCTCGTCCACGAGGACTTCGAGCACGTCCCGCAGGGCTGGGGCCCCTTCGTGAAGGGCGACGCGGGGGGAGCCACCGACCCGCGCACCCACATCGCCCAGCGCCACGCCCCGTACACCCAGCGCGGCTGGAACGGCAAGGCGATCGACGACGTCATCGACGGCACCAACTCCCTGAAGTCGCGCGGCGAGAACACCGGCCTCGTCTACCGCACCGTGCCGCACACCGTCCGCTTCACCGCAGGCGGGCGCTACCGCGTCTCCTTCCGCTACGAGAACGAGAAGGCCGGCCAGTACGCCTGGATCACCGCCGTCGACGCCCCCGCGCCCCGCGAGACGGACCGCAAGGACCTTCCCGTGGCCACGGAGCCCACCACGCTCACCTACGAGTTCACGGCCCCCGCCGAGGGGGAGGCCTGGGTCGGTCTGCGCAAGACCGGTGGCGACGGCACGGCGGAGTTCGTCCTCGACGCGTTCGAGGTGACCGAGATCTGAGCGGCCCCGGGGGCAGTGCGGCCTTAGGACAGCGTGACCTCCGCCCCCTCTGCCCCCTCCAGCTCCAGCACCCACACCTCGTTCGCGCCCTCTCGCAGCACCGGCCCCGGTACGTACAGCGACGTCTGCGGGCCCACCGACCAGTAGCGGCCCAGGTTGAAGCCGTTCACCCACACGAACCCGCGCGTCCAGCCGGGCAGCTCCAGACGGGCGTCGCCCGCCCCCTGGACGTACAGCGCGCCGCGGTACAAACCGGGGCGCCCCCGCCCCGCACCGGCGGCGGGGACGCCGCGCACCGCGTCCGCCGCGTCGAACGCGTCGAGCCGCAGGCCCCGCGCCCGCACCCCGTGCAGGTACTGCCGCTCGTGCAGGATTCCTCCCGTGATCCCCTTGGGCTCGCCCGTGCGCGGCCCGTAGTTGACCCGGCCCAGCGACTCCACCCACAGCTCCACGCGCGCGTGCCCGGCCACGGGCGTCTCCAGGACGGGTTCCGCCTCGGTCAGGACACCGGCCCGCTCCCCGTCCACGTACACGACCGCCAGATCGCGCAGACCCCGCACGCCCAGCGGGTACGGCTCGCGCGGGCCCGGCACCGTGACGGCGTAGCGCACCAGGCCCCGGTCCACGTCGAGCTCTTCGAAGGTGGGCGGTACGGCATATTCCGCTTCCGGGGTGCCGAGGCGCTCCAGGACCGTGTCCAGCGGCGACCAGTCCGTGAGGGACGCCGACGTGGGGGAGCCGAGCACCGGGAGGGGTGGGGGTGGCTCGGGCAGGGGCCCGGACGCGTACTCCGCCAGGACCTCCCGGAAGCGCCAGAACTTCGCCGTGGGGCGGCCGGACTCGTCGATCGGCGCGTCGTAGTCGTACGACGTGACGTCCGGCTCCAGCGGCCCGTCGTGCAGCGCGCCGCCACCCCGGTTGGCACCCGCCCAGCCCGCGAAGTTCGTGCCGCCGTGCGCCATGTAGACGTTCACCGAAGCCCCGCACTCCAGGATCTCGCGGAGCGCCGCCGCGGCATCGCCTGCATCCCGTACGACATGGTCCGCGCCCCAGTGGTCGAACCAGCCGCACCAGAACTCCATGCACATCAGCGGCCCCTTCGGCCGGTGCGCGCGCAACGTCCCGAAGCCGGACCGCGCCCCCGAGCCGAAGTTCGCCGTCGCCAGGACACCGGGGATCGAACCGCCGGTCAGCATGTGGTCCTCGGGCCCGTCCGAGGTGAACAGCGGCACCCGTACGCCCTCGGCGCGCAGCAGGTCGGCGAGGCGGCGCAGATACACCTGGTCCGAGCCGTAGCTGCCGTACTCGTTCTCGACCTGCACCATGATCACCGGGCCGCCGCCCGGACCACTGCCCCGACCGCCGTCCGGGCCGCCGTGCTGGCGCGGCACGACCTCCCGCAGCAGACGGCGGAACCAGCGCTCCACATGCGCCAGATACTCCCCGTCACGCGTCCGCACACGCGCCCCCAACGCACCCGTCAGCCAGTGCGGCAACCCGCCGTTCTCCCACTCCGCACAGATGTACGGGCCGGGGCGGACGATCGCCCACAGACCCGCCTCCCGCGCCGCGTCCAGGAAACGACCGAGCGCCGACACGTCACGGAACACACCCGGACGCGGCTCGTGCACGTTCCACGGGACGTACGTCTCCACACAGTTGAGCCCCATCGCCCGCAGCATCGCCAGGCGGTGCCCCCACTGCTCCTCGTGCACCCGGAAGTAGTGCAGCGCGCCCGACAGCAGCCGCACCGGCCGCCCGTCCAGCTCGAAATCGTCCTCGCCGACCCTGAACCCGTCCATCGTGTCCTCCCGCTCACCTGCCGATCGCCCACGATCACCTCTGGCGGGCAGCGGGGTCCATGGACAAAGATCGGGTCCCGTTGGACGCAGCGAGCGGTCCTGAACCCGGCCCGCACGGGAACCCGCACCGGAAGGGGCACGCGGATGTACCACACGTGGATGCGGTATTTCACCCCCAGCCCGGCCCACCACCGGCTCGGCCTGGCCTGCCTCGGCGTCGGCCTCCAGCACGGCCTCCTGCCGACCGTCGGCCCCCGCACCCTCGACCACCACGTCGCCGTCGTCATCAGCGCGGGCGGCGGCTGGTTCCGCGGCCCCGACGGACGGCGTACGACGGTGACCGCGCCCGCCCTGATCTGGCTCACCCCCGGCGTACGCCACCACTACGCGCCCGACCCCGACACCGGCTGGGACGAATGCTTCGTCGACTTCACCGGCCCCGCCACCACCACGTACACCGAACTCGGCTACATCGAACCCACCCGCCCCGTCGTACCGCTCTCCGACGCGGCGGGCGCCCGCGCCGCCGTCGGCCGCATCGCCCGCGCCGCCCGCCGCGGCAACCCCCTCCTTGAAGTCGAGACCGGCGCCGCCGTCCACGAACTCCTCGTCGCCCTGCGGCGCGCCCGCGCCGACATCGCCCCCGACGGCGACCCCGTCCTCCAGGCCCTCGCCCGCGACGCCTTCCAGCCCCTGTCCGTCGCCGAACACGCCGCCCGCCACGGCATGACACCCGCCGAACTGCGCACCGCCGTACGACGCGGCGCCGGCTGCAGCCCCAAGGACTACCTCCTCGGCATCCGCCTCGGCCGCGCCAAGGAACTCCTCGCCGCCACCGAACTGCCCGTCGCCGCCGTCGCCCGCCGCGTCGGCTACGACGACCCGGCGTACTTCTCCCGCCTCTTCACCCGCCGCGTCGGCACGGCCCCCGTCCGCTTCCGCGAACAGCAGGGCCGCGCCGTCCCCGGCGGCTGGTCACAGCAGATACCGGACCCCGACCATCCGCCGATGCTGCGCTCCTCCACCGCGGGCGGCCCCGGTCCGGCAACGTGACCCGACCGGCAACGTAGGCTCGTGGCCCATGAACACCAGCCACACCAGTGACGCGAACAGCGCGCCCACCCCCGGCGGCGCGGACGAGGCCGTGCGCGCCGAGCTGTCCCGTCTGCGCGACAGCATCGACAACATCGACGCCGCCGTGGTCCACATGCTCGCCGAACGCTTCAAGTGCACCCAGCAGGTCGGCCACCTCAAGGCCAACCACCACCTGCCACCCGCCGACCCCGCCCGCGAATCCCGCCAGATCGCCCGCCTGCGCCAACTCGCCGAGAACGCGAAACTCGACCCCGCCTTCGCCGAGAAGCTGCTCAACTTCATCATCGCCGAGGTGATCCGCCACCACGAGACGATCGCCAAGTCCTCCTAGCGCCCCCCCCGGGGAAGGCGGCGCACGCGGCGCCGAGACCCGCGTCCCGCACCACGGCCCGCGCCATCGGGCAGCATGGGCCCATGCCCGTACTGACGCGCGACGAAGCGCAGACCCGAGCCCAGCTCATCGATGTCCACCGGTACACCGTCGAGCTCGACCTGACCCAGGCGGACGATCCCGCCGGCGACACCTTCGACTCGCGAACCGTCATCCGGTTCAGCGCCCGCACCGACGGCGCCACCTTCGTCGAGCTCAAGCCCGCCGAACTGCGCTCCGCCACCCTCGACGGACAGCCCCTCGACCCCGCGGGCCTCCTCGACAACCGGCTCACGCTCCACGGGCTCACCGCGGGCGAGCACGAACTGCGCGTCGACGCCGCGATGCGCTACTCCCGCACCGGCGAGGGCATGCACCGCTTCACCGACCCCAGCGACGGCGAGACGTACACGTACACGCAGCTGTTCATGGAAGACGTCCAGCGCGTCTTCGCCGCCTTCGACCAGCCCGACCTCAAAGCCGTCTTCGAGCTGACCGTCACCGCCCCCGAAGCCTGGACCGTCCTCGCCAACGGCGTCACCGAACACCTCGGCGGCGGCACCTGGCGGGCCGCCACCACCCCGCTCATCCCCACCTACCTCGTCGCCGTCGCCGCCGGCCCCTACCACTCCGTACGGACCGAACACCGCGGACTGCCCTTCGGCATCCACTGCCGCCGCTCGCTCGCGCCCTTCATGGACGACGACGCCGACGAGATCCTCGACATCACGCGCGCCTGCTTCGACCGCTACCACGAGAAGTTCGAGGAGCCCTACCCCTTCGACTCCTACGACCAGGCGTTCGTCCCCGAGTTCAACGCGGGCGCCATGGAGAACCCCGGCCTCGTCACCTTCCGCGACGAGTTCATCTACCGCTCCGCCGTCACCGACACCGAACGCCAGACCCGCGCCATGGTCATCGCCCACGAGATGGCCCACATGTGGTTCGGCGACCTCGTCACCCTCACCTGGTGGGACGACATCTGGCTGAACGAGTCGTTCGCCGAATACATGGGCTTCCAGACCACCGCCGAAGCCACCCGCTTCAAAGACCCCTGGACCGACTTCGCCGTCGCCCGCAAATCCTGGGGGTACGACGCCGACCAACGCCCCTCCACCCACCCCGTCGCCCCCGCCCCCGACGCCGTGCCCGACACCGCGTCCGCGATGCTCAACTTCGACGGCATCTCCTACGCCAAGGGAGCCAGCGCCCTGCGCCAGCTCGTCGCCTGGCTCGGCGAGAAGGACTTCCTCGCCGGCATCAACACCCACTTCGCACGGCACAAGTTCGCCAACGCCACCCTCGCCGACTTCATCGACTCCCTCGCCCACGCCACCGACCGCGACGTCCACGCCTGGGCGGAGACCTGGCTGCGCACCACCGGCGTCGACACCCTCACCTCGAAAGTCGTCCACGCCGGACGCCAGTGGACCCTCACCCTCGACCGCGACACGGACACCCACGGAGGCGGCCGCCCCCACCGCGTCGCCGTCGGCGTCTACGACCACGACCACTCCAGCGGCCGCGGACTCGTCCTGCGCGAGCGCTACGAAACCGACATCCCCGCCACCGAACCCCTCACGCCACGCGACGGCGGCCGCCCCGCCCTGATCGTCCCCAACGACCAGGACCTCACCTACGCCAAGATCCGCCTCGACGACGTCTCCCAGGAGACCGCGCTGCGCGGCATCTCCGGCGTCCCCGACGCCCTGACCCGCGCCGTCCTGTGGAACAGCCTGCGCGACATGGTCCGCGACGGCGAACTCGACGGCCACTCCTACCTCACGACGGCCCTCGCCCACCTCCCCGAGGAGAGCGACCTCGCCATCGTCCAGGGCGTCCTCACCTTCGCCACCACCCACATCGTCGGCCGCTACACCGGCCCCGAGGAACGGCCCGCCGCCCTCGCCACCCTCGGCGAACTCTGCCGAGACCTGATCCGGCGCACCGAGGACGGCTCCCACCCCGGCCTGCGCCTCACCGCCGTCCGCACCGCCATCGACGTCGCCACCCAGGCCGCGCCCCTCCAGGCATGGCTCACCGAAGGCACCGTGCCCGGCGGCCCCGAACTCGACCCCGAACTGCGCTGGCGCGTCCTCGCCCGGCTCGCCGTCCTCGACGCGACCGACGAAACCGCCATCGCCGCCGAACTGGCCAGGGACCCCAGCGCCACCGGCCAGGAAGGCGCCGCCCGCTGCCGGGCCTCGCTGCCCGACGCCGCCGCCAAGAGGAGCGCGTGGGAGGCGATGTTCACCTCCGACGAGCTGTCCAACTACCTCCTCAAAGCCACCGCACAAGGCTTCTGGCAGCCCGAACAGGCCGACCTCGTCCAGGAGTACATCCCCCGCTACTACGAAGACGCCGTCGCCGTCGCCGCCCGACGCGGCCCCGCCATCGCTGACGTCGTGGGCCACTGGGCCTTCCCCACCCCCTTCGTCGACGCCGACACGCTCCGCCTCGGCGAACGCTGCCTGCGCGACGCCGACCCGATCCCCGCCCTGCGCCGCAAATTCACCGACCAACTCGACGACCTGGCGCGGGCTCTGCGCGTCCGCCAGGGAGCGGACAAGGGCTGACGCAGGTCTGCGGGCGTAGGTCCCCAGCCCTACGCCCACTGGTCCCAAACGACGATCCGGCACCCGGCGCGACCGGCCTAGGCTCGAACAACAGCCCGGCCGGGCCCGCCGGTACGGCCGCCACCAGGACCAGAAGGAGCCCCCCGTGATCGTCGTGACCGGAGCCACCGGAAACGTGGGCCGCGCCCTCGTCACCCAGCTCACCGCCGAACAAGCCCCCGTACGCGCCCTCACCCGCGCCCCGGAGCGAGCCGGCCTCCCCGCCACCACCCAGATCGCCCGCCTCGACCTCTCCGGCGACCGGCCCGAACCCACCGACCTCGCCCCGCTGTTCGACGGCGCCACAGGTCTCTTCCTGCACCTCCAGGCCGCCGGCGCACACACCACCGCGCTGCTCGAAGCCGCCCGCGCCGGCGGCGTCCGCCACGTCACCGTCCTCTCGTCCGGCATCATCGAGGACGGCGCCGACACCAGCCACCCCATCCACGTCGCACACGCCGAGCTCGAAGCACGTGTGACGGAGAGCGGCCTCGGCCGGACCTTCCTGCGCCCCAACGCCTTCGCCACCAACTCCCTCCAGTGGGCACCCCAGGTCCGCGTCGGCGACACCGTCCGCGGACCCTTCCCCGGAGCCGTCACCGCCCCCATCCACGAGGCCGACATCGCCGCCGTCGCCGCCCGCACCCTCCTCGACGACGGACACGACGGCGCCGTCCACCGCCTCACCGGGCCCGAAGCCGTCACCACCGAGGAGCAGATACACACCATCGGCGCCGCCCTCGGCCGCACCCTGCGCTTCATCGACGTACCGCCCGAGGAAGTCGGCCCCGAACTCTTCCCGCACGTCCCGCCCCAGATGCTCCCCGCCATCCTCGCCTCCTTCGCCGAAGCCGTCGGCGTCGAACCGGAGATCACCACCACCGTCCAGACCGTCACCGGCAAACCGGCCCGCACGTTCGCGCAGTGGGCACACGACCACAAGGACGACTTCCGCCCCTGAACCGCAGGGCCCACGCGGCGCCTAGCACCCCGCGCCGCACCGACACGTTTTCACCGCACGGCAGTACCACTTTCGGGTTCGGATCGCCGAAGTATTCGGGCACGCCGCTCATGTGACGTACAGGCTGGTGTCCCTGTACGCGCACACCCGAAGGACACCCCCATGAGCACCCCGCCGCCCCTCGCCGGAGGCACCCACGGCCCCGACGCCCTGCGGCCGTTGCTCGCGGCCACCCTCGACGCCCTGAGCACCGGGGCCGCCGCCCGCGGCGGCCCCCTCCCCGCCGGCGGCCCCCAAGCCGTCACCGACCGGGTCCGCACCGCCGCCGAGCCCGTCCTGCCCGACCGCGGCGCGGGCCCCGAAGCGGCTCTGCGCACCCTCGTCCACACCCTCACCGAAGGCGCCGCCGACCCCGCACACCCGCTGTGCGCCGCCCATCTGCACTGCCCGCCGCTCGCCGTCGCCGCCGCCGCCGACCTGGCCGCCTCCGCGCTCAACCCCTCCATGGACTCCTGGGACCAGGCACCCGCCGCCTCCGCGCTCGAAGCCCTCGTCACCCGCGCGATCGCCGCCGAGATCCACGCCGACGCGGACGCCCTCATCACCACCGGCGGCACCGAGTCCAACCAGCTCGCCCTGCTCCTCGCCCGCGAGACCCCCACCACCCAAGGCCCCGTCCGCCTCGTCGTCGGCGCGAACGCCCACCACTCCCTGGCCCGCGCCGCCTGGCTCCTCGGCCTGCCCGCCCCGGTCACCGTGCCCACCCCCACCGGCACCCTCGACCCCGCGGCCCTCTCCAAGGCCCTCACCGAACTCGACGGCCCCCAAGGCGCACCCCTCGTCGCCGCCACAGCGGGAACCACCGACGCCGGACTCATCGACCCCCTCGACGACATCGCCGCCCTCTGCGCCACCCACGGCGCCCGACTCCACATCGACGCCGCATACGGCGCGGGACTCCTCTTCAGCGACGTACGCAAGAAACTCCTGCGCGGCATCGACCGCGCCGACACCGT
The DNA here is from genome assembly GCF_053589195.1 of Streptomyces sp. NPDC003379. NCBI lineage: Bacteria > Bacillati > Actinomycetota > Actinomycetes > Kitasatosporales > Streptomycetaceae > Streptomyces > Streptomyces sp. NPDC003379. Next base: position 16,309 of record NZ_JBSFRK010000064.1, on the reverse strand, counting down.
CACCCTCGACCTGCACAAACTCGGCTGGCAGCCCGCCGCGGCCGGCCTCCTCGCCGTCCGCGACCCCCACGACCTCGCCGCCCTCACCCACCGCGCCGACTACCTCAACGCCGACGACGACACCGACGCCGGCCTGCCCGACCTCCTCGGCCGCTCCCTGCGCACCACGCGCCGCCCCGACGTACTCAAGATCGCCGTCACCCTCAAAGCCCTCGGCCGACAAGGACTCGGCGCGCTGGTCGACCAGGTCTGCGAGGCGGCGCGGCGGTTCGCAGACCTGATCGAAGCCGACCCCCGCTTCGAGCTCCACGACGCGCCCACCATCAGCACCGTCCTGTTCCGGCCCACCGACGCCGACGACACCCACATCGCCCACGTACGACGGCGACTGCTCACCGAAGGCACCGCCGTACTCGGCCGCGCCGACCTCGACGGCCGCAGATGGCTCAAGGCCACCCTCCTCAACCCGCACACCCGGCCCGACGACCTCACCGCACTCCTCGGACTCATCACCGAGAAGTCCGACATTCGTCAGTCGTGACTCCCCGATCCGACGGCCGCCCCCCTCCCCACCCCCTGGAAGGACCACCCCGCATGCCCGACGCACCCGGCCACCACCCAACCCCCCAGGCCCAGCCGCCCACCACCCCCGAAGACCCCCGCGACCTCGTCGGCATCGGCATCGGCCCGTTCAACCTCTCCCTCGCCGCCCTCGCCCAGCCCCTCGGCGAACTCGACACCGTCTTCTTCGAACAGCGCCGCGAGTTCCAATGGCACCCCGGCCTCCTCATCGACGGCACCACCCTCCAAGTGCCCTTCCTCGCCGACCTCGTCACCCTCGCCGACCCCGCGAGCCCCTGGTCCTTCCTCAGCTACCTCAAGGCCCGCGAGCGCCTCTTCCCCTTCTACTTCGCCGAGCGCTTCCACATCCAGCGCGCCGAGTACGACGCCTACTGCCGCTGGGTCAGCGAGAACCTCCCCGGACTCCACTTCGGCCACCAGGTCGACGCCGTGCGCTGGAACCCCGAACGCGACCTCTTCGAAGTCGACTACACCCACCTCGACACCGACGGCGAAGCCGAAGCCCTCGGCCGCACCTACACCAAGAACATCGCCCTCGGCGTCGGCACCGCCCCCTACGTCCCCGGACCCCTCAGGCCCCTCGCCGAAGCCCCCACCGTCCCCGTCATCCACTCCGCGGACTACCTCGACCACCGCGAAGCGCTGCTCGCCGCCGAACACATCACCGTCATCGGCTCAGGACAGTCCGGCGCCGAGATCTTCCTCGACCTGCTGCGCGCCCGCCCCACCGGACACGAGAAGATCCACTGGCTCGCCCGCACCGAGGCGTTCGCCCCCATGGAGTACTCCAAGCTGGGCCTCGAACACTTCACCCCCGACTACACCCGCTACTTCCACGCCCTGCCCGAAGCCGTCCGCGACGGCCTCGTCCCGCAGCAGTGGCAGCTCCACAAGGGCATCGACGCCGACACCATCTCCGCCATCCACGACGAGCTCTACCAGCGCTCCCTGCACGGCGGCTGGCCCGACGCCGTCCTCACCCCCGGCGTCTGCGTACGCACCGCGGGACGCGTCGCCACCACCCGCGTCGAACTGCACCTCGAACACCTCCAGCAAGGCACCCGTTCCCGCCTCGTCACCGACGCGGTCGTCCTCGCCACCGGCTACCGCGAACGGCCCGTCGACCACCTCCTCGCCGGCCTCGACCCCTACATCCGCAAGGACTCCTCCGCCCGGCCCCGCGTCGACGAGCACTACCGCCTCGTCCTCGACCCGTCCATCGCCGCCACCGACAGCAACGTCTACGTACAGAACGCCGAACGCCACACCCACGGCGTCGGCGCCCCCGACCTCGGCCTCGCCGCCTGGCGCAGCGCCACCATCCTCAACTCCCTCACCGGCAGAACCCCTTACGTCCTGCCCCAGCGCACCGCGTTCACCAGCTTCGGCCTCCAGACCCCCGAACGGCACACCGGCGCCAACGGCCGCATCGGCGAACAGCGCGGAAACCTCGTACACCTCAAGAGCTGACCGCCCCGCCCAGCTCACCGACCGGCGCCACCACACGCCCGGACCGCGGACACGACCACACCGCGACCCCCTCCACGCCCTTCACCACCCCGGCCGCCAACGGATGCGAGTCGGGGTGCGCGGGACACTCCGGCCACACGGCGGGCCGCGACTGCGCACACAGCGCCTCGACCGCCCAGTCCTGAGCCTGATCCGCGAAGTCCGCCATCCGCTCGGCCACACCCGCACCGACACGCGCGACGAGCCCCGCACCCGAACCATCCGGCCCGTACAACATGACCAACTCCCCGATCTGGTCATCCCGCTCCTCCCGGACAACGGGGCGCACCGCACACGTGGCCCAAAGATCGCGGAGCACCGGGTCGAACACGGCGGCAAGTTCGGTATGCATGAACGGAATTGTCCGCCGCCAAGCGCGGCCGCGCCGCCGAATATTCCCGCCCGAAAATCGCCGCCCGACGAAATACCGGCCCCGCCCGCCCTGTTCAGACGACCATGACCACCGAAACCACGGCCTCCTGGACCGCAGCCTTCCGCTCCGCCCTCGTCAGCCCCCACGAGAGCATCGACCTCTTCGAACTCCGCTCCTTCTCCGCCCAGACCCTCCGCCAGATCATCCGCCTCGACGGCGGCGGCAGCGCCCTCCGCATCCGCCTCACCAACCGCTACGGCAAGGAACCCCTCCACATCGGCGGCGCCCGCCTCGCCAGACGCACCGAAGGAAGCGGCATCAAAGCCGACAGCGACACCCCGCTCCGCTTCGACGGCGCCGAAGACTTCACCATCCCCGTCGGCGAGGAAATCATCAGCGACCCCGTCGAACGCGCCGTGGCCGCAGGCGACGAACTCGCCCTCACCCTCTGGCTCCCCGACGACACCGGCCTCGCCACCTACTCCGCCGTCCCCCTGCGCACCGGCTACACCGTCCCCGGCAACGCCCTCACCGCACCCACCCTCGACGGAGCCGAAGCCCTGGAGGAACTCGCCACCCGCCACTTCATCAGCGGCGCCGACGTCCTCGCCCCCGCGGGCACCCGCATCGCCGTCGCCTTCGGAGACTCCTGGTTCGAGGGCACCGGCACCACGACCGACACCGACCGCCGCTTCCCCGACCTGCTCAACCAGCGCCTGCGCGACGCCGGCAGCGACGGCTGGGTCGTCAACCAAGGACTGTCCGCCAACCGCCTCCTCACCGACGAGATCGGCGAACACGCCCTCGCCCGCCTGGACCGCGAAGCCCTCGACATACCCGGCGTCACCCACGTACTGATCCACTTCGGCCTCAACGACCTCGGCATCCCCGGCCAGGAGGCCTACCCCGACCCCGCACCCATCCCCACCGCCGCCGACCTCATCGCGGGCCTCACCGCACTCGCCGACCGCATCCACACCGCGGGCCTCACCGCGATCAGCACCACCGTCGGCCCCTACAAGGACACCATCTTCGAGGGGTACGCCACCCCCGAAGGCATCGCCGTCGCCCGCGAGGTCAACGACTGGATCCGCGGCACCGACAGCCCCTTCGACGCCTACGCCGACTTCGCCGCCGCCGTCGCGGACCCCGCCGACCCCGACCGGATCCGCGACGACTACGACAGCGGCGACGGCCTGCACGTCAACGACGCCGGCGCCCAGGCCCTCGCCGACACCGTCGACCTCGCGAGCCTGAAACTGTAGGCCCTGTCCGAAGCTAGAACACCGGCGTACCGTCCCGGGTCAGCCTCCAGTCCACCGACGCGAACCGACCCGGGTCGATCGTCCCCTTCGCCTTCACCCAGCCGATGATCGTGTTCCGGATCTCCTCCGAATTCGCCCACAGCTGCTTGGCACCCGCGATATGCGGGAAATTGCCGCCACCGCTCGCCCGGTAATTATTCACCGCGAGCACGAACTCAGCCTTCGGATCGACCTCCGCACCCCCGAAGGACAGCTTCACGACACGCGACCCCACAGGCTTCGCGATATCGATCTCATACGTCACCCCGTACACGGCGTCGTAGTTGTAATCCGGGATCTTCTCCGCGTTCGTCAACTTCGCCGGGTCCACCGGAGCACCCGCCGGCGTCCGCACGTAGTAGCGCGCCGAGAACTCCAGGTACTCCTTCAGCTGCGCGCCCGTGAGCAGCCGCGCCTCCAGCGTGTTCTCGAACGGATAGAGGCCCGCCGCGTCCCTGATCGTCACATCGCCCGCCGGGATCTGCGCCGTCCGCGAGAAACACGACGCCTGCGACAGCACCGGCAGCGCCGCGTACGCGCCGCCCTTCAGAGCCTCGGCCACCGTCTCCTTCTGCACCTGGTTGATCAGGTCGATGATCGCGACATCCTTGTACGGGCCTTCGGCCGTGCTCATCGCCGCCTTCGACGTACCGATGACCTGATTGACGTAAGCGACGACCTTCTCGTGCTCGTCGGCCAGCAGTCTGGTGACCTTCTTGTCCTCGGCCGCCGTATTGGAGTTCAGGACCTTCGCGCCGACCTTCTCCACCGACCAGCGGCCCTTCACCCACACCAGGTCGAAGTCGAACAGAGTCAGACGCTGCCCCCACTTCAGCGGCTCCGACAGCACGACCTTCTTGCCGGTCGCCTTGTTCACCACGAAGTACTCGGGAATCTCCGTGTGCGCGTGCCCCACCAGGATCGCGTCGATCCCCGGCACCTGCTCGGCCACCAGACCCGCCGCGTTCTCCACATACGGCAGCTGATCACCGTACGACGACGTGCCACTGGAACCGGAGTGCGCCGACACGATGACGACATCCGCACCCATCGAACGCAGCCTCGGCACCCACTTCGCGGCCTGCTCCTCAAGACCGGGAAACGTCATCCTGCCCTGAACATTCGCCTTGTCCCATATCGCGATGCCCGGATTGGTCAGCCCCAGCACCGCCACCTTCACATCCCGGCCGTGCGGAGTGCGCAGACGCTTCATGAAGTACGGAGGAAAGGCGGGCCGCTGCGTCTTCGCGTCCAGCGCATTGGCCCCCAGAAGCGGGAAGTCGCACTGCTCCTCGAACTTCCGCAGCACCGGAATGCCGTAATTGAACTCGTGATTGCCGAGCGCCGCCGCGTCGTACCCGATCGCGTTCATCGCCTGCGCCATCGGATGCACCGGACCACGCTCGGCGGTGATCGGGTCCACCTTGGCGTAGTAGTACGACAACTGCGTACCCTGAATGGTGTCGCCCGCGTCGATGAGCAGCGTATTCCGGCGGCCCTTCTCCTCACGGACCTCGTTCACCAACGTGGAGATCTTCGCCAGGCCCACGTCGTTGTGGTCCTTGTCGTCGAACTCCTTGTCCGTGAAGTAGTCCCAGTTGAAGACATTGCCGTGCAGGTCCGTCGTGCCGAGGACGGTGAACGAGTACCGCTTCTCCCGCCGGCCGGGCCTGCCCTTCGCTTCGGCCGCGGCCGGCGCCACAGCCCCACCCGTGAGGGCCACACCGACGCCGGTGGCGGCGGACGTGCCCAGGAACTTCCTGCGGTTCAGCGGCATTTCTGTACTCCTCGGTCGACCGTAGTAACGCGCGTAGATTCTGACCCCCGACACCACACCCGCAACAGACCCCACAGGTTTCGATCCGATGACTGTCAGCCGCCCCCGCCCGCTGCCAGAGTGGCCCCATGGACACCACCCCCACCCCACACAGCACCCACGGAACCCCCTACGGCACCCCCGACGCCCCCCGCGTCGCCGTCCGCGGCGAAGCACACCTCGAAGTCGACCCCGAAATCGCCCGCATCGGCATCACCATCACCGCCCGCGGCACCGACCGACGCGACGCCCTCAACGACCTCACCCGCCGCAACACCACCGCCCTCGACCTCATCAAGACCTACGGCGACGCCGTCGAGAAACTGGAGACCGGCACCTTCTCCATCAGCCCCGAACTCACCAAACACGGCCGCGGCGAACGCGTCCGCGCCTACCACGGCCACGTCCACATCACCGCCGAACTCACCGACTTCACCGCACTCGGCGAACTCACCACCCGCCTCGCCGACCACGACCTCACCCGCGTCGAAGGACCCTGGTGGGCCCTGCGCCCCGACTCACCCACCCACCGCCAGGCCCGCCAGGACGCCGTCCGCGAAGCCGTGCAGCGCGCCCGCGAATACGCCGAAGCACTCGGCACCCACCTCGCCGCCCTCATCGAGCTCGCCGACATCGGCGCGGACAACAGCCCCGCCCACGGATACGACGGCGCACCCGCGGGCGCCATGCGCTCCGTCGCCTACGGAGGAACAGCCGACACGGCCACCGAAGCGGCCCCCCTCGACCTCGAACCACAACGCCAGCACGTCTACGCACAGGTCAACGCCCGATTCACCATGGTGCCCCCGGAATTGAACGCCTGACGGGCCCGCAAACCGCTCATCGGAGCAGCGCCCCGCACACTTCAACACTTGTCAACCCCCCTTCACGCAAAGGTTGTTGAGTAGTCACGCCCGACCAATTCTCTACTGACCGGTAAGCCCTAGGGTCGAACCATGCGCCGAGCCAAAATCGTCTGCACCCTGGGACCCGCCACCGACTCGTACGACCAGATCAAAGCCCTGGTCCAAGCCGGAATGGACGTAGCCCGCTTCAACCTCAGCCACGGCACCCACGCCGACCACGAGGAGCGCTACCAGCGCGTGCGCAAGGCCTCCGAAGAGACCGGCCGCAGCGTCGGCATCCTCGCCGACCTTCAAGGCCCGAAGATCCGCCTCGGCCACTTCAGCGAAGGCCCCGTACTCCTTGAACGCGGCGACACCTTCACCATCACCGTCGAAGAAGGCATCCAAGGCGACCGCCAACTCTGCGGCACCACCTACAGCGGCCTCGCCCAAGACGTCACCACCGGCGAACACATCCTCGTCGACGACGGCAAAGTCACCCTCGAAGTCACCGCCATCGACGGCCCCCGCGTCACCACCACCGTCATCGAAGGCGGCATGGTCTCCGACCACAAAGGCCTCAACCTCCCCGGCGTCGCCGTCTCCGTCCCCGCCCTCTCCGACAAGGACGAAGAAGACCTCCGCTGGGCCCTGCACACCGGATGCGACATCATCGCCCTGTCCTTCGTCCGCAGCGGACGCGACATCGAAGACGTCCACCGCATCATGGACGAAGAAGGCCACCGCCTCCCCGTCATCGCCAAAGTCGAAAAACCCCAAGCCGTCGACAACATCGAAGACATCGTCGCCGCCTTCGACGGCATCATGGTCGCCCGCGGCGACCTCGGCGTCGAAATGCCCCTCGAACAAGTCCCCATCGTCCAAAAGCGCGCCATCAAACTCGCCAAACGCAACGCCAAACCCGTCATCGTCGCCACCCAAATGCTCGACTCGATGATCGACAACTCCCGGCCCACCCGCGCCGAAGCATCCGACGTCGCCAACGCCGTCATCGACGGCACCGACGCCGTCATGCTCTCCGGCGAAACCAGCGTCGGCAAATACCCCATCGAAACGGTCCGCACCATGGGCCGCATCGTCGAAGCAGCCGAAGAAGACATCCTCGCCAAGGGACTCCCACCCCTCACCGAACGCAACAAACCCCGCACCCAAGGCGGCGCCGTCGCCCGCGCCGCCGCCGAAATGGGCGACTTCCTCGGCGCCAAATTCCTCGTCGCCTTCACCCAGTCCGGCGACACCGTCCGCCGCCTCTCCCGCTACCGCTCTCCCATCCCCCTCCTCGCCTTCACCCCCGACACCGCCACCCGCTCACAACTCAACCTCACCTGGGGAGTCGAAACCTTCCTCGGCCCCCACGTCGAATCCACCGACGCCATGGTCGACCAGGTCGACGAACTCCTCCTCAAAATCGGCCGCTGCCAAAAAGGCGACATCGTCGTCATCACCGCAGGCTCACCCCCCGGAGTCCCCGGCTCCACCAACCTCGTACGCATCCACCACATCGGCGAGGACGACGACCCGCAGTAACCGCCAGAATTCTCCCGCTCTACGGAGTCACCATGGGGAAGTCCGGATCAGGCTTCCCCACCACGGCAAGAAGCTTCGACAGCAGCGACACGTCACCCTCGACCCCGATACCACCAAGCCCCTTGCCGCCCAGCATCCCCAGCAACTGAGCCTTGGTCATCGTCAACGTAAGACCAGCCCGCGGGTCCGACTTCTCGTCACTGCGATACGTCAACACCCCGTGCCGCACCGTCAAATGCCACACCTTGCCGAGCGACGGAAGACCCCAGTCCATCCGCAGCTCAAGATCCCACGCCCTCGGCCCGTCGATACGAATCGCCACCGAATCAATCAACTGATCCACGGACAACGCCCCCAACATGTCCGCACTCATCACCGTCGTCGGCGCAGCAGCGACACCCTCACGCAACTCCATCGCACCCGTCAGATAGAAATTCCGCCACACCGCGTTCTCCGAAGCCTGCCCCAACCTCGTATAGACCCGCGCCAACTCGGTCCTGGCGGCCCGGCTCTTCGGATCCGCGAACACGACGTGATTCAGCAACGTCGCCGCGAACCGCAGATCACCATCACGCACAAACCCCTTCGCCTTCGCGATCGCCGCCGAACGACCCCCCATCGCCCGCACATACCGCTTCGCCTCCGCGACCGGCGGATGCTCCCACAAATGCGCGGGATTCCCGTCGAACCATCCCATATAACGCTGATAGATCCCTTTGACGTTATGACTGAGCGACCCGTAATACCCACGATTCGCCCACACCCCCGCCAACGCCGGCGGCAACACCAACTCCTCCGCGATCTCCCGCCCCGTCAACCCCACATTGATCAACCGCAACGTCTGATCATGCATATACGCATACAGATCCCGCTGCTGCTCCAACAACTCGACAATCGCCTCCCCGCCCCACGTCGGCCAGTGATGCGACGCGAACGCCACATCCACCTTCCCGTCGAAGAGCACCACCGACTCATCCAGATACCGCGCCCACTGCCGCGCATCACGCACCTGCGCACCGCGCAACGTGATGATGTTGTGCATCGTGTGCGTCGCGTTCTCCGCCATACAGACCGCCCGCAGACCCGGCAGCAGAAAGTTCATCTCCGCCGGCGCCTCGGTCCCCGGCGTCATCTGGAACTCGAACACCACACCGTCGACCGTCTCCCGCTGCCCCGTCCTGGTGATGTCCCGACTCGGCGGAATCAACCCGATCGACCCCAACGACACGGTCTGCCCCAACCCACAACCGATCTGCCCCACCGCCGACTTGGGCAACTGCGCCCCATACATGTACCCGGAACGCCGCTGCATCGCCGTACCCGCGTACACGTTCTCCGAGACGGCATGGTCCATGAACCCGTCCGGCGCCAGGACCGGCACCTCACCGGCACCATCCGGCAGTACACCGCGACAACCGCCGAAATGATCGACGTGAGGGTGTGTATAGACGAGCCCGGTGACCTTCCGCTCGCCCCGGTGCCCGCGATACAGCTTGAGCGCGGCGGCGGCGGTCTCCGCGGAGATCAGCGGATCGATGACGATGACCCCGGTATCGCCCTCGACCAGGGTCATGTTCGACAGATCGAGCCCGCGCACCTGATAGATACGGTCGGCGACCTTGTACAACCCCTGCTTCGACACGAGCTGCGACTGCCGCCACAGGCTCTTGTCGGCGGTCTTCGGAGCGTCCCCCTCCAGGAACCCGTACGCGTCGGCGTCCCAGACGACCTGCCCCTTGGCGTTCCTCACGACACCCGGCACGAGCGCCGCGATGAACCCCCGGTCCGCGCTCTCGAAGTCCCCCCTGTCCTCGTTCCTCCCCTCACCCCCGGAGAGGGCGGAAGCGATCTCGGGGCTGAGAGCGACGGCCGCGGCGGCAGCGCCTGCGGCCGCGGCGACGAAGCCGCGCCGGTTCAGGGGAGTCATACGTACCTCTTCGGACGATGAAGTGGGCTGACGTGGCCGAACATCGCAGCGGGGTACGGGGCGGTCAATGAATCGCCGGGGATTTGGGGCGACTCCCAACGGGGGCGGCCGAGGGGAGTGACGCGTCCTATTGCGTGGGTGCGGGTGGGGTCAGTATTTGGGGCCTACGTGGGTGTCCATGAGGGCGACGGAGGCTTTGCGGGCGACGGAAATGTTGTACGGGTTGCCGTGGCGGGTGCAGTGCCTCCAGTCGATGCCGAGTCGGTCGAGGGTGTCGGTGAAGAGCTGACGGATGTCGTCGGACACGTTGGTGAAGAAGTACCTCGGGTATTCGTAGCGCTTGCGTTCACCGCCGACCATGCGGGTGGTCCAGTTGGTGACGCGGCAGCCGTCGGAGTGGATCAGCCCCCGGATGAAGTCCCACGGGTGGGCGTCGACGATCTCTTGCTGCCAGGGGTCCAGGGCGATCTTGCGGTTGTGTTTTTTGCCCGGGCCATGCTGGGGGAAGAGGCAGGACCAGTGCTTGCTGCAGCAGGTGACGTACTGGCAGCCCACACTTTGGACGCGGCAGACCTTGTTGTCCGGGCGTACGGCCCGAATGGCGTCGGCGCAGGCATCGATAAGTCCGGGCCAGTCGTCGGCGCACGCGATCCGGAGGGAGTAGACGCCCCGCCGCAGGAGGCTGACACAGCCGTCGCCGAGATAGAGGCCCAGCAAGTACGAATAGGCGGCCGGATCGTCAGGCTCGCCTGGAGTGTCACGGCATCTTGGGCACGGACGAGCACGGTCGTAGCCGAGTGGTTCGATGCGGGTTTTCCAGGAACGAATGGCGGCCCTGGAGACACCGATTTCTTTGCTTACGGAGTTGAGACTGCGGCCCTGGCTGATGAGGTTCAGTGCTCGCTTGCGCGTGCCCATGTCGTACATGCGCCCCACTTTGCGGGGCAATGGGCCTCGGTATGCAGCAAAAAGCGGATGTTCACGGGAACGGGAACATCCGCTTGCTAACGGTGACCTTGGGATCGAAAGAAAAGTGCCCCGGGTGGGACTCGAACCCACACTGTAAGGTGTTTGAGACCTTCGTCTGCTGCCAATTGGACTACCGGGGCCCGACGAATCAAAGGTTTCCCCCGACCCGCTGCCCAACCACCATACCGCAGCTGGGTAGGCTCTTGGGAGCTGTACCCCTGCCCTGATCGAGGAGCCCCCGTGACCGCCCCCGAGTCGCCCCAGCCCGCAGACCACGTGTCCGACGACGACAAGTCGCACGTGCCTCCGCTGACGACCCGCGTCGTCATCGCCGAGGACGAGGCCCTGATCCGGCTCGACCTCAAAGAGATGCTCGAAGAAGAGGGGTACAGCGTCGTAGGCGAGGCCGGTGACGGTGAGAAGGCCGTCGAGCTGGCCCGCGAGCACCGGCCCGACCTGGTGATCCTGGACGTGAAGATGCCCGTCCTGGACGGCATCTCCGCGGCGGAGAAGATCGCCGAGGAGTCCATCGCCCCGGTGCTGATGCTGACCGCGTTCTCGCAGCGCGACCTCGTCGAGCGGGCGAGGGACGCGGGCGCGATGGCGTACTTGGTGAAGCCGTTCAGCAAGAGTGACGTCGTCCCGGCGATCGAGATGGCCGTCTCGCGGTTCACGGAGCTGAAGACGTTGGAGAAGGAGGTCGCGGACCTCTCGCAGCGTCTGGAGACGCGGAAGCTGGTGGACCGCGCGAAGTCGATCCTGCAGACGGAGTACGGGCTGACGGAGCCCGCCGCGTTCCGGTGGATTCAGAAGACGTCGATGGACCGTCGGCTGTCGATGCAGCAGGTCGCGGAGGCGGTCATCGAGGACGCCGAGGAGAAGAAGGCGGCGAAGGGCTAGCCCGGAAACGCGTACGTAGAGAGAGGCCCGCACCCGGAATTCGGGGTGCGGGTCTCTTTCGCGTAGGGCGGGGTCAGTCCTCGCCCAGGTACGCCTTCCGCACGGATTCGTCGTGGAGGAGGTCACCCCCCGTGCCGGAGAGGACGATCTTGCCGACCTCCATGACGTGGCCTTCGTCGGCGAGGGAGAGCGCGGCCTGGGCGTTCTGTTCGACGAGGAGGATGGTCGTGCCGCCGGCTTTGAGTTCGGCGATGGTGGCCATGATTTTCTGCATCATGATCGGTGAGAGGCCCATGGAGGGTTCGTCGAGCATGAGGAGTTTCGGCTGGGACATGAGGGCGCGGCCCATGGCGAGCATTTGTTGTTCGCCGCCGGAGAGGGTGCCCGCGGCTTGCTTTCGACGTTCTCCGAGGATGGGGAAGAGTTCGTAGGCGCGGGTGATGTCTTTTTCGATGCCTGCTTTGTCGGTGCGGAGGTAGGCGCCGAGGCGGAGGTTGTTCTCGATGGTCATGCGGGGGAAGATGTGGCGGCCTTCGGGGGAGTGGGCGAGGCCGAGTGCCACGATCTGGTCGGCGCGGTATTTCCGGAGGGTTTTGCCGTTGAATTTGATTGTGCCGCCGACTGGTTTGAGCAGGCCGGACAGTGTGCGGAGTGTGGTGGTTTTTCCGGCGCCGTTGGTGCCGATGAGGGTGACGACTTTGCCGGCCTCGACGGTGAAGGAGATGCCTTTGACGGCTTCGATCTTGCCGTAGGCGACGCGGAGGTCCTCGACCTCAAGGAGTGCGGTCATCAGTTGTTCTCCTCGAAGGGTTCGCCGAGGTAGGCGGCGATGACGCGGTCGTCCTGCTGGACCGTTTCGCTGGATCCTTCGACGAGTTTTTCGCCCTGGACGAGGACGGCGACGCGGTCGCAGAGGTTGAAGATGAAGCGCATGTCGTGCTCGATGACGAGGACGGCGATGCCCATGGCGCGGATGGCGAGGACGAGTTCTTCGGTGGCGCGGGTTTCTTGGGGGTTCATGCCCGCGGTGGGTTCGTCGAGGAGCAGCAGTCCTGGTTCGCTGGCGAGGGCTCGTGCGATCTCCAGCTTGCGTTGTTCGCCGTAGGGCAGGTTCCGCGAGAGGTGTTCGGCTTTGTCGGCGAGGCCGACGAATTCCAGGAGTTCCATGGCGCGGGCCTTGGACGCCGCTTCGGCCCTGTGGAAGCCGGGGCCGCGCAGGAGCGCTGACCAGAGGCCTTCCTTCGTACGTGTGTGGCGGCCGACGAGGACGTTTTCCAGGACGGTCATGTTGGCGAAGAGGCGGATGTTCTGGAAGGTGCGGGCGATGCCGGCCGCGGTGACCTTGAAGGATTTGGCGGGCAGGATGGTGCCTTTGTACCGGACTTCGCCCTCTGTGGGGTTGTAGAGGCCGGTGAGGCAGTTGAAGAAGGTGGTTTTTCCGGCGCCGTTGGGGCCGATGAGGCCGACGATTTCGCCGCTGTTGACGGTGAGGTCGACGGATCGTACGGCGGTGAGGCCGCCGAAGCGCATGGTGACGCCGCGGGCGTCGAGGACGGTCTGTCCTGTGGGGGCGGCTGGGGCGTGGCCGGTTGTGTTGGTGTCGGTGGTCATGGGTCAGGCCCCTGTCTTGCTGAGGACTGTGGGTGGTGGTGTCTCGCCGGGGTCGAGTTCGGCTTCGTGGAATTCGAGTTGGCGGCGGCGGTTGGGGATGAGGCCTTCGGGGCGGAAGCGCATGAGGAGTACGAGGGCGAGGCCGAAGGCGAAGAGTTGGTAGTCGCCGAGGAAGGCGAGTTTGTTGGGGATGAGGTAGAGGAGTGCGGCGCCGACGAGGGGTCCGCTGATGGTGCCCATGCCGCCGAGGACGACGGCGGCGAGGAGGAACGCGGAGTTGGGTGGGACGGTGTTGGCGAATTGGTATTGCTCGGGTGTGACGGTGTAGGTGACGTGGGCTTGGACGGTGCCGGCGAGTCCGGCGAGGGCGGCGCCGAGGGCGAAGGCGATGAGTTTGACGCGGAAGCCGTTGATGCCCATGGCGAGTGCTGCTGTCTCGTCTTCGCGGATGGCGACCCAGGCGCGGCCGATGCGGGAGTCGCCGCTGCGTCGGAAGACGAGGACGACGACGAGGGTGATGAGCAGCATGAGGAAGAAGTAGTTGGCGAAGCGGCCGATGGTGAAGCCGCCGATGCTGTGTTCCAGGCCGAAGTCGAAGCCGAAGATCTTCAGGTTCGGGATGGAGGAGATGCCGTTGGACCCGTTGGTGATGTCGGGTCCGGAGGCGCCGTCGCTGTTCATGGCGACGAGGCGGAAGATTTCGCCGAAGCCGAGGGTGACGATGGCGAGGTAGTCGCCGCGCAGGCGCAGGGTGGGGGCGCCGATGAGGACGCCGAAGATGAGGGAGGCTCCGGCGCCGACGAGGATGGCGGCCCAGAAGGGGAGGTGGATGTCGAAGGGTGAGGAGGGGGATCCGGAGACCATGGATGCGGCGTAGGCGCCGACGCCGAGGAAGGCGACGTATCCGAGGTCGAGGAGTCCTGCGAGTCCGACGACGATGTTCAGGCCGAGGGCGACGGTGGCGAAGATGAGGATGTAGACGCCGATGGTGGCGTATTGGTCGTCGTTCTGGGTGAAGGGGAAGGCGGCTGCGGCGAGGAATGCGCCGAGCAGGGTGATGTTGCGGTGGCGTGCGGTGTAGACGGAGATCTGGGCGACGAGGCCGGCTTTGGAGAGTGCGGCGAAGCCGAGGGCGACGGAGATGAGGAAGCCGATGAAGAGTTCGTCGTATTCGGTGCCGATGCCGTAGGTGAAGATGAGGAGGCCGGTGGCGAGGGCGGCGACGATGGCGAGGATTTCGGCGTAGTCGGGGAGTTTGCGGGGTGTGGGGGGTGCTTCGGCGGCGAAGGCGCCTCTGAGGATGGTGAGGGCGTTGCGTTGGCGGTGTTTGTACTGTTCCCAGCCGGTGTCTTCGGGGTCGACCGGGTAGGTCTGGGGGCGTTGGAAGGGTAGGGCGAGGGCGCCGGTGAGGGCGGTGAGGGTGGCGAGGGCGGCGATCCAGCCGCCTGGTTCGAGGTTGGCGAGTCCGCCGAGTTTGGTGCTGATGGCGAGGATTGTGTACCAGGCGGTGGTGAAGGCTGCGAGGGCGGCGTATTTGAGGGCGGCGTCGGCGTTGCCGGGTGCGATGGCTCGTATGCCCTTGGTGCCGTAGGAGGCGAGGCCGAGGAGTGTGGTGAGGGCGCCGGTGATGAGGACGAGCCATTGGAGGCCGCCGGGGTAGCCGTAGACGGTGAGGTCGCCGGGGAAGGCGGTGGTCCAGGTCCAGGCGAGGAAGGCGGAGATGGTGGTGAGTGCGCCGCCGCCGGTGGCCATGGCGCGGGCGGGGCCGGTGGGGATGGGGAGGAGGCCTTGGGGGGTGTTTTCTTTGTGCGGGCGGGGGGTGTCGGCCGCTGTGGTGTGTGTGGTCATGGTGGTCACGCCCTGTCCGCGACGCGCTCGCCGAGGAGGCCTTGTGGCCTGACGAGGAGGACGATGATGAGGAGTACGAACGCCCAGACATCGGCCCAGGACTGGCCGCCGAGTTTGTCCATGCCGGGGATGTCGTTCATGTATGCGGTGGCCATGGCTTCGGCGATGCCGAGGACGAGTCCGCCGATCATGGCTCCGTAGATGTTGCCGATGCCGCCGAGGACGGCGGCGGTGAAGGCTTTGAGGCCCCAGAGGAAGCCCATGCGGAAGTTGACTTCGCCGTAGCGGAAGCCGTAGGCGACGGCGGCGATGCCGGCGAAGGCGGCGCCGAGGGCGAAGGCGACGACGATGACGCGGTCGGTGTTGACGCCCATGAGTTTGGCGGTGTCGGGGTCTTGTGCGGTGGCTTGCATGCCGCGGCCGACGCGGGTCTTCATCACGAACCAGCCGAGGGCGAACATGCAGATCGGTGCGGCGGCGACGAGGAAGAGGTCGCCGGGTTGGATGGTGACGCTGCCGATGTGGATGGAGTCGCCGGGGATCTCGGGGAAGGTGCGGGACGACTTGGCGCTGGGGTACCAGGCCCAGACGGCTTGCTGGAGGGCGAGTGAGAGGCCGATGGCGGTGATGAGTGGTGCGAGTCTTGGGGCGCCGCGCAGGGGGCGGTAGGCGAAGCGTTCGGCTCCGACGGCGATGGTGGTGGAGACGATGACGGCGCCGATGAGCATGAGGGGGATGGCTACCCACATGGTGGTGGAGCCGGGGAGCCAGAGCCAGACGGTGAGGGCGCCGAAGCCGCCGACCATGAAGATCTCGCCGTGGGCGAAGTTGATGAGCTGGACGATGCCGTAGACCATGGTGTAGCCGATGGCGATCAGGCCGTACATGGATCCGAGTAGCAGGCCGTTGACCAGCTGTTGCGGCAGTTCGTGCACCGCAGGTCCTCCGAGTCTTTCGAAAGCGACGGATTCGGCACCGCTGCGGCGGTCGGGCCGTCGCTGCGTCGGATGCGACGCCGCGCGGGCGGGAGCCGGGCTCGACGCCGCCGGACACCCGCTCCTCGGCGCCGTCGTGGAA